>NZ_JBFRFC010000005.1:0-293842 GCF_052114625.1 Stenotrophomonas sp. 2YAF26 | reverse complement strand
GGTGTGGGTTGGCAGGACACGCCGTAAACCCATCCCTGGGGGCTCGATGGCGCCATCCATGGCGCCAACGGTCCTGCCAACCCACACCGCCCCACCTCCCGACAGATTCCGTATGACGGCTGGTAGATCCACGCCATGCGTGGATGAATCTCCATCGAAATCGAATATTTCGATATTGGATCGAAGAGCATCCACGCATGGCGTGGATCTACGTGTCGACCAAGGTCGACACCTACCAGAGGCGGAAGCCGTTCCGACAGCTCGCGGACAATTGTCGAGGGCGGGGTGGGTCCGGTTGCGGGGGTGTCCGCGGCATGGATGCCGCGGCCAAGCCCCCAGGGATGGGTTTACGGCGTGTCCTGCCAMCCCACACCGCCCCGCCCAACAAGCAGAAGGCCAGAGCCGCTCTGGGTGTGGCCTTTGGTGTTGCTCTGGCTTGAAAGCCTCTGCAGGTGCAGGGCGCAGCCCTGCCGACCAACCCTCAGTGCAGCAGGGCTGCCACCGCCGCGCGGAACCCCGCCTGTGCCTGCCCCGATTCGGGCGTGTGATGCAGCTGCCGTACCGCACGTGCCAGTCGCGCTGCACCCACGAACCCGCAGCTGGCCTGCAACCGGTGCAACTGGCTGCGCAGCTGGCGCTCGTCATGCTGGTCCACCGCCTGTTCGACCGCATCGCGCACGCCCGGCAGTTCGGCCAGGAACAGCTCGCGCAGGGCGATCAGGTGGTTGCGCTGGCCATTGAGCGCGGCCAGGGCGGCGGTTTCGTCCCAGTCCTCCAGGGCCAGCTCGACCGCCGCCGGCGGCACCGTGGAACCGGCGGGGCTGTTGACCAGCGCGCGACGGACCGCCTTCAGCAGTTGGTCACGGCCCAGCGGTTTGACCAGGGTGTCGCTGAAACCCGCCTCGCGCAGGCGGGCGTGAATGGCAGCATCGCCGTCGGCGGTATGCGCCAGCGCCGGGGTGTCCGGGTGCGAGCGGCGCAGCTGGTGCAACAGCTGGGCACCGTTGCCATCAGGCAAGTTGACGTCGATCAGCCACAGATCGTGGGCACCGGGCTCGGCGCGCGCCAGGGCGCTGGCCAGTGAGTCGGCGGTGTCCACATCCGCTGGTAACGTTTCCAACGCCGCTTTGAAAAAACCACGGCTGATGATGTCGTCCTCGACAAGCAGGAAGCGGGGTCGACTGGCCCGCGGGGTCATCTGCATCAGGGCTGCCTCCATGTCAGCTGGGGTCAATCATCAAGCACGGCGGCGGCGGGCGCAAGCGGCCAGCGGCCCCGCTGGTCAGGATCTGCGACAATACGCCCCCACTTTTGCCCGCAGCCTGTTGCCACGTGGCCCGATCCCGCTCCCGCATCGACCGTACTCCCTTCCAGACCGAGATCCTCGACCTCAGCCATGATGGTCGCGGTGTTGCCCGCCGTGAAGGCGAGGGCGGCAAGGTCACCTTCATCAGCGGCGCCCTACCGGGCGAAGTGGTGATGGCCGAACAAACCGCCCGCAGCCGCCACTTCGATGAGGCGCGCACGGTGGAAGTGCTGCAGGCCTCGCCGCAGCGGGTGACCCCCAAGTGCCCGCATTTCGGCACCTGCGCCGGCTGCGTGCTGCAGCACCTGGACGAAGACCAGCAGATCGTCGCCAAGCAGCGCGTGCTGATGGACAACCTGGAGCGCATCGGCCATGTGAAGCCGGGCACCGTGCTGCCGCCGCTGGTGGGTGACAGCTGGGGCTACCGCCGCAAGGGCCGGTTCTCGGTGCGCCGGGTCGAGAAGAAGGACAAGACCCTGGTCGGCTTCCGCGAGCAGGACCCGCGCTTCGTCGCGGACCTGCAGCAGTGCCTGACCGTGATCCCGGAAATCGGCACCAAGGTGGAGGTGCTGTCGACCTTCATCGAATCCCTGGATGGCAAGCGCGACATCCCGCAGATCGAGTTCATCGCCGGTGACCAGGCCGTGGTGCTGACCGTGCGCCACCTGCAGCCGCTGAGTGATGCCGATCGGGCCGCCTGGGCGGCCTTTGGCCAACAGCACGGCTTTGTCATCTACCTGCAGTCGGGCGGCGTGGATACCGTACAGCCGCTGGACGGGCAGGGCGTGGCGCTTTCGTTCCGGCTGGCGCCGTGGGATGTCGAACTGGCGTTCCGTCCGCTGGATTTCATCCAGGTCAATGCCAAGCTCAACGAGAAGATGATCGCCCACGCGCTGGACCTGCTTGAACCGGGTGCCGACGAGCGCGTGCTGGACCTGTTCTGTGGCCTGGGCAACTTCACCCTGCCGCTGGCGCGCAAGGTGCGCGAAGTGGTGGGCGTGGAAGGTGATGCCGGGCTGGTGGCGCGTGCGCGTGAGAACGCCGAGCGCAACGGGCTGGCCAACGCGCAGTTCTACAGCGCTGACCTGACCCAGGACCAGCGCAGCACGGCGTGGATGCGCCAGGGCTTTGACAAGCTGCTGCTGGATCCGCCGCGTTCGGGCGCCATCGAAGTGCTGCAGCAGCTGCCGTTGAAGCAGTTCAAGCGTATCGTCTATGTCAGCTGCCATCCGGGCTCGCTGGCCCGCGATGCCGGCTACCTGGTCAACGAACAGGGCTTCACCCTGGTCAGCGCCGGTGCGATGGACATGTTCCCGCATACCGCGCACGTGGAAAGCATCGCGGTGTTCGAAAAGCGCTGATGCCTGCAGCGCCGGGGGCTGCCCGGCGTCTGCCTTGCCGCTTGCAGGCAGGCAATGCGGTCAGTCGGCCGGGGCGTTCTGCCACTGGCCGTCCACGCGCACGAAGGCCATGGACTGCTCGCCGTGCTCGCTGCCGTCGCCCGCGCGCACGGTGCATTCGATGGCGGCCCTGTCGCTGGCGACCTCGCAGTTCCTCACTTCCTGCACCTGCAGGGTGCTGGCAGCCTGTTCGAAGCGTGCGCGCAGGGCAGGGTCAGCCTGCTGCTGCGCTTGCCCGGCGATCCGTTCGCGCAACAGCGCCTGCACCCTTTCCCGGGGCGGCGCCGGTACGGGCACATTGCGCTGGTCAGGCAGGGTCCACACGCCGTCCACCAGCGCCAGCCGCAGCAGCTGCGGTCGCGATTTGATGCCTGCGCTGGCGGTGGCGATGCAATCGACGGCGTCGCCGGCCTCGGCGGGTGCACAGCTGTCCAGGGTTTGCAGACGGGGCCGGAAGGTCTCGGCAACCAGGCGGCTGCTGTCGCTGGCGGGGCGATCGGCAATGGCCTGATCAAACATCCCGTCCATTGCGGCCTGTGCCTGCTGCAGCGAAGGTACGACCGCCGATCCGGCGCTGGCAACGGCGCACGGCAGCAGCGCCGACAGGGCAAGACAGCGACGAAGGCGATGGGAAAGCATCATGAGCGACCATTCCGTGGTTGGGGGCCGCGCAGTGTAGTCGTGCCCGTCGCCGCGCCGATAGGCAGCGTCTGGCGTGAGCCGCATACTGTGCCCATGGGCATCGAAATCGAACGCAAATTCCTCGTCACCCATGATGGGTGGCGCACCGCCGCGCACCGGGTCATCCCGATGGCGCAGGGCTACATCAACGATCTGGGCGCGCTCGACCGCGGCACCCAGAACGCCTCGGTGCGGGTCCGCATCGAAGGCGACAAGGCCGCGCTGAACCTGAAGTCGCGCACCCTGGGCCATACCCGGCAGGAGTTCGACTACCCGATTCCGGTGCAGGATGCGCGCGACCTGCTGGCGCTGTGCGTCGGCGGCCTGATCGACAAGCGCCGGCATCTGGTCGAGTACGCCGGCCTGACCTGGGAAGTGGATGAGTTCCTCGGCGACAACGCCGGCCTGGTGGTCGCTGAAGTCGAGCTGGACAGCGCCGACCAGGCCATCGACCTGCCGGACTGGATCGGCGCCGAAGTGACCGACGACGCCCGCTACTACAACGTCGCTCTGGCCAGCCGCCCCTATTCACAGTGGTGAAACCATCCGTCCCCTTTTTTCGAGGGTGTCGGCCCCCATGTCGGGGGGATGAGAATCGACATCTACTCCGACGTGGTCTGCCCCTGGTGCTGGATCGGCAAGCATCGCTTCCAGCAGGGTGTGCAGTTGCTGGGCGCCGATGCGCCCGAACTTGAGATCCACTGGCAGCCGTTCCAGCTTGACCCGGATGCGGACGCCACCCCGGTGCCGCTGCGCGAGGCCTATGTGCGCAAGTTCGGCGGTGCCGAGCGCACCGAGCAGATTCTGGGCCAGACCCAGACCACTGCGCGGGCCGAGGGCCTGCCGATGGACTTCAGCCAGGGCCAGGTGCGGGTAACCACGCTGCCGGCGCATCGCCTGTTGTGGCTGGCTGGCCAGCACGGCGTGCAGGAGGCGGTCGGCGAGGCGCTGTTCCGCGCCCATTTCGAGCATGGACAGAATCTGGCCGACCCGGCGGTGCTGGTCGAGGCCGGCGCTGCGGGCGGTCTGGGCGCAGACGAGATCCAGCAGATGCTGGCCGGCGATCGTGGCCTGGCCGAGGTGGAAGCGGGCCTGGCACAGGCCCACGCACTGGGTATCTCCTCGGTGCCCACCTTCGTCATCGACGGCCGCTGGGCGGTTTCCGGAGCCCAGCCCCCGGAAGCCTTCGCCAACGCGCTGCGCCAGATCGCCGCCGAGCAGGCGGCGGGGCAGGGCGCTGAGGGTGCCCCGGAAGGCGGCGACGACGCCTGCGGCGCGGACGGCTGCAAGGTCTGACCGACCCGCGACAGGGGACGGAGGGGATCAAGTCGCATCCGGCACTGAGGGGTCGATTGCGCCTTGATCCCCTCCGTCCCCTTTTTTGACCACTGCGCCTGTTGGCCGGTTCTGCGACAATGCGGCACTGCGCCATGCGGGCGCCCGTTGTGGAGATCGACCATGCTGCTGATCGGCGTTGCCGGTACTGAACTGACCGCCCAGGAACGCGAGTGGCTGCAGCACGATGCTGTGGCCGGGGTGGTGCTGTTCAAGCGCAACTTCGCTTCACGGCAGCAGGTGACCGAACTGTCCGCGGCGATCCGCGCCGCCGTACCGCGTCCGCAGTTGATCTGCGTGGACCAGGAAGGCGGTCGCGTGCAGCGCTTCCGCGAGGGCTTCAGCGAACTGCCGCCGCTGCAGGACATCGGTGCCCAGTTCGCCAGGGATCCGGACGCTGCGCTGGCATTGGCCGAGCAGCACGCCTGGCTGATGGCCAGTGAAGTCCGTGCCAGCGGCGTGGACCTGAGTTTCGCCCCGGTGGTCGATCTTGGTCGTGGCAATCGCGCCATCGGCAACCGTGCCTTCAGTGATGACCCGCAGGTCGTGGCCGCGTTCACCGCCGCCTACGTGCGCGGCATGCACGCGGTCGGCATGGCCGCCACCCTCAAGCATTTCCCCGGCCATGGCACCGTGCTGGAAGACACCCATGTGGATACCGCGATCGATCCGCGTGCGCTGGATGAACTGCGCGCACAGGATCTGGTCCCGTTCGCGGCCGGTATCGCCGCCGGCGCCGATGCGGTGATGATGGCGCACGTGATCTACCCGCAGGTCGCACCGGAACCCGCTGGTTACTCGCCGCGCTGGATCCAGCAGATCCTGCGTGGTGAGCTCGGCTTCCGCGGTGTGGTGTTCTCCGATGACATCGGCATGGCCGCCTCGCACAGCGCCGGTGGCGTGCCGGCTCGCGTGCACGCACACCTGGATGCCGGCTGCGATGTGGTGCTGGTCTGCCACCCGGAGCTGGTCGATGAAGCCCTGCACGCGGTGCAGGGACGCTCCCTCAATACCGCTGCGCTGCTGGGCCTGCTCGGCCGCGGCGCGCTTGGCTGGGATGGCCTGCTGGCCGATGCCCGCCATGGCGACACCCAATCCCGTCTGCTGCAAACCCTTGGAAGAACCGTCTGATGCCGAACCTCACCATTTCCCAGGCCCTGGCCCAAGCCGACCTGCTGGTCGACCGTCCCACCATCGACAAGGCCATTGCCGGCATCGCCGACGCCATTGCGCGCGACTACCAGGGCGAGGTGCCGCTGTTCCTGTCGATCATGCACGGTGCGCTGCCGTTCGCAGGCCAGCTGGCACTGGAGCTGGGCGCGCGTGGCCAGGACGTGCAGTTCGATTACCTGCACGCCACCCGCTACCGCGGTGAGACCACCGGCGGTGACCTGGTGTGGAAGCACAAGCCGGCCACGGCGCTGTTCGGCCGCCGCGTGCTGCTGGTCGATGACATCCTCGACGAGGGTTACACCCTGCAGGGCGTGCGCACCTGGTGCCTGGAGCAGGGCGCGACCGACGTGCGCATTGCTGCGATGACCGTGAAGAAGCACGATCGCGCGCTGCCGGACGTCACCGCCGACTACGCAGGCATCGAGCTGCCGGATCGCTACGTGTTCGGTTTCGGCATGGACGTCAACGAAACCCTGCGCTGCGTGCCGGCCATCTACGCGATGAAGGAATAACAACGCGGCCGCTTGCGGCCTGCGTTTCCTGCCGCCGGCATCCTCGGGTGCCGGCGTTCTTTTTTCTCTGGAGTGCTTTTCATGCAACAGATCGCCCTGGCCGTGATTGGCGGTACCGGTGTCTACAACCTGGCCAAGCTTGACGACGTGCAGACCCACGAAGTCGACACCCGCTTCGGCAAGCCGTCCGGCCCGGTGCGGGTCGGGACATTGCTCGGTCATCGCGTGGCCTTCCTTGCACGCCATGGTGAAGGCCATTCGCTGCCGCCGCACAAGATCAACTACCGGGCCAACCTGGCCGCGCTGCAGCAGATCGGCGCGCAGCGGGTGCTGGCGCTGAACACGGTGGGTGGCATCGGTGACGATTTCGGTCCGCGCGTGCTGGCCTGCCCGGATCAGGTAATCGATTACACCTGGGGCCGCATCAGCACGATCTGCGAAGAAGAGGGCACCGACGTGGTGCACGTCGACTTTGGCCATCCGTATACGCCGATGCTGCGCAGCAAGATCCTGGCGGCGGCGAAGGTGACCGGTGTGAAGGTCCACGATGGCGGCTGCTATGGCGCGACCCAGGGACCGCGGCTGGAAACCATCGCCGAGATCGCGCGCATGCGCCGCGATGGCTGCGATCTGGTCGGCATGACCGGCATGCCCGAAGCGGCGCTGGCGCGTGAGCTGGGGCTGGATTACGCCTGCCTGGCGATCGTTGCCAACTGGGCCGCTGGGTGCGGTGATGGTGAGGAGATCACCATGGCCGAAGTGCTCGCCAATGTGCAGGCCGCCAGCAACGGACTTCCGGAACTGGTCGGCGAATTGGCGCGGGGGTGATTGTCTTCGCGTAACAAGCTTTGCATACTCAGCTTGTGCGCGGGTTCAGCGTACACCACCCATTCATTGCATAAGGTCACGCATCACCATGCCGAACGGTACCGTCAAGTGGTTCAACGACGCCAAGGGATTTGGCTTCATCTCGCCGGAGGACGGCAGCGCCGACGTCTTCGCGCACTTCTCCGCGATCAACTCCAAGGGCTTCCGCAGTCTGCAGGAAGGCCAGAAGGTCACCTACGACGTGACCCAGGGCCCGAAGGGCGCCCAGGCCTCGAACATCGTTCCGGCCGAGTGATCCACTCGATAGTGCGTTGAAAACCCCGCTTCGGCGGGGTTTTTTTTTGCTGGCCGTGAAGATGCTCTTGCGGCGGGAGCGCCTGTCCTTGCGTGCGAATGTCCCCCGGCGCCGGCCTGCGGCCATCGCCTCCTCCTTTACTTCGCACGCAAGGACAGGCGCTCCCGTTGCGGAATCGCGCGCGCCGGCAGATGCCATGAAAGCTGAGCGCCGCCACCACTGTCGGCTCTCCTGCGAAGTAAAGGAGGAGGCAGCCGCGCAGAGGCTGCCGGGGGACATTCGCAGGAGAGCCGGCAGTGGTGGCGGAGCCCGATGCACATCTGCTCGGAAGAGGGGGCAGCTGATGTACCGCCCCTGCGCCGATGGCACAATGCGGTCATGACGGAACGACTGCGCATCGCCGTGATTGGATACGGCACCGCTGGCCAGGCATTGGCCATCCTGCTCACCCGTGATGGCCACGAGGTGGAGATCTTCGAACGCGTGCCGACCCCCGGGCCGGTGGGTGCGGGATTCCTGCTGCAGCCCAGCGGACTGCAGGTGCTGTGGCAGATGGGCCTGCTCGATGCCGTGCGTGGCTACGCCATGCCGGTGCGAAGGCTGTATGGCGATACGCCGTGCGAGCGCGCGGTGATGGACATGGGCTATGACGGCCTGGATACGCGCCTGCACGGCATGGGCATGCAGCGCGGGGCGTTGTTCTCGGTGCTGGACCAGGCGCGTGAAGGCGCCGGCGAGCTGCACGTGGGCACAACCATCGTCGAGGTCGATCACCAGCAGGGGCGGCTGCGCGACAGCGACGGTCGCACGCACGGACCGTTCGATCTGGTGGTTGCCGCCGACGGCGCCGCCTCCACGCTGCGCAACGCCGTCGACGGTGGCGCGGCGCTGGACCGCGTGTACCCGTGGGGCGCGCTGTGGTGCCTGTTGCCGGCCGAAGACTGGCCACACATGCAGCAGCTGCGGCAGCGCTACGTCGCCGCGCGCAAGATGATCGGCCTGCTGCCGGTGGGCACCCGACCCGGTGACGACACGCCTCGCCTGAGCTTCTTCTGGAGCCTGCCGCGTGCGGATTTCGACCGCTGGCAGGGCGACGGCATGGCGCCGTGGCTGGAAGAACTGCATGCGCTGTGGCCACAGGCGGGCGCGCGCTTCGCCCATCTGCGTGACGCTGGTCAACTGGCGCGCGCGGTGTACCGCGATGCCGTGATGAAGCGTTGGCATCAGGGGCGGCTGGTGCTGGCAGGCGATGCAGCACATGCGATGAGCCCGCAGCTGGGGCAGGGCGTGAACATGGCGCTGCTGGATGCACTGGCACTGCGCGACGCGTTACGCACCCACGGTGGTGGCGAACCGGCATTGCAGGCCTACCAGGCGCAACGACGTGCGCATGTGGCGGTCTATCAACGCTGGAGCCGCTGGCTGACGCCGCTGTTCCAGTCCGATCGCGATGCGTGGGCAAAGGCGCGCGATGAGCTGTTGGGACCGATGGGACGACTGCCTGGCGGGCGTGGGCACATGCTGCGCGTGCTCAGCGGCACCCAGCACGGATGGCTGGGCGCGTTGCCGCTCGATCCGGCATTCATCCAGGCGCTTGCCGCTGCGCCCCTGCCGCTACAGGGCGTGGAAATGCCGGCCACCGCGTGAAGCCTTTCGTTACGGCATTTAACGATTGCCTCACCCCGTATGTGCGACAAGAGATGAGCACGCGGCAGCCGCGTCGCCCGCTTTCCTTTTCGTGATCGATCATCGCGTGGCCCGGGTGGCGCCGCCGTCGTTGCCTGCTGCGGCCCGGATGCGCCGCACGAACGAGGAGGATGCCATGTTGTTCGCGGTCGAGAAGCTGGAATCGGAAATCTGCAAGCTGCGCGGTCTGCTGCGGATGCTGCACGAGGACCAGCCCGACGTACTGGAAGATGTGTTCGAGTTTCATGTCGGCAGTCTGATCAGCCACGCATCACCGGAAAGCCACGGCCATATCCGCGCCTGCGCACAGGAAATGCTGATGGCGATACAGGCACTGCCGCGTCATGCCGACGAGGCGACGCAGGATTTCAGCCTGATGCGCGGAATCGCCGCCCGCCCGTCGTAATTCCGCGCAGGTCTCGACGCCTCAGCGAACCGGCAGCGGCACCACGCTGTCTTCCACACAGGCGAGCAGCTGTTCGCCCGGCGCCAGTACAGGCACCACACCGGCGGTGAATGCCGAGAATGCCGGCAGGATGGTCACGCCCTGGCGCAGCCAGAACGCGGGGAAGCGCCGACGCAGTGCCGGCAACGCAACCTGCGGATGCACATGGCCCGCCAGCACGTGCGCGGAGGCATCGGCCAGCGGCTCGTGCCGCAGCAGGAACGGTCCCAATTGAGCGTCGTCATGCATCTGCACCTGCAGCGCCGCCTTCGGCAGATCACGGTCGTGATTGCCGCGCACCACGTGGATGTCCAGCGCCGCGTGCTGCTCTCGCCAACCGAGCCATTGCTGATACCAGGCCGCGCGATGCGCCGGGCCGTGCAGGACGTCGCCGAGGATCCATAGTTGCTGGCATTGGTGCATGGTCACCAGGTCCTGCAGGCGCTGCAGGTCATTGCCGGTGCCGCCCGACGGCAGGGCGATTCCCGCACGCCGGAACACGTCCGCCTTGCCCAGGTGCAGGTCGGCGATCAACAACGCGCGCTGTGCCGGCCACAGCAGCGCCCGGCCGCCGAGCAGAAGCATCGACTCACCTCCCAGCTGCAGCGGAAGATCAGCGGCCATGGCGACGCTCCAGCTGCTGCGCGGCACGCTGCACGCGCGTGCGCCAGTCTTCATTGCTGAATTGCCCACGCAGGCGTTCGGCCCACAAGGGAAATGCCAGCGGGGTCAGTGATGAGGGCCGCTGCAGGGACAACGAACGTGTGGCGATGCGTGCCAGCACTTGCCGCAACCCGGGCAGGTCGAGGCTGTCGTGCAGTACTTCCTGCTCGGCCAATGCCAGCAGCAGATGCTCCGGGTCGTGCTCGCGCAGCACGTCATGCAGCAGTCCGGCGGAGGCCTGCAGCTGGCGCAGCGAGCGTGGCATGCCACCCGGCAGGCTGGGTACCAGCAGGCCCGCCACGCGCGCGATGCCGCGGAACTGGCGGCGCGCCAGCTCGCCCAGGTTCACCGCTTCGCGCAGGTCCTGCAGCAGATCGCCAGCATCCAGCATTGCCCGCCAGTCCTGTTCCTGCAGATCCACCGGCGTGGCCGGAGCGAGCACCAGGCCATGGTCATTCACTGCATAGCCGATGCTGTTGCGTTGCCGACGGGTGCAGCGAAGGGCCAGCAGCGCGGCCAGCGCTTCGTGCACATGGCGGCCCGCAAAGGGATAGACGAACAGGAACTGGCCTTCGCGTCGGCGCACGTCTTCCACCAGCAGGTGGTCGGGCGATGGCGCCGCAGACAGCTGCGACTGCAATGCCAGCAGCGGCGCAAGCCACCGCGACTCCGCGCTCTGGTCGGCGCCTGACAGCACCTTTTCCAGTTCGCGGCCCAGCGGCATCGACAGTGGCAGTTGACCGCCCTGCCAGCGCGGTACCACGCCATCACCACCACCGCGCGCCACGCGCACGAACGCGGTCATGTCGCGCAGCTGCACCAGCTCCAGCAGCCGCCCTGCAAACTGGAAACGGTCGCCGCGGCGCAGGCGGCTGGCGAACTGCTCTTCCACCGCGCCCAGGCTGCCGCCACGCAGGAACTGTACGCGCACGCTGCCGTCGCTGCTGATGGTGCCGATCGACAGCCGATGGCGCAGCGCCTGGCGGCGATCGGGCATGCGGTACACGCCGTCGGCATCGCGTACCACCTTATGGAACTCCGGGTACCGGGACAATGCACGTCCGCCCTGCACGATGAAATCGATCACCGCATTCCACTGTGCGTCCTCCAGCGCGGCGAAGGCATGCGTGCCACGGACCTGTTCCAGCAGTGCAACTGCGTTGAAGCCGCCCGCCAGCGCGCGGCTGACGGCGTGCTGGGCCAATACGTCCAGCGACAACGTGGGAGGACGTCGCGCTTCGATCACCCCGTCATGCAACGCGTGCCGGGCCGCCGCGTACTCGGCCAGTTCCAGCGCATGGCTGGGAATGCACAGTATCTGGCCGCTGGCACCGGGCCGATGGCGTGCACGCCCGGCGCGCTGGCGCAGGCGCGCCACGCCCTTCGGGCTGCCCAGCTGCAGCACCTGGTCCACTTCCGGAAAGTCCACGCCCAGATCAAGGCTGGAGGTGGCCACCACGCACCGCAACGTGCCCGCACGTAGTCCGTCTTCAACCTGCTGTCGCAGCGCAGGATCCAACGAGCCGTGGTGCAGGGCGAGCGTGCCGGCATCCTCCGGCCACACGGCTGCGAGGGCCTGGTGCCACAGTTCCGCCTGCGCACGGGTATTGGTGAAGAGCAGGCTGCTGCGTGCACGGAACAATGCATCGAGAACGCGCGGAAGCTGGGAAAGGCCAAGATGCCCGGCCCATGGAAAGCGTTCGCCGGGTTCGGGCAGCAGGCTGCGGATCGTCACCGGCCGCTGCCGTGCACCTTCCACGATCGTTGCCTGTGGACGATGTGGCAGCAGTACGTCGCGCGCCTGTGGCAGGTTGCCCAATGTGGCCGACAACCCCCACAGCTGCGCCGCGGGGGCCGCCTCACGCAGCAGCGCCAGGTTCAACTGCAGCAGCACGCCGCGCTTGTTGCCCAGCAGTTCGTGCCATTCGTCCACCACCACGCAGCGCAGTTGGCGCATGCGCTCAAGGGTGTCGGGATAGCTGAGCAGCAGCGCCAGCGACTCCGGCGTGGTGACCAGCACGTCGATGCGACCTTCGCGGGCCAGGCGCCTGTCGCGGTTGCTGGCATCGCCGCTGCGCAGCCCCACGCGCCAGCCCAGGCCAAGGCCGTCGATCGGCGCCTGCAGCGCGCGTGCGGTATCGCTGGCCAGCGCACGCAGCGGCGTTACCCACAGCACCTGCAGCGGGCGTACCGCGCTGGCGCGACGCGGTGCGGGGGGCGGGTCGAGCATCGCCTGCAGCAGGGGGCCGCCGAACATGGCAAGGGTCTTGCCGCTACCGGTGGGCGTGTGCAGCAGGCCCGATTCGCCCGCCAGATAGTGACGCCACATCGCGCGCTGGAAGGGCAGGGGGCGCCAGCCGCGACTGCCGAACCACTCGTGCAGGCGCTGCAGCGCATCGCTGCGCTTCATCGCGCCAGCGCCTGCAACTGGGCCAGGTGGTCGGCTTCGGCAGCCGGCTTGTCGTGGCGCCAGCGCAGGATGCGTGGAAAGCGTACGGCGATGCCGGACTTGTGGCGCGCGCTGCGGTTGACCGCTTCGAAACCAAGTTCGAACACCTGTTCGGCACTTACGCTGCGCACCGGGCCGAAGCGTTCACGCGTGTGTGCACGTATCCAGCGGTCGAGGGCGAGGATTTCCTTGTCGTCCAGACCGGAATAGGCCTTGGCTACTGGAACCAGTGTCTCGCCGTCCCAGACGCCGAAGGTGTAGTCGGTATACAGCGTGCTGCGCCGACCATGGCCTGCCTGCGCGTACAGCAACACCGCATCGATCGTGAGCGGTTCGACCTTCCACTTCCACCAGTCGCCACGGCGACGCCCGGACTGGTAGACCGAATCACGACGCTTGAGCATCAGCCCTTCCACGCCACGCTCGCGCGATGCTTCGCGCAGCTGCGCGGCATGCTGCCAATCGTCGGCGTCTACCTCGGGCGACAGCTGAATTCGCGGATCGCCGAGCGCACCGACCACCTCGGCCAATTGCACGCGTCGCTGCTGCAGCGGCAGCGCACGCAGGTCCTCACCGTCGCGCTCAAGCAGATCGTAGGCCAGCACGCGTACCGGCGTGTTGCGCAGGGTCGCCGCTCCCGGTTTGCGGCGCTGGATGCGGGTCTGCAGGGCGGTGAATGCACGCGGCAGATTGTCGGCGTCGTCCCATGCCAGCAGCTCGCCATCGAGTACGCAGCCATCGGGCAGAGACGCTGCCGCCTGTTCGATCTCCGGGAAGCGACCGTCCAGCCGTTCTTCGCCGCGCGACCACAACGCCACCTCGCCCTGGCGCCGCAGCAACTGCAGGCGGATGCCATCCCACTTCCATTCCAGCAGCCAGTGGCTGATGTCGCCCAGCCGCTCGGTGGGCTCGCCTTCCAGCGGCGAAGCGAGGAAGAACGGGTAGGGCTGCTGACGATCGGTCGGCAGTTCTTCGGCAGACAGCAAGGTGGTAAGCAGGCCGGGGGAGGGCACCCAGTCGCCGAGCATGCGCTGGGCGATGCGGGCGATATCCAGCCCGGACCACTCGGCCAACGCCTGCTGCACCACGCGCTGCGACACACCAACGCGCAGCGCGCCGGTCAGCAGCTTGTTGAAGACCAGGCGTTCGGCCGATGCCAGCTGTCGCCAGCCGTCGACTACGGCGGCACGACGCACCGGCTCCGGCTGGTTGGCAACGGCAAGCAGGTGGTGTTCGATCCAGTCGGCCAGAGGCCGATCCTCGGCTTCGGTGGCTGGATCATCCAGCAGCAGGGTAAGCGTTTCAGCAAGGTCGCCGACCTGCGCGTAGCTGTCCTCGACCAGCCAGGGCGGCAGACCGGATTCTTCAGCGATCCACGTCCGCAATTCGCCGCTGCCCGCAATTTTCCGGCGCGCGCCGCCCACCTTGCCACCGCTGAGCAGGTACAGCGCCCACGCTGCGTCGTGCGGACGTGCGTGCTGGAAGTAGTTGATCAGCGCCGCGCGCTTGTCCAGCGTCGCCGTGCTGCGATCCAGTCGCTGGTACAGCGCGGCGAAGGCCTTCATTCCTCGCCTCCGAAATCGGTGCGGAACGCTTCGGCGGCGACGCCGCGTTCGCGCAGGTACGGAATCAACGCATCGGTGTTGCCGTGGGTGGCAATGACCCGCTGCGCGCCGGTCTGGGTGATGGTCTGCAGCAGCGCTGGCCAATCGGCATGGTCGGAGATCACGAAGCCACGGTCGACGTTGCGGCGGCGGCGGTTGCCGCGCAACTGCATCCAGCCCGAGGCGAAACCGAGCTGGTGACGGCCAAACCGGCGCAGCCAAGGCGTACCGGCGGCCGAGGGCGGGGCCAGGATCAGCTGGCCGGCCGCATCGGGCTGACGCCCCTGTTCGGCAACGGTGAGCGTGTCGAGCATGGGCACACCGGCCTGGCGATAGACGGCCACGCCGTTGGCGATGGCGCCATGCAGCCAAGCAGGCTGGTCATCCACCGCACGCAGCTCGGCAAGCACGCGTTGCGCCTTGCCCAGCGCATAGCAGAGCAGCACTGCCGCTTCGCCCCGCTGCGCGCACTCGCGGCGCCAGGCGGCGATCTCGGCCGCCACGGCACGGGTATCGGGCCAGCGATAGATCGGCAGCGCGAACGTCGCCTCGGTGATGAAGGTATCGCAGGGCACCACTTCGAACGGGGTGCAGGTGGGGTCTGGCTGGCGCTTGTAGTCGCCCGACGCCACCCAGACCTGCTCACCATCGTCGATGCGCACCTGCGACGAGCCGAGCACGTGGCCGGCGGGATGCAGCGATACCTGCACCCGGCCCAGCGCGAACGGCACGCCCTCGGCATGCGCGTGCAGCGGCACATCGCCCAGGCGCCAGCGCAGAATCGGCACGCTGCCGGTGCTGCAGTGGTACTCGCCCATGCCCGGACGCGCATGGTCGCCATGGCCATGGGTGATGACCGCGCGCGGTACCGGCCGCCAGGGATCGATATGGAAATCGCCTGCCGCGCAGTACAGCCCTTCCGGCCGCAGTACTACCAGATCGTCTTTGCCTGCCATGCCGTCACTGTGGCGGTCCGGTCGTGCACGTGGCGAGAATCGGCCTGAACGCGGGGTTGCCGGGCGATACGGCACAATCGGACCGCACACCTCTTGCCGGCGGGGAAAGAACCGATGAGTGGACCGAGCTTCAACAGCAGCGCCCCCTACGAAACCCATGTGGTGCTCAACCAGCCGCCGCCGTTCGCCGGCCGGCAGCTGTGGACCGACGACATCGCATTGATGGAGGCCGTGCAGCGCGAGGGCGCGGCGGCGTTCGCACCGCGGTTGGCGGCGTACGGAGGACTGGCCGGCGACGCGCTGTACCGGCTGGGCTTCGATGCCAACCGCGATCGCCCACGCCTGCGCACCCATGATGCGCAGGGACATCGCATCGACACCGTGGAGTTCCATCCGTCGTATCACCAGTTGATGCAGACGGCGAAGGAGCATGGCGTTGCCGGGCTGTCCTGGCACGAGCCGCAGCCCGGCGCGCATGTCGCGCGCGCTACGCTGAGCTACCTGCACCACCAGGCCGAGGCCGGCACCAGCTGCCCGTTGACCATGACCCATGCCGCGGTAGCCGTGCTGCGCGGGCAGCCGCATCTGGCCGAGTGGTCGCGCAAGGCCGCCGCACCGGTATACGACCCGCGCGATGTGCCAGTGGCCGACAAGGCCGGCATCACCCTGGGCATGGGCATGACCGAGAAGCAGGGCGGTTCGGATGTGCGCGCCAACACCACCCGCGCCGAACCCATCGACGGCGAGCGCTATCGGCTGATCGGCCACAAATGGTTTTTCTCCGCACCGATGTGCGATGGCTTCCTGGTACTTGCGCAGGCGCCGGCCGGATTGACCTGCCTGTTGATGCCACGGCGCCTGGCTGATGGCGATCGCAATGCATTCCGCCTGATGCGCTTGAAGGACAAGCTGGGCGACTGGGCCAACGCCTCCAGCGAAGTGGAGTTCTGTGGCGCACAGGCCTGGCGTGTGGGCGAGGAGGGACGCGGGGTGGCCACCATCATCGGCATGGTGATGATGACCCGGCTGGACTGCATGCTGGGCGCTGCGGCGGAAATGCGCATGGCGCTGGCGCAGGCGCTGCATCACGCGCGGCATCGACGCACCTTTGGAAAGCCACTGATGGACCATCCGCTGATGGCCAACGTGCTGGCCGATCTGGCGCTGGAATCGGAAGCGGCCACGGTGCTGGCGATGCGCATCGCGCGCGCGGTCGATCGCGCTGGCAGCGATCCGGCCGAGGCCGCGCTCGCGCGGCTGGGTACGGCCTTGGGCAAGTACTGGATATGCAAGCGCGCACCTGCGTTCGTCAACGAAGCGCAGGAATGCCTGGGCGGTGCCGGCTACGTGGAGGAATCGATGTTGCCGCGGCTGTACCGGCAGGCACCGTTGAATTCGATCTGGGAAGGCAGCGGCAACATCCAGTGCCTGGATGTGCTGCGCGCGCTGGCGCGCGAGCCGGAGGTGCTGGCGGCGCTGCACGGTGAACTGGAGGCGGTGGCCGATCGTGATGCGCGTTATGCGTCGGCACTGCAGGAGTGGCGCGATGCGGCGGCGCCGCAGGAGGCACAGGCACGGGTGTTCTGCGAACGCACTGCCTTGCTGCTGCAGGCGGCGCTGTTGCTGCGCGCGCGCAGTCCGATGGCCGAAGCGTTCATCCGCAGCCGGTTGCACGGCGAGCATGGGTTGGCGTTCGGCACGCTGCCGGCGGGGTTGGATGTGGCGGCGATGCTGGCACGCGCGCTGCCGTAGGTGACGGCCAACGGCGAAGCCCCTCATGGTGGGCGGCGCAGGAGCGCGGCCTTGGACGGTTTCCGTGCGCGCCCAGCACGGAATCAACAGAAGAAGCGAAAAGCAGAAAAGCCGCGGCGATGCCGCGGCTTTTCCGGTAGCGCCGGGCCATGCCCGACGAAAGCGAAGGCCTTAGTGCTTGGCTTCTTCCTTGGCGGCAGTGGCCTTGGCGTCGTCGGCCACATCGCGGGCCTTGTCGGCAACCTTCTGCGCGGCATCGGCCGTGGCGTCGCTGGCGTGGGCGGCGGCATCGGTGGCTGCAACCTTGGCCTTGTCGGCGGCGGTGGCGGTCGCGGCTGCGGCGCTGTCCAACGCCTGCTGGGTATCGGCAGCAGCCTGTTCAGAGGCGGCAGCGGTCTTGTCGGCAGCGTCGCGGGTGGCGGCAGCGGCCTTGTCGACGGCATCGCGTGCGGCGACACCGGCGCTGTCGGCAGCCTGCGCGGCATCCTGCTTGGCCTGTTCGGCTTCCGGGCCCTTGCAGGCAGCCAGTGCGAGCAGCAGGGAGGCGGCCAGCAGGGTAGTGGTCAGCGGACGGATCTTCATGGCGGTCTCCGGTACTGCAATGGATGGGGACGCCAGCCTATTCATACCGTTGTGAAGACCTGGTGGTGACCTGCGCACGGAACTGCGCGCAAAGAAAAAGCCGCTGGCGAACCAGCGGCTTCTTCAGAACAGCTTGAAGAAAGAAGTTATTACTTCTTGGCTTCTTCAGCAGCGTCCTTGGCCTGCTCAGCGGTAGCTTCGGCAGCCTTGGCGGCGTCCTTGGCTTCGCCAGCAGCGGCGTCGGTGGCAGCGCCAGCAGCCTGGGCAGCGGCGTCGACCGAAGCGTCAGCAGCGGTGGCGGCGGTGTCAGCGGCCTGCTGGGCAGCGTCGGCGGTCTGGGCGCCAGCAGCGGCGGCCTGGTCGGCAGCAGCCTGGGCTTCGGTGGCGGCCTGGTTGGCCGAAGCAGCGGCGTCCTGGGCAGCTTCCTGCTTCGAGCAGGCGGCCAGGGCCAGAGCCAGGGACATCGCGACCAGCAGCTTGTTGATGCTCATTGTGTAAATCCTCGTCGTTAGAATTAGGCAACGCGCATGCTGCGCGCCGACAACATGATGACAAGCCAAGATTGGGTGTCAAGCGATCCCGCATTCATTTTTGCGAAATAGACGTTAAATCCTTTCAGATCAACTCGATGGCGATAGCCGTCGCTTCGCCGCCGCCGATGCACAGGGTGGCAATGCCGCGCTTGCCGCCGCGCGTGCGCAATGCGTTGACCAAGGTGACCACCAGGCGTGCGCCGGAGGCGCCGATCGGATGGCCCAGCGCGCAGGCACCGCCATTCACGTTGAGCTTGTCGTGCGGGATGCCCAGTTCGCGCATCGGTGCCATCGCCACCACGGCGAAGGCCTCGTTGATTTCGAACAGATCGACCTGGTCCAGCGACCAGCCGGTCTTCGCCAGCAGGGTGTGGATGGCACCGATCGGGGCGGTGGTGAACCACTCCGGCTCCTGCGAATGGGTGGCATGGCCGACGATGCGCGCCAGCGGCTGCAGGCCGCGTGCGGCAGCATCTTCTTCGGTCAGCAGGACCACGGCGGCGGCGCCATCGGAAATGCTGGAGGAACTGGCGGCGGTCACGCTGCCGTCCTTCTTGAACGCCGGGCGCAGGGTCGGGATCTTGGCAATGTCCGAACGGCCGGGCTGTTCGTCGCTGGCGACCTCGACCTCACCCTTGCGGGTGGCGACCTTCACCGCAACGATCTCGTCGGCGAAGGCGCCGTTGGCCTGGGCTGCCTGTGCGCGCTTGACCGATTCGATGGAGTAGGCGTCCTGCTCTTCGCGGGTGAACTGGTACTTGTCCACGGCGCATTCGGCGAATTCACCCATGGCCTTGCCGTCATAGGCATTGACCAGGCCGTCATGGGCCATGTGGTCCACGGCCTGGAAGTTGCCGAAACGGTTGCCGGTGCGCGAGTTGGGCAGCAGGTGCGGGGCGTTGGACATCGATTCCATGCCGCCGGCGACCACGACCTTGGCCGAACCGGCCTTGATCAGGTCATGGCCGAGCATGATGGCCTTCATGCCCGAACCGCAGACCTTGTTGAGGGTGGTGGCGCCGACCGACAGCGGAATACCGGCGGCGATCGCTGCCTGGCGGGCAGGGGCCTGGCCGAGATTGGCCGGCAGCACGCAGCCCATCAGGACTTCGGAGACCTCGCTGGCAGGCACGCCCGACTGTTCCAACGCGGCGGCGATGGCGGCCGCGCCGAGGGTCGGGGTCGGAACGCCGTTGAACTGGCCGAGGAAGGAGCCGATGGCGGTGCGCTTGGCGGCGGCGATGACGATGTTGGACATGGCAATCTCGTTGATGCGTGAGCAATGTTCGGAAAGGAGACGACGGGCGTTGGAAGCGCCGCCGTTTCCCGGCAGACTGCGTGGGGGTCGGCCCAGTATAGAGGGTCGGCGAAGACTGCCGTTGGGCAGTACTGGATGCCTGCCCGGATGGCGGCAGGCCAACGTTCATGGGAAGGAAACGATGGAACGTAAGACGATGGGAAGGTCGGTCCTGGCATCGGCGCTGGCGGTGGCGCTGTCGGCGTGTGGCGGTGGAGGGGGCGGCAGCAACGTGCGCATCGACCCGCCCCCGACCACGCCTCCGGTCACGCCCCCGGTCACCCCGCCTCCCGCGTCCAAGCCGCTGGAACCGGCTGTGGATGCGCATCTGGCACAGACCAACGCGCGTGCCGCACAGGTCACTGGCGCGACCGGCCGCGGCGTGCGCATCGGCATCGTCGATTCGGGCGTGCTGCGCAATGCCGAGGCGCTGAACGGGCGGGTGGTGGCCAACCTCAACTACATCGACCCGAGCCGCAACAATCTCAACGTCGATGACGTGCTTGGCCATGGCACGGCGGTAGCCAGCCTGGCCGCCGGCGCATCGGTGGGTGTCTGGCCCGGGGGCATCGCTCCGGGTGCGGAGATCGTCTCGGCGCGCATCATTTCCGACACCGCGCCCAAGGACGACGGCAGCGGCAAGGGCAATTCCTTCAGCGGCACGTTGGGCGTGGCCGGGGTCCACCAGGACCTGATCAACTACGGCGTGAAGGTGATGAACAATTCCTGGGGCGGCCTGTACTGGACCGACCTCGGCACCACCGCGCAGGTCGCGGGCGAATATCGCCCCTTCATCATCAATCACGGTGGCCTGGTGGTTTTCGCTGCAGGCAACGAAGGGCGCGACCAGCCTAGCAGCGTGGCCGCGCTGCCCAGCCAGCGTGGCTTCGGCGGATCGCTGCCGGCAGCGGATCTGGAAAAAGGCTGGCTGGTAGCTACTGCGATCGATCCGAACAAGCCCGGTGAACGTGCGCCGTGGGCCAATGCCTGTGGCGACGCCGCGCGCTATTGCCTGACCGCTCCCGGCAGCGCGGTGTTTCCGGAGCCGGGTACCGGCAAGTACCTGTGGAACTACGGTACGTCCTTCGCCGCGCCACTGATCTCCGGTGCTGCGGCGCTGGTCTGGCAGCGCTATCCCTACTTCGACAACGACCTGGTGCGGCAGACCCTGCTCGGCACCGCCACCGACATCGGTGCGCCGGGCGTCGATCCCATCTACGGCTACGGCATGCTCAACGTCGGCAAGGCGGTGAACGGGCCCGGCCGCTTCGACTGGGGCGATGTCACGGTCAATGTCGACGCGGCCTCTTCGGGCTCGATCTGGAGCAACGACATCGCCGGCACTGGCGGCCTGATCAAGCGCGGCGATGGCCGGCTGGAGCTGAGCGGCAACAACAGTTACAGCGGTGCGACCCGCATTGAGCGCGGCACCCTGGCCCTGCGCAGTGGCGCCGTGATCCGTTCCAACGTGAGCGTCTCCGGTTCCGGCGGGGCCTCGATGGCCGGCCTGCAGTTCATGCCCGGTACGCCGCGGGTGATCGGCAACGTCGACAACGGCGCCAGCGTGGTGCTGGTCAACGCCAACACCACCGCGACCATCGAAGGCAATTACAGCCAGCGGCCGGATGCGCAGCTGATCGTCGCACTGGGTGTCAACGCGCTGCAGGTGACCGGCACCGCACGCCTGGCCGGTGGCGTCGTGGTCGATGGCATCGTGTCCGGCTACGTGCCGCAGGTCGGCAGCCGCCAGGGCCTGGTCCATGCCAACGGCGGTATCAACGGCACGTTCACCACGCCGGTGGCCAACACCGGCGCCAACGGCCTGACCCTGCTGCAGGCGCAGTACGGCTATGGCAGCAACGACGCGTGGATGGACCTGACCCAGGTCAACGTTTCGGCAGCCGCATCGGGCCTGGGTGCCAATGCACAGGCATCGGCACTGCGGGTGCAGTCGGCATTCACCGCGCTGGACCGCAATGTGGATCTGCAGGGCTCGGCGTTCGGCGTGGCCGCAGGCGCGCTGCAGCGTACGTCTGGCGGAACCGATGGCCTGTCGGCGAGCCTGGAGAGCCTGTCCGGACAAGCGCATGCGCGCGCTGAAGCGTCGACCTTCGACAGCGTGGACATGTCGCGCCGCGCGGTTGCCGAGCGCTTCGACCGCGTGCAGGCTGCGCCGAAGCTGCGTGGCGCCTGGCAGAGCGCGCTGGGCGAAGCCGGGCAGGGCAGCTTTGCCGGCAACGCCGCCGACAGCCAGGGCTGGATGGCCGGCCAGGACCTGGCACTGGGCAGCAACGGCCTGCTGGGCATGGCCTTTGGCGAAACCCGCAGCAACGGCGGCAGCAACTTCAGTGGCGATCGTGGGCGTGACCGCCAGACGCAGGCGCAGTTGTATGCCGGCTGGAACCTTGGGCGTGGCTATGCGCTGGCCCAGTTCGGCACCGGCCAGTTCACCCGTGAGCTGGACCGACAGTTGCTGCTGGGCGCCGCTGCCTACGGTGTGTCCGCGCGCTACGGCGGGCGTTTCAGCAGTGCCAGCGTCGAAGGCGGCTACCGTTTCGGGCGCATCGGTGCGTCGTTGACCCCGTACCTGGGGGCCAGCAGCACCCGCCTGGATACCGATGGCTTCAGTGAGCAGGGCGGCTTCGGTTTCGGCCTTCGCGGTGAGGCATCACGTGCACAGCGCAGCCAGATGCTGGCGGGCCTGCGGGGTGAACGGCAGTGGGGGCGCTGGATGCTGCGCGGCCATGCCGAATGGCAGCAACGGCTGGACGGCGGTGAGCAGGCCTGGCAGGCAAGTTTCGTCGGCGTTGATGCCTGGGCGCCGTTGGCCGGTGTTGACGCACCGCGTGGCAGTGCCTTGTTCGGCCTGGCGCTGGAATCGTGGTGGGGCCGCAATGGCCGCCTGAGCCTGGGTATCGACCAGCGCGTGGGTGGCGATGATGCACGTCAGGCGGCGCTGCGCTACAGCACCGGCTTCTGATCATGGCGCCGGGCTTGCCCGGCGCGTTCATCCGGCGGTGCCGACCCACGGTCGGCACGCGTCCGGTTGCCGGGGGTGGCGCTCAGCCGCCGCGCAGATTGCCCAGGCGCGGTGTGCTGCGGCCCAGCGGCATCTTCAGCTTGCCGATCGACAGGATGCGCGCTTCTGCGATCCGGTCAGCCGCGCGCTGCGGGGCGATGTTCTCGCGCTGCGACAGCTCGAAGATGCGCGTCAGGTTGTGGTAGATGCTGCGGATCAGCCGCATCGCGCGCTCGCGGTTGTAACCGTCGATTTCCAGCGACACGTTCATCACGCCACCGGCGTTGACCGCGTAGTCCGGCGCATACAGGATGCCGCGCGCATGCAGCTCGTCGCCGATCTCCAGGCTGGACAGCTGGTTGTTGGCGGTGCCACAGATGATCTTCGCCTTGATCCGCGGCAGCGTGTCGGCGTTGATCGCGCCTTCCAGCGCGCACGGCGCGAACACGTCGGCGTTCACTTCGTGGATCTCGTCCGGCTTGACTGCCTCGGCGCCGAAATCGTTGACCGCACGGTCCACCAGCGCGCTGTCCAGATCGGTCACGTACAGCTTGGCGCCACGGTCGCGCAGCAGCTTCACCAGTTCCATGCCGATATGGCCCAGGCCCTGCACCGCGATACTGGTCTTGCCCACTTCCTCATGGCCGAACTTGAAGCGCATCGAGGCCATCAGCGCCTGCAGCGCGCCATAGGCGGTGAACGGGGCCGGATCTCCCGAGCCGCCATGGACCTGGTGCACGCCGGTGACGAACTGGCTCTCCAGGTAGATGTTCTCCATGTCGTTGACGTCGGTGCCGACGTCCTCGGCCGTGATGTAGCGACCGCCCAGCGAATCGACATAGCGGCCGAACGCGCGGAACAGCACTTCGGTCTTGTCGGCCTTGGGGTCGCCGATGATCACCGCCTTGCCGCCACCGACATTGAGACCGGCCAGCGCATTCTTGTAGGTCATCGTGCGGCTCAGCCGCAGCACATCGGCCAGCGCATCGTCGGTGCTGGCGTAGGGGCGCATGCGCACCCCGCCCAGGGCGGGGCCCAGGGTGGTGTTGTGGATGGCGATGATCGCCCGCAGGCCGGCATCCTGGTTGTGGCAGAACACCACCTGTTCGTGGCCGGTGGTTGCGAGGGTTTCGAATAGCATGGGGTCTCCGATGGCGCGATCTGCGGTGAACTGCGGCGAACTGCCAATGAACGGTAGGGTCCGAAAACAAAAAAAGCGACGTCGTCGGTACAGGGGGACGGGTCGCGCGGCGCCATTCTAGTCCATTCGCCCGGGATATGCCGTCGACGCCGGAGGGGTCCGGGTTAAAGAAGATGAAAGTGCGGCCGATGCTGCGACGACGGCAGGTGGCCGGATGTGATGAAGGTGCAGGGGCAGGCCGTGGCAGCAGCAGGACAACGACAGGGTGGGCGGCGATGACCGCAGCGTGGTGGCGATCCGTGCTCCGTTGGCTGTCGCAGCTGACCGGGCAGGCCCCGGCACGTCTGGCCGCAGCCCCCCGCCAGGCCGTGGCCGCTGCGGCGGCCAGTCTGCAAGGTGACGCCTTGCCGGCGGCCGAGGTCGCCGCTCACCTGCAGCGCGGACTGCACGCGCTGGCCCTGTATCCGCGCTTGGCAGGCGAACCGGCGGCGGTCAGCGCATCGGGTCTGGCCGAAGCGGTGGACCGTGCACTGCGGGACCGCGACTGGGCCACCCGGCAGCTGCCGCGACGGCCGCAACTGCTGCCGCAGCTGATCCAGACGGTCAATGACGACGTTGCGTCTGCGCGGGTGATGGCCTCCATCATCGGCCAGGATCCGGTGCTGACCGGCAATCTGCTGCGGATTGCCAACAGCCCGGTCTACAAGGTGCACGAGCGGCCTGTGGAAAGCCTGCAGCGGGCGGTGACCCTGGTCGGCACCGAAGGTGTGCGGCAGATCATCAGCGCAGTGCTGGTGCAGCCGGTGATGCAGGTGCAGTGCGAGGTGTTCCCGCAGTTCAGTTCGATCATCTGGGAGCACGCTCTGCTGGCGTCGCGCGCGGCCGCCGACCACGCCCGCACGGTCACCTTCGGCGATGCCTTCGCTGCGCAATGGCTGGGCCTGGTGCAGGGCCTGGGTGCGGCGCTGGTCATGCGTCAACTGCTGCAGGAAGCACAGGCGCGTGGCGAAGAGGTGGAGCCGGCGCTGGCCCTGCAGTTGCTGCAGCAGTGGTCACTACCGCTGGCACAGCGGGTGGCTGCCGCCTGGGAACTGCCCGAACCGGTGCATCAGGCGCTGGCACCTGACGCTGATGGTCCGCTGGCCGACAGCCTGCGCCTGGCCAGCGCCGCCGCGGCGGCCAGTCTGCTGTGCCGGCACGGGCATGCCAGCCAGGGCCGCATGCTGGCCTTGCTGGAACAGTTGCCGGCAGCGCCGCCGCACGCGCTGCGCTGGATCTGGCGGCGCCTGCATGGGCGCAATGTGGAAACCCTGGACGAAAGCCTGCACGGCGATGGCGAGGGGGCCGCCCCCTGATCGTTACAGCTGGGATTCCAGCGGCAACCAGCTGATCACCCGTGCCGTCCAGCGTTTGCCGAGACTGCTGCCGGGCTCGGCATCGACCCAGTGCGGCGGCGGCTCGCGCTGCAACCAGCGCAGTTCGTCATCAGCGCCCAGTGCCAGCCACCAGCTGTGTTCCGGGCTGGCCAGGCGCAGGTATTCCGAGCGCAGCTGTGCGCCCAGCACTGGGTCGTCGAACAGCACGCCCATCTCGGTGTTGAGATAGGCCGAACGCGGATCGAGGTTGAACGATCCGACGAACCCGCGCCGGTCGTCGACCAGCAATGCCTTGGTGTGCAGGCTGGCGCCGCTGCTGCCGAACAGGCTGCCGTCACCGGCCTGGCCGTTCGCCTTCAGTTCGTACAGCTGCACGCCGGCCTTCAGCAGCGGCACCCGGTAGCCCATGTAGCCACCGTGCACGGCAGCCACATCGTTGGCCGCCAGCGAGTTGGTCACCACGCCTACCTGGGCGCCACGGCCGGCCATCGCCGAAAGTCCGTCCAGCCCTTCGCTGCCGGGGACGAAGTACGGCGAGATCAACAGTGCCTTGTAGCGCGTCGACTGCAGCTGCCGGACCAGTTCGGTGACCAGCCAGTCGTCGTGCGCATCGCCGTGGTGCTTCATCGGTGGATCGGACACGATCCGTACCTGCCTGCTCCAGTGCAGCGGCTCCGGGCTGGCACGCTGGCGCTGGCGCGACTCGGCCACGCGCTGCAGGTACGGTTGGGCCTGCGCATGCAGCGCGTCCAGATCGGACTGGCGCACCAGCTGGCGCAGCTGTGCATCGGTATAGGTCGCCAGCGCCGAGATCGGAATCGCCGCGTCGCTGTTCCAGTAGTCGTCGAAGATCTGGTTGGCCTGCTGCACGGCCGGGCCGGCCACCACGAGGTCCAGGTCCTGGAAATTCACGTCGCTGCGCGCGCTGAAGTATTCCTCGCCGATGTTGCGGCCACCCACGATCGCGATGCGTCCGTCGGCGATCCAGCTCTTGTTGTGCATGCGGTGGTTCACGCTGAAGGCGCGTTGCACCAGCTCCAGCGTGCGGGCGATGCCGCTGCGGTTGCGGAACGGGTTGTACAGGCGAAGCTCGATGTTGGGATGCGCATCGAGCGCCATCATCAGCGCATCCTTGTCCTTGGCATTCATGTCATCAAGCAGGATGCGCACGCGCACGCCACGTTCGGCAGCGTCGTACAGCGCCTTGGCCATCAAGTGGCCGATCAGGTCGTCGTGCCAGATGTAGTACTGCAGGTCCAGGCTGCGGCCGGCGTGCTCGGTGATCATCGCGCGGGCAGCGAACGCATCCATGCCATCGCTGAGGAAGGCCACGCCCGACTGCCCGGGATGGGCGGCCTGCAGGGGCATCATCTGCCGATCAATGGGCGTCTGCGAAGGTTGCAGTGGCAGTACCTGCGATGCTTCGCCGCGCGCCTGCGGGGCCAGGTGGTCGGCCAGCAGCAGGCCGGACAGGACCAGCAGAAGCAGTGCGGCGATGATGATCGCGGCGACGCGCARCAGGCGTCGCCATAGGGGTTTGCGCAGACTCATGACGCCGATGGTAGATCCACGTCACGCCTGGAGGTAGATCCACGCCATGCGTGGATGACCTGTCACCGGTAGATCCACGCCATGCGTGGATGAAGCGCCGTGGCTCAGAACCGCTCGTCGCTGCCCAGATAGCGCCACTGGCCCACGGCCAGCGGGCCCAGCGCCACCCGGCCGATGCGCAGGCGGCGTACGGCCACGACCTGCAGGCCGGCAGCCGTCACCGCAGTCCTCAGGCCCTTCGCGGTCAGTCCCTTGCCTGCAAAACGCAGGCGCTGCTCGCTCTGCCAGCTGACCTTCGGGCCGCCTGCTTCATGCTGCAGCCGGGCCATCAGCCACGGGCCACGTTCCGGGCCGCCTTCAGCCACTTCGACCAGGTACTCCTGTTCGGTGCGGCCCAGGTTGCGCTGCAGGTGCGCGAGCACCGCCGGATCCTGGCTGACCACCACCAGCCCGTTGTCGTCGGCCGGCAGCGAGGATGCCAGCTGCAGGCCGTGGAAGTGCCGCTGCAGCGGGCGGATGTCACTGGCATCCAGTTCGCTGCGGGTCTCGGTGCGGATCAGCGCGCACAGGGCATCGGCCGGCACGCCAGCCGGTTTGTGCAGCAGCATGCTGGCGCGCTCTGCCTTGCTGTCGCTGGCCTGCTCGGCCACCACGATGCTGGCGCTCTCGTCCACCGGGCGCTGCGGCTGTTCCACCACTTCGCCATCGACGCTGACCCAGCCGCCCTCGATATAGCGCCGCGCTTCACCACGCGGGATGCCGAGCAGGGCGGACAGGCGTTTGTCGAGTCGGGTCGGTTCCATGGCGAAAGGTCGGGCAGGGGGCGCGCAGTGTAGCCGCTACGCCGGCTCAGCGCTGGCCGCGGTTGGCCAGCTCGGTCAGGTACAGGCGGGTATCGAACTCCAGCTGCAAGTAATCCGGCTCCATGTGCTGGCACAGCTGGTAGAAGGCCTTGTTGTGGTCGGCCTCCTTCAGATGGGCCAGCTCGTGCACCACGATCATGCGCAGGAAGGCGGCTGGCGCCTGCCGGAACACGGTGGCGATGCGGATCTCGCGGCTGGCCTTGAGCCGGCCGCCGTGTACACGGGAAATGGCGGTGTGGGTGCCCAGGGCATGCTTGATGACCTCCAGCGTGTTGTCGTAGCAGACCTTGTTGAGCGGCACCGACTTGCGCAGGTAGCGGTCCTTCATGTCCAGGGTGTAGTCGTACAGCTGGCGGTCGCTGCGCACCTCATGCGGGTCGGGGTAGCGCTGCTGCAGCCAGGGGCCGAGCTTGCCCTGCGCCAGCAGATCGCTGACCTGGGCGACCAGGGGTTCGGGGTAGCCGGTGAGGTACTTCAGGACAGCCATGCAGGGGCGTCGGCGCGTCGGTAGAATGGGGCATCCAGATTACACGCGGTACGTATCGACCATGGCAAAGCCCAACGCGCTGCAGGAACAATTGCTCAAGGCCGGCCTGGCCAAGAAGTCGCAGGCCAGTGCCGCCGCGCGTGAACAGGCCAAGGCCCGCCAGGGCAAGGCCGAGTCGACGTCGGCAGAGGTCCAGCGTGAAGCTGAACGCGCGCGGGCCGAGAAGATCGAGCGTGACCGTGCGCTGGCTGCCGAGCGCAACGCGCAGGCCAAGCAGGCTGAGCGTAAGGCGCAGGCCAGGCAGATCATCAGCGCCCACGCCGTGCCGCACAAAGGCGAGGACGAGTACCGCTTCAGCGATGGCGCGGTGATCCGCACCCTGTTGATCGATACCAAGCTGCGCAAGGCGTTGTCGGTGGGCGTGCTGGTCATCGTGGCCCATGGCGACAGCTACGCGGTGCTGCCGCGCGCGGCAGCGGAGAAGGTGCGCGAGCGCGCCCCGGAGGCCATCGTCGTCGACCATGGCACGCCCGGCTCCAGCGCCGAGATCTCCACCGGCAACGCCGAGGACGACGCCTACTACGCACAGTTCCAGGTCCCCGACGACCTGGTCTGGTAAGAAAAAGGGGGACGGAGGGGGTTACGTCGTTTCTGCCACAAACGACGTAATCCCCTCCGTCCCCTTCTCTGCTCAGGTTGCTGAAGCGCTGCGGACGCAGATGCCTTTTCCGTGGGTGTATTGTCCCCATATCAGGCGACACACCTGCGGAGGATGGCCATGGCTACCGGTTGGGCCGGAGATGGCGCGGTCCAGGACCAGATCGACGCCACCGTCGACGATGCGATTGCCCGCGCGCGGCGCCAGCTGCGCCAGGGTCCGGGTCTGGAACACTGTGAAGAATGCGACGCGCCGATTCCCTTGGCGCGGCGTCAGGCGGTGCCCGGCGTACGGCTGTGCGTGAACTGTCAGCAGGCGCACGACGAAGAGGAACAGGCGCAGAGTGGCTACAACCGCCGGGGCAGCAAGGACAGCCAACTGCGATAAGGATGGTCGGCAGGGCTGCGCCCTGCACCCGCGGTAGTGCCGGCCGCTGGCCGGCAACCTTAAGAGCAATAGCAACAGCAACAGCGGCATTCCGTGGGATGGCGTGGTGGGCCCGGTTGCGGGAGACGCCGTAAACCCCGCTCCGCGGTCCGGCCCAGCCGCTGGCGGCTGTGCGTTCGGGCGCTTGCGAAGCAGTGCTTCGCAAGCAAAGCGCCCTCATCCTTGGGGGCTCGATGGCGCCATACATGGCGCCAACGGTCCTGCAACCCCACACCACCCCGCCTCTGACAGTTTCCAGGTGTCTGTTGGATCCACGCCATGCGTGGATGAATTCCGATGGAAATCGAATATTTCGATATTGGATCGAAGAGCATCCACGCATGGCGTGGATCGACGTGTCGACCAAGGTCGACACCTACCAACAGCAGCCGGGAATTGTCGAAGGCGGGGCACTGTGGGTTTGCGGGGTGTGAGCGGCATGGATGCCGCGACCAAGCCCCCAGGGATGGGTTCACGGCGTCCCCGCACACCCACAGTGCCCCGCCATCCCACGGAATGCCGGCTTTTGACGTTGACGTTGACGTTGCCTTGGTTTGAAGGCCTCTGCGGGTGCAGGGCGCAGCCCTGCCGAACAATCCCCTCAGCCGTCGCCCTGGATGCCGCCGGGCGCCTGCGTCGGATCGCGCCAGCGCCGCACCGTGCGCTGGAAAAACAGGTTGTTCGGCAGCTGCAGCACCGTGCCCTCGTGGCCGTTGCCGGTTTCCTGCAGCGTGGTGTAGATCAGGTTCACGTCGATTACCCGGCCCTTCAGCCCGGGCTTTTCGCCGTTCTCCAGCACTTCGATGTAGTCATGCAGGCGGAACGGCCGCGTGGTGAAGATCAGCAGCGTGCAGAAGATGTTGGACAGCACGCTCCAGGCCGCGAAGAACGCCACCGCACCCACCGCAGCGAAACCGGTGAAGGCCGTCCACAGCACCGAGGGCGATGCGCCGAGCAGGCTGAGGATGTACAGCACCGCGCTGAAATAGACCACGAAGCTGGTGATCCGGCGCGCGCCCATCACCATTTCCGGCGGCAGCGTGTAGTGGTCGGCGAAGCGGCGGATCAGGCGCCGCGCCAGCACCCGCAGCAGCCAGGCGGCGAGCAGGGTGATCAGGATCTGCAGGGCGATCCCGATGTCATGCAGCCAGGGGTGGGTCCAGGCGGGCAGGTGGTCCTTCAGCGACAACATCATGGGGCGACAACGTGTGACGAAACGGGGCTTGATGTTACCCGGCGCGTGTCGACGTTTCGACCGCCTGTGCCCAGGCAAGGCAGACGAGGTCCCGTTTGTGCTGCTGCAGGCAGGCGCGGCCGCTCTCGGCACGCCAGTGCAGGGAAACGCCGAACGCCTGCAGCAGCATGCAGGCCACGATCGCCAGCAGGGCGGCGCAGGAAGGACTGGACATGGGAGGCTCCTGGCCGGGCAGGCCTGCGGGGGACCTGTGATGGATGCAGCCAGGCGCGAAAAGGTTGCAAGCGGAAAGCGTGTCGGCAGATCTAAACCTTTTTCCGGCTGGCCGCATCCAACGGATATGCTCGACACCACCATGCCCGCGCCGCCTGCCGCCACCGACGCCGTCGACGAAACCGCCTTGGTGCGTGCGGCGGCGGCCGGCGATACCGCTGCCTACGAACTGCTGTATCGGCGGCATTCGCCGCGGGTGTTTGCCTCGTTGTGGCGCCTGTGTGGCGGGCAGCAGGCACGCGCCGAGGATGCACTGCAGGAGGCCTTCCTGCAGGCATGGAAGGCACTGCCGGGCTTCCGTTTCGAGAGCAGCCTGTCGACCTGGCTGCATCGGTTGGGAGTGAACGCCGCGCTGATGGAACTGCGCGGTCGTGCCGCCGGGCATGACCACGACAGCCTGGACGACGTTGACGGTGGCATACCGGAGATGGCGGTGCATGATGGCTGCGCCGGCACCGAACGCGACCTGGAGCGCGCGTTGGCGACCCTGCCGCCGCGCGCGCGTGCGGTACTGGTGCTGCACGATATCGAAGGCTGGAAACACCATGAAATCGCCGGCCAGCTGCAGATGGCGGTCGGCAGTTCCAAAGCACAGCTGCATCGCGCGCGTGGCCTGCTGCGCGCGCGCCTGGGAGACATGACATGACTACGCACGACCCCGATCACGATCTGCTGGCGCGCCTGCGCGCCCTTCCCGCGGAACGCAGCGCACCGGCTGATGGCTGGGAACGCCTGTCGGCGCGGTTGCCACCCCGCGAACCGGTTGCCGTGCAGGCGCCGGTGGACAACGTGGTGGCCTTGCCACTGCGCACCCGTCGCCGCTGGTGGCTGCCGGTTGGCGCGGCGTTGGCGGCCAGCCTCGCGCTCTACGCGGTGGCGCCGTGGCGGCATGCACCCGAGGCGCTGCCTGCACCCAATGGCCTGCAGCTGCAGGCCGATGCGATGACCGAACAGTACCGGCAGGCCGTGGCGTCGCTGCCTGATGGCACTGCGCCGGAGTGGCAGCCCGCGCTGCATGAACTGGATCGCAGCGCGGAACAGATCCGCGCCGCGATGGTGCAGGACCCGCGTGCGCCGCACCTGCTTGGACAGCTCAAGCGGACCTATGCGCTGCGGCTCGAACTGACCCGGCAGGCGGCCCAGGCCGCTTCCGGTCTGACAACCTGAGGAGACCCCGATGCGAACCCTTCCCCTTCTCTGCGCGGCCCTGCTGCTGGTGCCCGCCATGGCGCTGGCCGATACGCGCGTCGATGAACGCCACAATGTTGCGGCAGGCGGCCRCATCGAACTGAGCAACGTCGCTGGCAAGGTGACTGTACGCGGCTGGGACCGCAATGACGTGCAGCTCACCGGCACGCTCAGCGACGGCTTGCAGCTGCGCCAGGAAAAGAGTGCCAACCGGGTGCGCTGGGAAATCGAGTATCCGCGACGCGGCAACAATGGCGGCGCCACCTTGACCCTCAACGTGCCGCGCTCGGTCGAGCTGCTGCTGAGCACGGTCAGTGCCGACCAGGACATCAGTGGCGTTGATGTGCGACGCCTGCAGGCCGACACCGTCAGTGGCAATCTTGCCGCCGCTGGTCGTAGCGGCGACAGCGTGCTCAACACGGTCAGCGGCAATGTCACTGCACGGTTGCAGACCCCGCGGCTGGACGTGAACACGGTCAGCGGCCGGATCGAGGCCGGTGGCGGAGTTTCCGGCGAGATCGGGGCGCAGACGGTGTCCGGCCGGGTCGGCGTCGATGCCGGTCGCATCCAGCGCCTGGTGGTGGAGACGGTATCCGGCGGCATTGACCTGTCGGCGACCGCATTGGCGCCGGGCGGGCGCATCAACGTGGAGTCGGTCAGCGCATCGGTCAGCCTGCGCCTGCCGCGCACGGTGTCGGCGCAGCTGTCGGTGAACAGCTTCAGCGGGTCGATCAACAGTGACGCCGGCAAGGTCGAACGGCCGCGCTATGGGCCGGGCAGCAGCCTGGATGCCCGCCTGGGCAGCGGCGATGGCGATATCCGCGTGCAGTCGCACTCGGGCAGCGTGCAGGTGCGCCTGGACCGCTGAGCGCGGCCCGGCAGGCCGCGGCGGCAGCGCCGCCGCGGTCGGGGGAGGGTCAGCTGGCTTTCTTCAGCGCCCAGGTGGTACCGAGAACTTCAATCTTGCCACCGCTCTTGCGGAACGCGGCCAGGTCGGAGGCGATCGAGTCGCTGTTGACCACGGTGCTGGCGGATGCGCCCTTGCGTTCGCTGCGGATGCTGTTGCTGGCCTTCGCGGGGGTCTTTGCCTTGCGGGGCATGGTTGCTCCTGTCAGGTGGAAGGGGAGGAAAGCGCGCAGGATTCAGCCTGGCGCAGGTAGTCCTGCCGCTCGCGGCGGCAGTCATCGCCGCCCATCGAAAACTGGCGGCAGATCGCCGGGCGCTGCGAATAGATCGTGCAGCGCAGGTGATACGGATCGATCGCCGCGCACCAGCCTTCCTCGTTGCGCGCCATCACGGCACGGCCGTGTGCGTCGCGCGACAGGAACTGGCCGGGCACGTGGTCGCCGGGCTGCAGCAGGACCGGCAACCGGCAACAGACCGCGTCACAACGGCGGCAGTCGATGGGTGCTGGTTCAGCGTCAGGTTGTACGGCCACAGGGGCCTGGCGGGTGCCCAAAGCGGGTCTCGATGGCGGCTCGGGTAGTACGCGGACCATGATCGAGCCAGAAGGCATGGTCGCCAGACCCGCTGGGCGGGGCAGGCTGCACCATGGGTACACACACCGGCGAGGCCAGCGGAAGGTGCAGCGGTTTTCTAGCCGGCCAAGGGTAGCTCAGACCGCGTAACGTTTTGTTAATCCCGGCTGGCTGCCGCCAGCGCGAGGCCCTGGACGACCCCCAGCGAGGGCTCGCCGTGCACCATCCGGGCGCCCGGGAACGCCTCGGCAGCCGCCTGTCGCAGGTAGCCGGCGCGGGACATGCCACCGGTCAGGAACACCGCGTCAGGGTCGCCGCCGATGTCGCTGCGGACCTGGGCCAGCAGTTCACGGATCTGGCTCAGATAGCCATGGGCGGCGGCGGCCAGGCCGTCGGCGCTGTTGTCCACGTGCAGGTCGCGGGCGATGTAATCCAGCGTGCTGCGGTGTTCGCTGGCACCGCTGAGGGCGATCTTGGCGCGCTCGACATCGCGGTACAGGCGGGCGGTGTTGCCGGTGTCCTGCAGCGCCTGCAGGCGCGCGCCCCACGGCGCGTCGACGTTGTCGTAGTTGTGCTGGCGGAACTCGCGCTGGCGGGTCATGTCCTGCACGGTGGCCGCTTCCACGTAGTGGTGGGTGGGCACGCGGGTGATGCCGCGGCCGAACAGCGGCATGTAGCCGGACAGGCTCAGGGCCAGGTCGATATCGGTGCCGCCGCGGGCAATACCCCAGGCACGGTGGATGCGCGGGGCCTGGCTGCCGCCCACTTCGGCGTGGGCGATATCGGTGGTGCCGCCGCCGATATCGACGATCACCGCCTGATGGCGATCGCGGCTTTCAGCGTGGTAATGCATTGCTGCGGCGGCAGGCTCTTCGAGGAAATCGATGTGGTCGAAACCAGCCTGGCCGGCTGCTTCGCGCAGGATGTCCAAGGCCTGGTCGTTGCCGGCCTCGCCGATCGAGCTGCGGAACTGCACCGGGCGGCCGAGCAGGGCGCTGCGCAGCGGCTGGCCGAGCTGGGCGCTGGCGGTCAAGCGGATGTGTTCGAGGATGTGCGCGGCAATGCCGGTGATGGTCTGCCGCGCGCGTGGGTGCAGGTTGTAGCCGAGCATGGACTTCGGGCTCTGCACGAGGTTGCCTTCGTGCTCCTCGAAATACGCTTCCAGCGCGTCGTCGCCATAGACGGCGTTCTGCAGCAGGTCGCTGGCGCTGCGTTCCTTTCCGGCGCGAGCCTCCATCCATTCCCGGCGCAGGGCGCGCAGTGCCTCGCGGCGCAGGGCCTGTGGCGTGCGCTCCTGGCCAGCGGCGCGGGCCGCGCGAGCGGCGCTGTCGATCAGCTGCTGCAGTTCGTGTTCCTGCCCGGCGTCGAGCTGGAAATCGTCCGGGTCGGGCACCACGCCGGGGAAGTACACGCTGGTGCGGAACTGTTCGGCCTCGCCGAAGCGGATCGGCAGCAGCGTCCCATCACGCACGATGGCGGCGGCGGAGTTGCTGGTACCGAAGTCGATGCCGAGGCGCATGGGGAGGTCCGGGGACGATCAGGGGCCGCGCACTCTGCTGGAGTTTGCCGCGCGCTGCAAGTTCCGGTGCCTGCCTCGGGCGGGGTGGGCGAAGCCGCGCCCGGATCGTCGCCGGAAAATGAACGAAAAGGCCGGGCGGTTACAATGGCCGCTGTTGATTCATTTTGAGGTACTTGCAATGTCTTCTGTTCCCGCCTGCCCGCAGTGCACCCTGGAAAACACCTATGCCGATGGCGCGCTGTGGATCTGCGCCGACTGCGGCTTCGAGTGGACGGCCGAAGAAGCTACCGGTTCGACCCTGGTCGTGCGTGACAGCAACGGCAATACCCTGCAGACCGGCGATACCGTCACCGTGATCAAGGACCTGAAGGTCAAGGGCTCCTCAATCCCACTCAAGCAGGGTACGGTGATCCGCAACATCCGCCTGGTCGAAGACGATGCCGAGCACATCGAGGGCAACTCGGACAAGATCAAGGGGCTGGTGCTGAAGACCTGCTTCCTCAAGAAGGCCTGATCGCGCCTCAGCGCTTGGCCTGCTGCGCTCGCCAGCGGGCCAGGCTGTCCAGCTTGGCCTGGTAGCGGGCCTGCTGCGTTGAACCGCCCAGTTCCTGCGCCCGCAGCAGTTCGCGGTCCGCACGCTGCAGCCGGCCCGTCAGGAAATACACCCGCGCCAGGCCGAAGTGGAACTGGTGCGCGGTGTCGTACAGGCGCACCGCCCGCCGGTAGTACGTGATCGCCTTGTCCAGGTCGCCAGCGCGTTCGGCCTGGGCACCCTGCATGTACTGCGCGAACGGATCCTCGCGCTGCACCGACTGCAGCTTCTTCTGCATGGCCTGCGCCTGCGCGGTCATGCCCAGCTTGCGATAGAGCGCACTGGCGTTGTTCAGCGCTGCACTCTGGCGTCCGTCCAATCGCAATGCCGTGTCCAGCGCAGTGCGGGCCGCCTGGTCATCGCCCAGGCGGTTGTCGAGCACACCGATGTTGTTCCACGTCGGGGCGAACCCGGCGTCCTGCGCCAGCGCCGCATCGAAGAAGGCGCGCGCCCCGCGCAGGTCGCCATCGGCCAGCTGCTCCGCACCCCGGTTGTTGTAGTAGTGCGCCAGCGCCCGTTCGCGGCCGATGGGTTGCGGCCCGTGGCGGTCGTACAGCACGTTGCGGTCCAGGTCGACCGTACCGTAGCGGCCACCGACATCCACGCCAGCGTTGACGTGCCCGACGTTGTAGACCACGCCCTGGTCCTGGTCCTGGTACCACGACACCACCTGGCCGACTTCCTGCACCCGCGCCTGGATGCCGGCCTCACGGGCCAGGGTGACAAACAGCAGGGTGAAGGCGAGGCAGTTGGCACGCTGGTGCTGCCAGATCTCGCTGATGGTGTAGGTCGCATCGGCGTCGTACTGCAGGTCCATGCCGTGCTGGCTGAAGATCATTTCCACCAGCGCCTGCAGGCGCTGGTCACGCGAGTAGCTGCGGCTGATCACCTGCTTCTGCAGCATCTCGCGCATCGCCGGCGGGATCGCGAGCACCTGTTCGGGTGTCGGCACGCTGGCGGCGGTGACCTTTACGGTGGAGATGGTCGGAATGGCCGGCGCGGCAGCGGGCGCATCCTGTGCGCACAGGGCGGGGGTGCCGAGCGCGAGCAGTGGCAGGAGAAAGCATCGGGCGGCAAGACGGCGCATGACGGTTTCCGGCAGCGGCGGGCGCTCCCGCCTGCGGCCAGTGTAGACCCACGCGTGGCGGTCCGCATCCACCGGCAGCCGACGCTGCGCTTCGTCCACAGCCGATGTGGACCAGCACGCGACAAACCTGTGGACAACTGCCCCGCGCCCTTGCCCAGCGCGGGATGTGAGTGGCTGGTGAAAAAACAGCCAGCTTGCCCGGCGATGCCAAGGGCGGGATCATCCCCGCATGGACTTCGCCCCGCTGACTCTCGCTCCCGCGCACTGGCAGGCTCTGCAGGATGCCTATGCGACGCCACCGCGCGCCTATCACCACTTCGGCCATGTGCGCGCGGTGCTGCAGCATTGCCAGGAGGTGGCTGCAGGTCCGGGCTGGCAGCAGCCGGCCGAGGTCTATCTGGCAGTGCTGTACCACGATGCGATCTACCAGGCTGGCCGCAAGGACAACGAGGCCAGGTCGGCCGCGCTGGCACTGCAGGCGATCGCGGACTGGCCCGAGCTGGCATCGGTCGATGCCGGCCGGGTCGAGCAGTTGATCCTGCTCACCGCCCGCCATGGCGAGCTGGGCCCGGCCGATGTCGATGCCGAAGCTGCGCTGTTCCTCGACTGCGACATGGCGATCCTGGCGGCACCCGAGCAGGTGTTTGCCGCGTATGACCGCGGCGTGGCCGAAGAGTACAAAGGCGTAGTGCCGGGCTTTCTGTATCGCGCCGGACGCCGCCGCTTCCTGCAGGGGCTGCTGCGCGCGCCGCGGATCTTCCTCAGCGACTTTTTCGACCAGCGCCTTGATGCGGCCGCGCGGTCCAACCTGCGCCGCCAGCTGGGCGCCTGAGCGCGCCGCTACACTATCCACCTGCCATTGCGTGGTGTTGTTTGCAGCCGTGACCGTCTCCGATACTCCTGCCGATCCCCGTCCGCTGCCGCCGGAAGAACCCGGCCCCAACGAATGCTGCGGCAGTGGCTGCCCGTTGTGCGTACTCGACCTGTACACAGAGGAGCTGCAGCGTTACCGCAAGGCGCTGGCTGAGTGGCAGGCACGGCATCCGGACGCTGGCCCATGACGCGGGCCCGTCCGGCCGCGGCGCTGGCGCTGGTTGCACTGCTGTTGTTCGTGGCGACCGCGTTGTGGACGCAGTTCGCGCGTGCCGATCTGGATTGGGTGAAGGCCACCCTGAGCCTGTACCTGCATGGGCCGTGGGGCCTGGCGCTACGCACCGCTTATTGCCTGCTGGCTCTGGCCATCGCCGTGCTCGGCATCGCGTTGTATCGGCACAGCGTGGGGCCGCGGCGCAGCGCAGCGGCACCGCTGTTGTTCTGCGTGGCCGCCGTTGGCCTGGCCACCGTCGCCATCGGTGACAGCTGGCTGCCTGCGGCAACGCCGTTGCTGGCGCCGTTGATCCACGGCCTGGCCGCCAATACCGCCTTCCTGTGCGCCAGCGTCGGCATGCTGTTGCAGGCCTGGTACCTGCGCCGCGAGCCGGGCTGGCGAGGCAGTGCGGCGCTGTTGTGGGCCTGGGCATGGCTGGCCTTCGTGCTGCTGTGGATGCACGTGCTGTGGCGCGGTGGCCCACCGCGTGGGCTGGGGCAGAAACTGGTGATCGCGGTGATCGTCGGCTGGCTGCTGTGGCTGGCGCTGGCGCTGTATCGCCGCGGGCGTCCTGCCGGCACCCGCTGAATCAACCACCTGCCTGATTGCAGGCGGCCTGTACCGGTACGTGCCGTGCACGCAGCGGCGGCGTATCGTGTGCGCATTCCAACGGGATGCAGAACGATGCGTGCAGGGCTGGGCAGGGCGATGGGACTGGTGTTGGCGCTGGCGGCGGTGCCAGCGGTGGCGTCAGTGCAGCAGGTCAGCCATGGACGTTTCGATCAGGTGCCGGTGCATGTGCCGGCCGGGGCCCCGCAACGGGTGGTGATCTGGTTCCATGATGGCGCCGGTGCCGATGACAGCCGCATGCCGATCGAAGCGCTGCGTGCCGATGGTGCGCTGGTCGCATCGGTGGACGTGGCCCACCTGCGCGGTGTGCTCAAGCGCGAAGGCAACAGCAGCTGCGCGTTCGGGGCGGGCGATGTCGAGAATTTCTCGCGTTGGGTACAGGCGTTCCTGCATCTGCCGGGGTATCACCTGCCGTTGGTTGGCGGTAGCGGTGAAGGCGCCGAACTGGCCTACGCGCTGGCAGCGCAGGCCGACACCCAGGTCTTTGCCGGCCTGTTGACCTCGGGATTCTGCCCGGCCCATGTACACGAGCGCATGGTCTGCGGTGACGGCGTGAAGCACGACCGCCTGCAGCCCAGTGAACTGAATTTCCCGTGGTTGAACGCGGCCGGCGCGCCGGGGTGTTCGACCAACAGCGCTGGCGCGTTCGTGCAGCAGGTGGCAATGGCCCGTGAATTCAAGCGCACCGTTGCTGGCGATGCGACACCTGGGCTGGTGGCAGCCGCGCGGGTGATCGGCGCGCAGGCCGGGGTCGCGCTGGCTCCGCCGCCGGATGCCCTGAAGGGGCTGCCGGTAGTGGAAGTGCCGGCGCAGGGCAGCGGTGACACGCTGGCGGTATTCGTTTCCGGCGATGGTGGCTGGGCCGGCCTGGACAAGGACGTGGCCGGCGCCCTGGCCGAACACGGCGTGGCGGTGGTCGGCCTCGATTCGCTGCGCTACTTCTGGAGCGAACGCACGCCGCAGGGATTCGCTGTCGATCTGCAGAAGATCATCGGCCACTACCGCCAGCAATGGCAGCGCGACAAGGTGATGTTGATCGGTTTCTCGCAGGGCGCCGACGTGCTGCCGGCCACCATCAACCAGCTTGATGCGGGCACCCGCGCCGGTCTCGAGCGCATCGTGCTGCTGTCGGTGGGCAGGAACGCCGACTTTGAATTCCATGTCAGCAACTGGCTGGGCGGCGGTGGCGGCGGCCTGCCGATCGCGCCGGAAGTGGCGAAGCTGCCGGCGGCCAGGACCTTGTGCGTGTACGGTGACAAGGACGAGGATGCGCTGTGCCCTGATCTGCCGGGCAACGACGGCGTGCACAAGGTCAAATTGCCGGGTGACCATCACTTCGGCGGTGACTACGATCGCTTGGCCGAGGTGATCCTCAAAGGCGGCGCGTAAGCTGGAGTCGAACCCTGTTCGACGGCGTTTGCTAGACGCCGACCTTGGTCGGCGCTGGGGCTTGCAACACCACGGGCGGGAGTGTGTCGACCAAGGTCGACACCTACCGGCAAAGGTCCGGCAGAGGCCGGGCACATGGACTAGCCACGCCGCGGGTCCAGCGAGATCAGCCGCGTGGCATCCAGCAGCGCGGCTGGCAGGTGCATGCCGCCGGGCGCGGCCAGGTAGCGCGGTCGCCACTGTGGATCGAACTTCGACTTGAACCTGCGCAGGCCGCTGAAGCCATAGAAACGCTCGCCATGCCGTGCGAGCAGGCCGGCCAGCCGGTTCCAGCGACCGGCCAGGCGATGCTGGGCCAGGCCGGACAGCGGTGCCATGCCCAGCGAGAACCGTGCATACCCCTGCGCGCGGCCCCACAGGAACAACTCGATGAACAGGAAATCCATCGTGCCCTTCGGCGCGTCGCTGACGTGGCGCATCAGATCCACTGACAGTTCGGCGCCTGCCGGTGCCTGCCACAGGTTGGCAAAGGCCACGATCCGGCCTTCGGCTTCGACCAGCGCGATCGGGAAACGCACGAGGTAGTCCGGGTCGTAGCTGCCCAGCGAGAAGCCCTTTTCGTCTCCGGACTTGTCGTCGAGCCAAGCGTTGGAAATGGCATGCAGGCGTGGCAGCAGGGCAGGGATCTCTTCCGCCGGTGCTACGCGGAACGACAGCCCACCGCGCTTGCCGCGGTTCCAGGCTTGTCGCAGGTCGGCACGCTCGCGGCCTTCCAGACCGAAGTCGTGCAGCGGCACCATCGCCTCTTCGCCCAGCTTGACCAGGCCCAGGCCGAGATCGAGATAGGTCTGCCAATACGCTTCACCCACCTGGTAGAACACCGGGCGCAGTCCGAGCCGGTCGGCTTCTTCGCGGAAGCGCCAGATCAATGCGCGCGCCACCTCGGGTGGCCCGACCGGATCGCCCATCGCGATCAGCGAGCCGCCGTAGCGCTGCATCATCACAAAGCCTTTGTGCTGCTCATCGCGCAGCACTGCCTTGTCGGCGGTCAGCACCAGGCAGGCCTGGGTGTCGGTGGCGCCGGCCAGCACCGGTGTCAGCGCCTGCAGGGTTGCGGCGTCGGCAGGCGGCAGCGGGCTGCGCGTGCTGTGCAGCAACCGCGCCAGCCCGAACATCACCAGTGCCATCGCCACCAGCAGCAGCGCACGCAGCGCGCGCGGTGCATTGCCGGACACCGCGAACTGCCACCACAGCTCGTTCTGGTATTCGACATGGCTGTAGGTGAAGAACAGCAGCCAGGTCACTGCCACCAGCACCAGGCCGAGGTTGCGCAGCCATGGCCACGACCAGGCTTCGTCCAGCAGTGCGCCTTGGCGATAGAACTCGCGACGTGCTGCCCACAGCGCCATCGCCACCAACAACGCCGACAAGGCGATCAGCGGTTGGCCACCGCGCAGCCAGATCGGCAGCGGCGCGATTACGCAGATCGCCATCGCCAGCATCCAGGCTGCGTGGCTGCGGCGGGCCAGGCCCTGGCCGATCAGCAGCAGGGCGACGCCGCCCAGGCTGCCGATCAGGTGCGAGGTTTCCAGGATCGGCAGTGAGGCATTGATCAGGTGTCGGCGTGGCGTGGGCAAGGTGCCGTCGATGACCAGCGCTGCGCCGACACTGAAGGCGGCCAGCGCGATGATCTGCGGCAACCACGGACGCAGCGCGTACCAGCCGGCGCGGGTGGCACCTGCGCTGGCCTGCAGCGGTTGCCGCAGCGCAGGTGCCAGTGCCAGCACGGTCGCCAGCAGCAGCGGCAGCACGTAGTAACTGACGCGGTAGATCAATGCCGCCGCAAGTACCGCAGCGGGAGCCACCTGCGGCAGCAGCTTCAGCAGGCTCCACTCGAACACGCCCAGGCCGGCCGGCACGGTGGAGACCAGACCGGCCAGCACGGCCACCAGATACAGGCCGACGAAACCGGGCAGGCCAGTCGGCGTTGAATCTGGCAGCAGCACGTAGAACGCGGCACTGGCCAATACCAGTTCGACCACGCTCAACACGGTGACCCCGAGCATGGTGCGCCGGTCGGGCAGCCACAGGCCATGGCCGAATATGCGGAACTGGCGACCGTCCCGGCCGACCAGGATGAAGGTGGCGGCAAAGGCGATCAGCGCGATGATGCCGACCACGCGCACCGCCGCGGGATCCAGCGGCAGCGCAAGCGCGGCAGCGGCCGGCTCCATGCACAGCGCCACGCCGATCAGCAGCCACGCGCCGAAGATGAAGCCCAGCGTGCTCATCAGCACCACCTGGCCAATCTGCGCCAGGTCCAGGCCGGCACTGCGGTAGCCGCGCAGCCGCACTGCACCGCCGGTGAGGGCGGCAAAGCCCACGGTCTGGCCCAGGGTGTGGGCGAGGAAGGCGGTGATGCCGATCCGTGCCGGGTGCACGCGGATGCCACTGCGGCGCAGGCCGATCGCATCGAAGCCGATCAGGCAGGCGTAGCTGGCCAGGCCGAGCAGCACGGTCAGCGCGATCTGCGCGCCGCTGAGCTGGCGGAAGGCCTGGCGGATGGCACGATAGCCGTGCTCGTCGAATTCACCGGCCAGCCCATGCAGGGCCAGCGCGAGGATCAGCAGCGGGACGACGATGGTGACGACCCGCTTCCAGGTCGGGGCAGAGGCGGCAGGGACGGAATCGGTAGAGGCAGTCATCGGCGCAAGGGTGCGTCAGTAAGGGCGAGGGCGGTGTCAACGCAGGGCGTCGCGCATCGTGCGCCTGCCAGCGCGGTTTGACCAGCGGTGCGGCTGTGCCGCCGGTGGCGGTATTCAGTGGCCGCACCGGGCACACACTTCCGACGCCGGCTGGGTGAGAATGCAGTCCAGACCACCCGCAGGAGCCACGCCCATGATGGAGCGTTACGACGTCGGACCGCGCATGTCCGAGATGACCGTGTACAACAAGGTCGCCTACCTTTCCGGCCAGATTCCGGAAGACACCAGCCAGGACATCACCGGGCAGACCCGGCAGGTACTGGCCGAGATCGACAAGCTGCTGGCGCTGGTGGCCAGTGACCGCCAGCACGTGCTGCGTGCGGAGATCTTCCTGGCCGACATGGCCGATTTCGAGGGCATGAACAAGGCGTGGGACGAGTGGGTGGTGGATGGCGCGACACCGGCCCGTGCCACCGTCGAAGCCAAGCTTGCGCACGCCGAATGGAAGGTCGAGATCATCGTTACGGCGGCCGTGCCGTAATGACCGGGCAGGGGGCAGATCCGTTTTCCACTGGGAAAGGGATCTGACCCCACTCGTCGGGGAGGCGACGCTGCGACGCCTGTTACGGCTGCGGTTGTAACCGTGTGCTTGCCTGCGCGCACAAGGCCACGCAGGCCAGCATCAAGCCTTCCATGACGCGGTCGCCGACGTATTCTTCCGGCGCCCCATTCTGCCGGGCGCGTTCGGCGGCCAGCAGGACCTCCTGCACCACGCGCAGCCCGGCCAGCGCGCAGTCGGCATCGGCCAGTGCCATGCACCGGCTGGGAAGTTGATGCCGTTCCGGCCACGCTTGGCCATCGGCCGCCGCGCCAGTACCGATACGCCGCAAGGTCGCAACCAGCGTGGTGGGATCACAGGCTGGTGCCTGTTGCGTGTCCTCGTCGGCGTCTGCCGGGCCGAGGTAAGCGTGCAGATGGGGGAAATCCGATGCGTTCATGGCAAGGCTCCGTGCAGGACAGACGGTAGCCGCCACTCAAAGGTGGCGGACGGAGACGTGGCTCGAAAACCGGGACGCAAGACGAAACCGGTGGACCCGAAAGCCCCCACGCTCCGCCCGCCATGACCGGCAGACGGATTGCCAGCCGGCGCCACGCAAAGTGACGCCGGCTGGCAAGCGTAAACAACATCTTGCGTCGCGGGTTTTCGACACCCGGCCACCCTTTTGCGGTGGCTCACCATCTGTAAACCTGCTGCTGCGCAATGCCAATCAGACGAGTTGCATTGCTCGCACCATCAAGACGCTTTCAGCATTTTTGCATGCTGCTGAACGGCCTCAAGCGCAGGTGGCGCAAGGGCCGCGAATGATCGAGCAATCTGCGACATGCATCGTGATTCGATAGTTGCCAGTGCACACAGGGCAGGTCGTTTGCGACGAAGGTCCATGACGTCGGACAGATGGTGCGGACCAAGATCCGCACCTACCAACACCCAAGCCATGGCATTGCACTTGCTCGACCGTCCGCCGCGGATATCTGTCAGGGGCTGGTGGGCGGGGGCAAGCGGGACCGTTGGCGCCATGGATGGCGCCATCGAGCCCCCATGGATGGGTTCACGGCGTGTCCCGCTTGCCCCCACCCACCCGCCCAGATCATCAAACCCAGGCAGCCGACGCTCCCAGCTGTTGCCGTTGCTGTTGCTGTTGCTGTTGCTCTCAGCGCAACGCGACGCCGCGGCGTCGCAAAAAAAAACCTATACCAACACCAGCTCGATGCAATCCACCGGGCACGGTGGAATACACAACTCGCACCCCGTGCACAGATCCGCAATCACCGTGTGCATGTACTTCGCCCCGCCGACGATCGCATCCACAGGGCACGCCTGTATGCACTTCGTGCAGCCGATGCAGTCAGCCTCCACGATCAACGCCACCTGCGGCGCCTTGTGCTCGCCCCGCGATCGATCAAACGGCAGCGCCGACACACCCAGCACCTGCGCCAACGCCCGCGCACCGGCATCGCCGCCCGGCGGACAACGATCCACGCCAGCCTCGCCACGTGCCATCGCCTGCGCATACGGGCGGCAGCCGTCGTAGCCGCATTGCCCGCATTGGGTCTGCGGCAGCAAGCGGTCCAGGCGTTCGGTCAGGGGCGGAATCAGGCTCATGCGTGGCGAAGGCTGCGCGTTGGGCTACTTCAGGGGTTTGCCGCGGTACCAGCGCTCGTGCGCCAGGGCCAGCATCGGACGATCCTCGGCGCTGTCACCGTAGGCATGGATGCGTGTGTAGCGTGACAGATCGAACTGGCGACGGATGTGCTCGACCTTGCGTGGGCCACAATCGCCACCGGCGTAGCGGCCGGTCAGGCGTCCGCTTTCGCTTTCCAGCCGATTGCAGATCAGCTGCAGGCCCAGTTGTTCGCACCATGGCCGCAGGTACAGGTCCAGTGAACCGGATACCACCACCACAGTGTGCTGCTGCTCCTTGTGCCAGCGGATCTGCTCCAGCATTTCCGGACGCACGACATCGGGCAGGAACTCACGGGAAAAACCCGCGGCCAGCGTCTCGATGTCATCGGCGTGGCGTTCGCTGAAGGTCAACCGGGTCACCCGTGCGCGGATGCGCTCGGCGGAGATCAGCTTCAGCTTGTAGGCCAGCAGCCATGGGCCGACTTTCCACCAGGCCTGTGCCAGCTGTTCGGCGGTGGCGACCCGGCGCAGGAAGCGGCCGTAGGTGTCGCAGGTGGTAACGGTGTGGTCGAAGTCGAACAGCGCCAGTTCCAACGCAGCATCTCCCATCACGGTACCTCCCTTCGCAGTGCTCATGACCGGGCGCGGCCGTGGCCGCGCCCGTGTTGCATCAACGAACCGGCATGCCCGGCTGCGCGCCGCTGTCGGCGTCCAGCAGCGCCAGCGCGCCACCGTCGAAGCCGGCCGACAGGATCATGCCTTCGCTCAGGCCGAAGCGCATCTTGCGCGGGGCCAGGTTGGCGATGAACACCACGCTGCGGCCGACCAGCGCTTCCGGCTCGCCATAGCTGGCGCGGATGCCGGAGAAGATCTGGCGCTTGCCGAGGTCGCCGGCATCCAGTTCGAAACGCAGCAGCTTGTCCGAGCCTTCCACGAACTCGCACACCAGCACCTTGCCGATGCGCAGGTCGAGCTTGGCGAAGTCGTCGATGCCGATGTAGGCCGGGGCGTCAGCGCTGTTTGCTTCGTCCTTGGCCAGCACCGGTGCGGCAGGCTTTGCGGCTTCCACCTTGGCAGCGGGGGCTGCAGCGGCAGCGGTCAGGGTGTCCTTGGAGGCGTCGATCATGGCGTCAATCTTCTTCGGGTCGATACGGGTGAACAGCGGGGTGTACTCGGTGATGCGGTGGCCGAGCAGCGGCTGCGCCAGCTCGGTCCAGTCATTCACCGGCGCGGCCAGGAAGGCCTCGGCCTGCGCGGCGGTCGCCGGCAGCACCGGCTTCAGGGCGGTGACCAGTACGCGGAACAGGTTCAGGCCCTGGCTGCAGACGGCCTGCAGCTGCGCGTCGGCGCCTTCCTGCTTGGCGATCACCCACGGCTTGACGTCGTCGATGTAGCGGTTGGCTTCATCGGCCAGGGTCATGGTCAGGCGGATCGCCGCAGCCGGGTCGTTGCGCTCGTACGCCTCACGGATCGGTGCCAGGCCATCGACGAAGCGCTGGTACTGCGCCGCGTCGGGCAGCTGCGCGGCCAACTGGCCATCGAAGCGCTTGCTGATGAAACCGGCACAGCGGCTGGCGAGGTTGACGAACTTGCCGACCAGATCGGCGTTGACGCGGGCAATGAAGTCGCCCAGGTTCAGGTCGAGGTCGTCGACGCCGCCACCGGACTTGGCGGCGAAGTAGTAACGCAGCGCCTCCGGTTCCAGGCCGGCATCCAGGAACGTACGCGCCATCACGAAGGTGCCGCGCGACTTGCTCATCTTCGCGCCATCGACGGTCAGGTAGCCGTTGACGTGCAGGCGGGTCGGCGCGCGGTGGCCGGTGCCGTGCAGCACCGCCGGCCAGAACAGGCCGTGGAAATTGACGATGTCCTTGCCGAGGAAATGATGCAGCTCGGTGCTGGTGCCGGCGCGCAGATGCGCTTCGAAATCCTCGCCGATCCTGCTGCACAGGGTCTGGAAGCTGGACAGGTAGCCGATCGGCGCGTCCAGCCAGACGTAGAAGTACTTGCCCGGCTGGCCGGGAATCTCGAAACCGAAGTACGGCGCATCGCGCGAGATGTCCCACGCACGCAGGCCGCCTTCGGCGTTGAGCCATTCACCCAGCTTGGCCTTCACGCCCGGCAGGGCGACATCGCCGGCCAGCCAGTCGCGCAGGAAGCCGTCGAAGTGGCCGACCTCGAAGAAGAAGTGCTCGGAATCGCGCATTTCCGGGGTGGCACCGGAGATCACCGAGCGCGGTTCCTTCAGGTCGGTCGGCGCATAGGTGGCGCCGCAGACTTCGCAGTTGTCGCCGTACTGGTCGGCGCTGCCACAGTTCGGGCAGATGCCCTTGACGTAGCGGTCGGGCAGGAACATGCCCTTGGCCGGGTCGTAGAACTGCGCCACCGAACGGCGGCTGATGTGGCCAGCCGCTTCCAGCTTCAGGTAGAACGCCTCGGTCAGCGCCTTGTTGGCCGCCGAATTGGTCGAGTCGTAATGGTCGAAGGCGACGCCGAAGGCGGCGAAATCGCGTTCGTGACTGGCCTGGATGTTGGCGATGAAGGCTTCCGGGGTGACCCCGGCCTTCTCCGCAGCCAGCATGATCGGCGTGCCGTGGGTGTCGTCGGCGCACACGAACCAGGCCTTGCCGCCGCTCATTCGACGCGCACGCACCCAGATGTCAGCCTGGATGTAGCCGACCAGGTGGCCCAGGTGCAGCGGGCCGTTGGCGTAGGGCAGGGCGGTGGTGACGAGCGCGGTACGGGTCATGGTCACGGGGTGCAGCCAGGGGGAACCGAAGATTATCGCACGCCCGCAACGCAGTGACCCGGCCGGAGCCGGGTCACCAGGGCATTGCCGGGGCCGTGACGCTTACTCGCGGACCCAGGTCTGCGCGCGGCAGATGAAGGCGATGCAGCCGGACACGTCCAGCTTGCCGCCGCCCGGCTGCAGCTCGATCTTCGAGCGGTAGGTCTTGCCGTTGGCCGGGTCGAGGATGGTGCCACCGGACCACTTGCTGGTGGTGCCCTTGTCCTGGCTCAGGTTCCAGAGAATGGTCATGCCCTTCACCGGCTTGTTCTTGTTGGCGCCCTCGCAACCATCGCAGACCGGGTTCGGGCCCTTGTCCGAGTGCAGGATCTCGACCACCTTGCCGGACAGCGTGCCGTTGGCGGCCTGGCTGATCTCGACGATCGACTTCACCTTGCCGGTCTTGTCGTCGATGGTCTTCCAGCGGCCGGCTGCACTGTCGGCGGCCTGCGCGGAGAGCGCGGCCAGGCACAGCGGCAGCGCCAGCAGCAGGGTCTTGAAGGTCTTGCGCATGGTCCCCTCCCAGGGTTCATTCCGGCACGATGCCGGTACGGGTCGACTGTATACCCATTCGGCGGGGTATGGGGAAGGGGGGCGTTGGCCGGGTTGCACCCGGCACCCGCTACGGCAACAGCAACAGCAACAGCAACAGCAACAGCAACAGCAACAGCAACAGCAACAGCAACAGCAACAGCAACAGCAACAGCAACAGCGTGCATTCCGTGGGATGGCGGGGTGGGCCCGGTTGCGGGGGACGCTGCAAGTACGTCCATGTAAGCTCGGTCGCGCCATCCATGGCGCTCACGCCCCCGCAACCGGCCCCACCCCGCCTTCGACAGGTTCCCGCAGCTGTTGGTAGGTGTCGACCTTGGTCGACACGATGCGTGGATGAATCTCCGCGATTGGAAAACGCTCAACCGGTCTCGTACAGCTCCAGCGGCAGGTCGTCGGGGTCGGCGAAGAAGGTGAAGCGGCGGCCGGTGTATTCATCCACGCGGATCGGTTCGCAGGTTACGCCGTGGCGGGCCAGGCGTTCGATGAAGGGTTCCAGCGCGGCTACCCGGAACGCGAGGTGGCGCAGGCCCTGGGCTTCGGGGCGGCTCGGCCGTGCGGGCGGCGAGGGGAAAGAGAACAGCTCCAGTTGGCCGCCATCGGGCAGGGCCAGGTCCAGCTTCCACGAGTCGCGTACGGCGCGGTGGTTCTCGGCCAGTATGCGCAGGCCCAGCACGCGCACGTAGAAGTCTTTCGAGCGGGCGTAGTCGCTGCAGATCAGTGCGGCATGGTGGATGCCCAGCAGGCCGGTGGTTTCGGTGGTCATTGCAGGGTGTCCAGCCAGCGCTGGGCGATCTTCAACGCCAGCGGATAGGGTTCGGGGGCGTTGCGGTTGCTCAGCACGATCACGGTCAGGTGTTTGTCCGGGTAGCGCAGGATCACATTGCGGAAGCCGATGCTCTCGCCGCTGTGCCAGTGCATGTGGCCGTTCAGGCGCCAGCCGAAGCCGTAATGCGGCACGTCGGGTTCGGTGGTGGCGGTGGCCGGGCTGAACATGGCCTCGCGTGATGCGGCCGAGAGCAGGCGGTCGTCGTACAGGGCCGCGTCCCAGCGGGCGAGGTCGTCCAGCGAGGAGTAGATGCCACCGTCGCCGAGTACGGCGCTGGTGGTGCTCTGGTCGGTGCGTTGCCAGCGGCCGTCGACCTCGCTGTAGCCATAGGCACGCTGCGCCACCACGTCGACACCATCCTGGTGGGCGACGGTATGCGCCATGCCCAGCGGCCGGAAGATGCGCTGCTGCAGGAAACTGGCAAAGTCGGTACCGGCGGCGCGGCCGACGATCAGCGCCAGCAATGCGTAGCCGCTGTTGCTGTAGCGGTACTGCGTACCGGGTGCGAAGGCGAGCCGATCTTCGCGGGCCAACAGCGCCAGCACATCGGTGTCGTGCACCTGCCGGGTGTCGGCAGGGTCCATCAGGTCTTCGTAGTCCAGCAGGCCGCTGGTGTGCGACAGCAACTGGCGCAGGGTGATGGTGGCAGCGGCGGGCGGCAGTTCCGGCAGCCAGCGCCGCGCGGGCTGGTCCAGCGCCACGCGGCCGTCCTCGACCAGCAACAGCACCGCCGCAGCGGTGAACTGCTTGCTGACCGAGGCAAGGCGGAAGTTGCTGGCCGGCGTCACGGCGCTGCCATCCTCGACCACGGCCAACCCGTAGCCGCGACGGAACACCGGCTGCCCGTCGTGCAGCACCAGCACCGCTGCGCCCGGCACCTGGCCGTCGTAGGCCTGCATCAGGCCATCAATGCCTGCATCCGGCGGTGCCAGCGGTGCCGCTGCCAACGCTATCGACGGCAGCAGGGCGAGGACGGTGGCGCACAGCAGGGCGGCAGGGCGCATGGCAGCTCCGTGACGGTCAGGGTGCGGGTGCTGGTGTAGTGGCCGGCTGGGCCAGCCAGCGTTCGATCTTGTGGTCCAGTACATCCAGCGGCATCGAACCGTCCTTCAGCACTTCGGCATGGAAGCGGCGCAGGTCGAACGCTGCGCCCTGGCGTGCCTTGGCCTTGTCGCGCAGGGCGATGATCGTGGTCAGGCCTGCCACGTTGGACAGTGCCTGGCCAGGCTGGGCCATGATCCGTTCCACTTCCGCATTGGCATCGTCAGCGCTCATGTCGACGGTCTTCTGCAGATAGGTCACGGCTTGCTGCTTGCTCCAGCCCTGCGCATGCACGCCGGTGTCGGCGACCACGCGTGCGGCGCGCAGCAGGCGCGAATACAGATAGCCGATGCGGTCGTACGGATCGGTGTACGCGCCGAGGTCTTCGCCGAGGGTTTCCGCATACAGGCCCCAGCCTTCGACGAAGGCAAGGTCACCGCCGAGGCGGCGGAAGCGCGGCAGCTTGGTCAATTCCTGCTGCAGGCCCAGCTGCACATGGTGCCCGGGAATGGCTTCATGCAGGTACTGCACCGGCACGTTCCAGCGCTTGCGGCTGGGCAGGTCGCGGGTGTTGACGAACAGCACGCCGGGTTGTCCTGGGGGCGACGGCTGGTAGGAGGCTGCGGCGGCGGTCATGGCACGCTCCGGCTCCACTGCATGGATCTGCAGCGGCGCCTTCGGCAGGGTGTCCAGTACCTGCGGCAGGCGTGCATCGACCTGCTGCTGCACCTGCCGGTAACGGTTGAGCAGCGCGTTGGCATCGCTGTACTGGAACTGGCGGTCGTTGCGCATGCTGCGCAGCAGCTTGGCCTGCGAACTGCGCAGCTTGCCGTCGCGCATCACCGTGGTGATCTGCGCCTGCAGCTCCTGCACGCGCTGCTCGCCCAGCGCATGCAGCTGCGCGGCGGTCTGCTGGCTGGCAGTGGTCTGCACGATCAGGTTGGCATACCAGGCCTGGCCGTCGGGCAGTGCGCCAAGGCCGCTGCTGCTGCGCGTGGCAGGCAGGTATTCGGTGGCGATGAAGCCACGCAGGGCGCGGTAGGCCGGCATGATGCGCAGTTCGATCATGCGCTTGTACTCACCGCTGATTCGCGCCTTGTCTTCGGCGGAGATGGACTCGGGCATGGTCCGGATCGGCGACCAGAAGATGCTCTCTTCGGCAGTCGGCTTGATCACCGCATCCAGCTGCGGCAGGACCTTTTCCATCAGGTCGCGCGGTTGCACCACACCAGCCTTCATGCCTTGGCGCATGTTGGCGATGGCCTGGTCGAACAGATCGGGGATGCCCAGCGAGCGTCGTGACCAGGTGTCGTAGTCCTTGGCCGTGTTGAACGGCTGCGCGCCAGCGCCGGCGCCGAGGATGGCCATGATGCTGCCGACGTTGTAGTACTGGCTGATCGGCATCATCCAGCTCGGATAACGTTCGGCGGCCAGCGAGGCGCGGGCGTCGCGCACGAAGATCTCGTAGCTGAGCAGGTCCTGCCCCTGCAGGCCGTCGCTGCCGATCTTCTCGACCTTGCCCAGCCACTCGGTGGTGAAGTCGTGCGATTGCTGGCGCCAGGCGGCGGAGAGGATATTGGGCAACTGGTCGTTGTAACGCGGTTCGCCCTGGAAGGTAGCCTGCAGCGGGTTCAACCGCATGGAGGCATCCCAGTACTCGTCGTACAAGCGCTCCAGCTGCACCTGCTTGGGCACTGCGCGGGCCGGGGCGACCGGACGCGGCGCGGCGCGGCGCGCCGAGCTGCCGCGGGCCGGCGTGGTGGCACGCGTGCCGGCGCGGGCCTTCGGCTTGGCAGCCTGGCGGGTCTGCGCGGCGGCGGGGCGGCTGCCCTTCKTCTTCGCTGCTTCGGCCGGCGGAACGGCGCTGAACAGGAACAACGCGGCGATGGCAGCGGCCAGGACGCGGGGGGAATACGGCATCAAGAAGCTTCCGTGGAACACAGACCGTGGAGCTTGCACGATCCGCGCGCGTACGGCCAGCGTGAGGGCGCAGTCAGCTTGCGCGCCGCTGGGGCTTCAGTCAGCCGCGGCCGCAGCGCGCAGGTCGACGGCGCGCTGCTCGCCCAGATAGCGGGTGATTGCGCGGCGCATCAGGTACAGCAACGGAATCAGGGCGATCGCGAAGCCCATCTTGTAGACATAATTGACACTGCTGACCGCCAGGAACAGCGATGTCGGCCAGTGCTGCGGGCCGAGCACGAAGGCGATCCAGATCACCACAAAGCTGTCCACCAGCTGCGAGACCGCAGTGGAACCGGTGGCACGCAGCCATACATGGCGCTCGCCGGTTGCTTGGCGGATGCGATGGAACACCGCCACGTCGATCAACTGGCCGAACAGGAACGCCACCAGCGAGCCGGCGATGGTCCACATGCCCTGTCCGAACACCGCCGCGAACGCGGCCTGGTAATCGGGCACGCCGTGGGCATCCATCGAGGTCACCCACCAGCTGGCCGGTGCCAGCGAGATCGCAGCGAAGGCGAACAGGAAACCGTAGGCGATCAGCACCACCGCCAGCCACGAGATGAAACGCACCCCGCGCTTGCCGAAGAATTCGTTGATGGTGTCGGTCATGATGAACACCACCGGCCACAGCAGCGTGCCGGCGGTGAAGCTCAACGAACCGGTCTGGCCGAACAGGTTCCAGTTCAGCGGATCGATGCCGAGGGTGTCTTCCAGGGCGAAGATCTTCACCCCGATCAGTTCGGCCAGTACTGCGTTGCCACAGAAGAACGCGGCCAACACGATGAACAGCAGGACCGCGCGGTCCTGCAGCGGGCGCGCGTGCGACGCCTCGCTCATTCGGAACGATCGCCAGCGCGGGTGAACGGAACGCTGGAGGGCGCCACTGCACCGCCGGAAATGATGAAGCTCATCGCCTGGTCCACCGTCCAGTCGGTCGGGGTGAGCAGTTCGACGGGCACGATTTCCAGATAGCCCGAGGTCGGGTTCGGCGTGGTCGGCACATAGACGGCCGCCAGTTCGCGGTCGGTGCCCTGTTCCTTGATGACCCGGGTGACCAGGCCGACCGATTTCATGTCGCGGTGCGGGAAATCGATCAGCACCACGCGCTGTGTGCTGCCCGGCTCGGTCTGCAGCATGTCCAGCAGCTTCTTGGCGCTGTCATAGATGATGCTGGCCAGCGGAATGCGCTTGATGACCGCGCCGACCCAGCGCAGCAGGCGCTGGCCGACCACGCGGCGGCTGGCCACGCCCACCGCCAGGATCACCAGCAGGGTGGCCAGCAGGGCGATAGTGTTCTGGATCCATTCGGCGCGGACCCAGCCGAGATAATGCGGAAAGTTGGTCGCGATCTGTTCGGACAGCGGCACGACCAGCGGGCTGGAGATGCCCGACAGCAGCACGAACACGAATTTGACCACCACCCAGGTCAGCCAGATCGGCAACAGGGTCAGCAGGCCGGTCAGGAACAGGCGCTGCAGGGAGGGGCGGGGAACCAGGGCGGGGGCTTCGAGCGACATGCGCGCATTGTAGCGGTCGCGGCCGCTCGTTTACGCTGTCCGTTGGCGGTGCAGGCCATACAGGGAAAGGATACCGTGTTGAGGATGCTGCGGTGGTTGAGCTGGGCAATGCTGGGTCTGCTGGTGATGGCCGTCGCGGCATGGCTGCTGTCGAGGTACTGGCCGTTGTCGGCCGCCCAGCGGGAAGACGGGCGTCTGCTTGAGGCCGTGCAACCCAACGAAGGTCGCAACGGCTTCGCCCTGCTGTGGACGCTGCCCTTCGATGGGCTGGACCAGGCCCAGCGTGAGGCGGCGTTGGCCGAAGATCTGCGGCGCTGGCAGGCCTCGCCGTCGCAGGCGTCGCACACGTCGTTGCTGGCGGCCGCGCACGCACCGTTGAAGCTGGATGGGGCAGGTCGTTGTGCCGTCGGGCCCGTCGGCTGCCTGGCACAGGTACGCGCTGATCCGCAGCGCTTCGCTGACGCCCACGCCGGGCATGCCGGCCTGCACGAGCGACTGGCGCGGATGGCGGACTACGATCGTTTCGATTCCCCGTTCCAGCCCTTCGAAAGCGAGCTCCTGCCACTACCGGCGTACACGCCGCTGTTGGATGGCACCAGTGCGCAGGCACTGGCCTATCTGCAGGGCGATGTTGCCGGTGCCGTCGAGGCAGGCTGCAGATCGGTTCAGTTCGGGCGGCGGATGATGCGCACCGGCAGCACGCTGGTGGACAGCATGATGGGTGCCGCCGTGGTGAGGATCCATGCCGCATTGCTGGGTGACATGCTGGTCGAGCAATCACCGGATTACGTGCTGCCCGTCTCCTGCGAGGTGGCGCTGCAGCCGCTGGAAGCCGACGAGCAGAGCCTGTGTCATGCGATGCAGGGCGAATTCGCGATGAACAAGGCCGCCATCGAGGCGTCCACGCAGACAGCAGGCAGCCGCCTGCTGCTGGATCGCGACCACACCCTGGCCCGGATCGCCGGCAATTTCGGCTGGGCATGTCGCCCTGCTGCAGTGAAGGCGCTGGCAGCCGATGTCCCGCTCCTTGCCCCGCCACCGCCCCGATGGGAAGTGGGCTGCGTGGCCAATCCGCTGGGATGCACATTGAGCGCCATCGCCGGGCCGTCCCACGCACAGTACGCGACGCGCAGCCAGGACGCAGCGGCGATGATCCGCCTGCTTGGCGCGCAGCGCTGGCTGCGGCAACAGGCCGGGCCACCCGACGAGGCACTGGCGCGGTTGCCGGCGCAGTGGCGTTCGCAGGCGCGCACGCCAACACTGTCTGCCGACGGTCGCCACCTGCAGCTGCTGAGGCGCGGACCGGCGCGCGAAGGCGAGGGCCCGTATCTGTCGATGCCCTTGCGGGCTGACTGACCCGGGCTCAGTCGCTGTCGCCGAGTGGATTGAACGCCCAGCCATCACCGACGCTGTCCAGCGTCCAGCGCCTGCGGTCACGCAGGGTCTGCCAACGCACCTGTTCCTTGTCGTCCTGCATGCTGCCTTCGGTCAGCTTCACCTTGCCGGTGGAGAAGTTCACGCTGAGGCCCTCGGTCTGCCCGGAATTGCGCATCATCGAGTCGCGGTCGTAGCCGATCAGCGCGAAGTCGCCTTCCTGCCAGCGGAACGTGAACGTGGTGGTGCCCATCGACCAGCTGCCCGCGCTGGAGAACGAGTACAACCCTACCCGCAGTGCGCCGCGCTGGATGGACACGCCGGTGCCTTCGGCCAGTGCATCGCTGAGCACGGGCGAGTCCGGCCGCGGAATGAGCGTGTGGTTCTGCGCGGCCAGCACGTAACCGGACGGTCGCGCGAAGGCGATGGCGAGGATGCGCGGGTTGCTGTCATACGGCGAGGGGCCAAACCCATCGTGTTCGATGATGTTGCGCGGGTCCTGCTGGCGCAGCACCAGCGCGAGGTCTGCGCGCCCGTCCTGGTCGAGGTCGCCTTCGATCCTGTATTCCAGCGTCCAGCCGGCAGGTACGAAACCCTCGGCCGTGGCGGCGTGCGCGGGCACGGCGGGGTAGCGCACCGGCGGCACGTCCAGTGCAGTGGCGGCGAAGGGCAGGGCGGTCAGTGCCGCCGCAAAGTAGAAAAGGCGCATTGCAGCCTCCATGGCAGGGCTGCAGAGGATAGCCGGGCGTCAGCCGGCCCGCTTTACCGTGCGTGTGGCTTCAAGCGCACATAGACCTGCTTGCGTACCTGCGCGACCACCTCGCCAGCTTCGTCGACCACGTCGTTGCTGAACCAGCGCAGCACTTTTTCGCCACCGGCCGCCGCCGTGCGCAGTTCATCCAGCAGTGCATCGTCGATGCGGAAAGACGTGCGTACTGTGCCTCGACCGGGCTTGAGGAAATCGATCGCACCGGCGCGATCCCAGACGTAATAGTCGCGGCCCAGGGTGTGCATCAGGCCCAGCATCCAGAACGGATCGGTCATTGCGAACAGGCTACCGCCGAAGTGGGTGCCGACATAGTTGCGGTTCCAGGGGCGCAGGCGCAGTTCCACGTCGATCTGCCGGTAGTCCGGGGTGATCCGGGTGACATGGATGCCGGTGAACAGGAACGGTGGCCACAGGTTGATGCCGAAGCGGAACGTGCTGGCTTTCATGCGGGAACCGGGCAGGGGACGGGGCACCCAGTCTAACCATTCGCATGCGTATGTTGTAGCCCGCAGCAACTCCGACAGGCCTGCCGGGCGCTACGGCGCGGGCGGGCCGCCGTCGATCACATAGCCGTCGCGGCCATTGTCCTTGGCCCGGTAAAGCGCGTTGTCGGCGCCTTCGACGAAATGATGCGGTTGCAGGTCGCCGTCAGGCACACGGGTGTAGACGCCGATGGTCAGGGTGACGCCTGAATTGCTGCCATCGCCGGGCGGCGGCAGGGCGCGGATGCAGGAGATCAGGTCTTCGATCACCTGCCGTGCGCCTTCAACCGGGGTGTCGGGCAGCACCAGTGCGAATTCGTCGCCGCCGTAGCGGGCAGCCATGTCACGCGGCCGCCGGGCATGCGCCTGGATCAGGCGGGCCACTTCGCACAGCACGCGATCGCCGACCTGGTGGCCATGGCGATCGTTGTGATGCTTGAAGTGGTCGACATCGATCAGGGCCAGGGTCAGTGGCTTGCCACTGCGGCGCGCCGCATCGCATTCCTGTTGCAGCGACTGCTCGAAGCGCAGTCGGTTACCGAGTCCGGTCAGCGCATCGCGGTTGGCCTGGCGGTGCCAGGAGGCGATCCGCCAGGTCGCCCACGCGGTCAGTACCAGCACGATGCCGAGCAGGGCGCTGGCCGGCGCCCACCAGAGGCTGCCGGTGCGCAGCAGCAACCAGCTCAGCAGCGGCGCAGCCGGTAGCGAGCATAGGGCAACCACCCAGGGCAGGCGCAGCCCGAGCAGCAGCACGCACATGGCCACCAGCAGGCCGGCCAGGGCGTCCTGCCAGGCGCGGGGCAACACGTCGATCTGCTTGTCCTGCAGCAGCATCGAGGCGATGTTGGCCTGGTACTCGCTGCCGCTCATCCAGTATTCGCGGGTGGTGGGGGTCAACAGGCGGGTGGTGATGCCGCTGGCCGTCATGCCCACCACGATGCGCCTGCCACGCAGCATCGAGGCATCCACGCGCCCTTCCAGCACATCGGCGTAGGACACCTGCGGCAAGCGTTCCGGTGGCCCGGCATAACGCACGCGCACGTAATCATTGCGGCGCCATTGATAGGGCGAGTCCAGCGCCGGGTCAGGGTCGGGCAGGCCCTGTGCGCGTTGCGGTGGCAGTCCGGTCAACGCCAGACCGAGTGCCGGCCAGTGTGCCTGGCCGATGCCCGCATGCAGGTAGACCCCGCGGGCGACACCATCGCCGTCGACTTCAACGTCACTGTGGCCGATGGCGGCGGCGCTGGCGGCAATCAGCGGGATGGGCAGCATTTCCTCGGCCATGCGGTCGCCGGCGGCCGGCGCGGCCAGCACCGGCAGTACCACACGGCCGTTGCGACGGATCGCCGCTGCCAGCTCGGCATCCTGGCGCGCATCGCGACGGTCGGGCTCGGACAGCATGAGGTCCAGCGCGACGCGCTCGGCACCGGCGTCGGTCAAGCGGTCCAGCAGGCGGGCATGCATCGAGCGGGGCCACGGCCACTGGCCCAGCCGCTGCAGGCTGCCTTCGTCGATGGCCACGATCAGCACGCTGGGGTCGGGGCGGTAATCCCAGCTGCCGACCATCAGGTCGTACGCGCTTTCGTCCTGCCGCCACAGCCACTGGCCATGGCTGACCACCGCCGTCGCTACACCCGCCAGCAGGGCCAGCAGGATCCGTCGCGACCACGGCAGCGGTGAGCGCCTCACAGCAACAACCACAGCAGCAGGGCACCGCCGCTGGCGCCGTAGCACAGGCGACACGGCAGCTTGACCTGCTGGGCGGGCGAGAACGGACCAGCATGGCCGTCGTCATCGATGTACTGCACGCGGATGTGCAGCGTGCCGCGCCACGGGCGCTTGAAGCTGACCTGCGGTTGGTCGACGGTGGTATCGAGCAGCGGCGCGCTGAAGTCGCCGCGGCGATCGACCTGCACGCGGTAGCGCTGCCCGTCGCTTCCCGCCTGCCAGCGCAGGGTCAGCTCGCCATCGGTGGCTTCGGGCGGTTGTAGTGCCGGGTCCACCGGTTCATCGGTCAGTTGCAGCGTCACTGCCTGGCCATAGCGACCCTGGTGGCCCTGGTCATCACGCGAAGCGACCCGCCAGTAGTACTGGCCGGGAGGTAGCGGCTGGCCCAGGCGCAGGTCGGTGCCGCCGGTGCTCTGCTCGCGCAGCGGCTGCAGGAACTGCGGCTCGTCGGCCACCTGCAGCACGCTGCTGCTGGCACCGGGCGCCTGGCTCCAGTGGAAGCGGGGACGGTCGCTGTTGACCGTCTGTCCCTGCAGCGGGGAAATGGTCAGCGGCGGTGGCGGCTGGTCGTCGAGGACGAAATCCTCGCTGGCATCCAGGCCTTCCACACCCTGTGCATCCACTGCCCGCAGCAGCAGGCGCAGCGTCCCTGGCGGCAGCTCGCCGATCACCAGCCGGGTGTCGGCGGTGTCGGCGGCAAACAACAGGATTTCCGGGGTGGCGGCCTGCACCACTTCCACCCGGTAGCGGTCGGCGCCGGTCACCGGCTCCCACGCGAGTTGGGCCGGCAGGGCTCCCAGGCGGGTCGAATCGGCACGCAGGCGCGGTGCCGGCAGCAAACCGGAAACCGCTTCGGGCGCCGTTCCGCTGCCCGCGCTGCGGCTGGCCTGGCCGGGGTGCACCAGGCGCTGGCCATGCGGGTTGCCGACCTGCACTTTGCCTTCCAGTACTTCGGTGGCGCCGGCATGGGCGTCATCGCCGGCGCTGACCCGGAACACGGTGCCGCGCACGCTGCTGGTGGCCGTCGGTGCATCGATGATGTAGCGCGAGGCGGGCCCGCGCGCAGGGGTGACCCGGTTGCTGGCGCGCCCCTGCTGCAGGCGCAGGCGGGTATCGACCATGCCGGTGCGGCCATAGCGGCTGAGCTGGTCCAGGCGCAGGCGTGAGTATTCGCGCAGCTGCAAGCGCGACGCATCGGCGAACTCAAGGGTGATGCTGGAATCGGCCTTGGTCTGGATCGCATCGCCGATGTGCAGCTGTTCGCCTGCGCGCACGGCGCGGCTGCTGCTGCCATCGGCCGCGCTCAGTTCAACCTGCCCACGCACGGCCAGTACCCTCGCCGGGGCGGGCTCAACGCGCAGCCAGCCGATCGGGAAGCGCAGCAGTTCACCCGGCGGCAGCCGGTACGGGTTGTCGATGCGGTTGTGCTGCTGCAGCTGCTGCCAGCCGATGCTGGGCTTGAGGTAGGCCGCGCCGAGATCCCACAGGGTATCGCCGGGGCGGACCCGGTAGTTCCAGTCCTGCGCGCCGGCGAGCGCCGGCCACAGGCAGAGGGCACACAGCAGTGTGCGCAGGAAATACTTGATGAAAGACGACGAGCGGCCAACGGTCACGGATAGCTGTCCCGGCAAAGCGGGGGCGCAGCAGCAAGACCCCATGGCCCCGACCTCATCCCCCCGAACGGATCGTGGCGGCCCTGGGGGCCACCATCGCGGGCATTATTGCCCGCGTTCAGTGCAGGGATTCTGAACGATGCCGGTGCCGTTCAGAACAGCAGGGAGGCCATCCGGCGCCGCGAACGGCCGACCAGGTCTTCATCGGCGATGACGTTGAACGCATCGATCAGGGCCTTGCGCGGCAGTCCTTCCTGGAAACTGCGGTCGATCCGCAGCATCTCGAGGAACTGTTCCAGCGCAGCTTCGTCCTCGCCGGCCAGCAGCAGCTGCACACCCCGCAGGTGGCGTGCCTGCAGATCCTTGCCGTCGGCGGCGATGCGCGCATCCAGCTCCTCGGCGGGCGGGGCATCCTTCAGCGCGGCGGCGAAGGAGAGCCGGGCGCGGCCACGCACGGCGCGGTCATCGGTGGCCAGGTTGGCGGGCAGGGCATCGATCAGGGTAGCGGCCTCGTCCACGCCGCCGACCTGCAGCAGCGCCAGGGCCAGGTCGAGCTTCAGCTCATCCTTGTCCGGCTCGGCGGCGATCTGCGCGCGCAGCACGTCCACCTGCGCCTGCGGGTCCAGCGGCGCTTCGTCTTCGGCGATGGTGTCGCCGACATCAGCCGGCACAACGCCGTGCTGGGCCAGGAATTCACGCAGCTGGCCTTCCGGCAGGGCGCCGGGGAAGCCGTCCACCAGCTGTCCACCCTTGACCAGGAACACGGTGGGCACCGAACGGATCTGGAAGGCTGCCGCGATCTGCTGTTCCTTGTCCACGTCGACCTTGGCCAGCTCGAACGCGCCGTTGTATTCGCCGGCCAGCTTCTCCAGCATCGGGCCGAGGGTCTTGCACGGTTCGCACCAGGTCGCCCAGAAATCCACCAGGACCGGCGTCTGCAGCGACTTCTGCAGCACTTCCGCCTCGAAGGTGGCAGTGGTGGCATCGAATACGTAGGTCGTCTCGGTCATGGGGCATCGTTCGGCATCTGGAGACCGATTCTATGGTGACGAACCTTGCCGGTCTCAACCCTGCGGTCACGCCCACCATGAAATCGCGGACGGCTTGGCGCAGGTGCCAGCTGCCGTGACAATGGCCTGATGTTCTCCTGAAGAGTGGCTGCGATGTCCGTGGTTCGGCTGGATCGTTGGGTAGGCGTGCTCGCCGCAGCCCTGTTCGTGCTGTCGGTGGCCGGCTTCGGTGCGGCCCTGCCGGACTATTCGCAGGCGATGCATCCGGTGACCTGGCTGGGCGCGCACGGCATCCCCCATGCGCTGGGCTTCAACCTGCTGGGCCTGGTGCTGCCGGGTGCACTGGCGGTGGTCGTGGCCGAGCGCCTGCGCCGGCAGCTGCCGGTGGACGCCGCCTGGACGGCACGCGTGGGCAGCCAGATGCTGCTGCTGGCCGGTCTCGCCTTCATCGCGATGGGCCTGCTGCCGCTGGATTTCGAAGACCAGATGGGCATGCAGGGCCCTGCCAGCAAGCTGCACGCCAGCGTGTGGATGGTCTGGGCACTGGCCTTTGTCGCCGGCAGCGTGATGCTGGGCGCGGCGCGGCTGCGGCATTCCGGCGGGCGCAGGCTGGGCCTGCTGACGCTGGCCTGCGGAATCGGTGCCGGTCTGCTGGCGTTCGGCCTGCCGGGGGTACTGCCGGCGGCGCTGGCGCAGCGGTTGGCCTTTGCCTGCTGGGCGCTATGGCTGGCCCTGGCCCTGCCTCTGTCGCGCGGGCGCTGAGACACTTCCCGCAGCCGCGCCGCGCGCCGGTCCGGCAGGCAGGATTGGAGCCATTTGCCGCACTGCGGTACGCTGTACCGCTTTGCCGCCGCAACCGCGTGTTACATGACCAGCGTCGAACCCAACGTTTACGATCCGCAGCAGGTTGAATCCGCCGCCCAGAAGTACTGGGACGCTACCCGTGCCTTCGAGGTCGATGAAGCCTCGGACAAGCCGAAGTACTACTGCCTGTCGATGCTTCCGTATCCGTCCGGTGCGCTGCACATGGGCCACGTGCGCAATTACACGATCGGCGACGTGATCAGCCGCTACAAGCGCATGACCGGCCATAACGTCCTGCAGCCGATGGGCTGGGACGCATTCGGCCTGCCGGCGGAAAACGCCGCGATCAAGAACAAGACCGCGCCGGCCGCCTGGACCTACAAGAACATCGACCACATGCGCAGCCAGTTGCAGTCGCTGGGTTATGCCATCGACTGGTCGCGCGAGTTCGCCACCTGCCGCCCGGACTATTACGTCCACGAGCAGCGCATGTTCACCCGCCTGATGCGCAAGGGCCTGGCTTACCGCCGCAACGCGGTGGTGAACTGGGACCCGGTCGACCAGACCGTGCTGGCCAACGAACAGGTCATCGACGGCCGCGGCTGGCGCTCCGGCGCGCTGGTGGAAAAGCGTGAGATCCCGCAATGGTTCCTGCGCATCACCGACTACGCCCAGGAACTGCTGGACGGCCTGGATGAGCTGGATGGCTGGCCGGATTCGGTCAAGACCATGCAGCGCAACTGGATCGGTCGCTCCGAAGGCCTGGAAATCCAGTTCGACGTGCGTGACGTCGATGGCGCCGCACTGGATCCGCTGCGCGTGTTCACCACCCGCCCGGATACCGTGATGGGCGTGACCTTCGTGTCGATCGCCGGCGAACACCCGCTGGCGCTGCATGCCGCGAAGAACAATCCGGAACTGGCTGCGCTGCTGTCGGAAATGAAGCAGGGAGGCGTGTCCGAGGCCGAGCTGGAGACCCAGGAAAAGCGCGGCATGGATACCGGCCTGCGCGCCGTGCATCCGGTTACTGGTGCCCAGGTGCCGGTTTGGGTCGCCAACTTCGTGCTGATGGGCTATGGCACCGGCGCGGTGATGGCCGTACCGGGCCACGACCAGCGCGACAATGAATTCGCCAACAAGTACAACCTGCCGATCCGCCAGGTCATCGCGCTGAAGTCGCTGCGCAAGGACGAGAGCGCCTACGACGCGACGCGCTGGCAGGACTGGTACGGCGACAAGACCCGCGAGACCGAACTGGTCAACTCCGACGAGTTCGACGGCCTGGACTTCCAGGGCGCCTTCGAAGCGCTGGCCGAGCGTTTCGAGCGCAAGGCCCAGGGCCAGCGCCGGGTGAACTACCGTCTGCGCGACTGGGGCGTGAGCCGCCAGCGCTACTGGGGTTGCCCGATCCCGGTGATCTACTGCGACAAGTGTGGCGCGGTGCCGGTGCCGGAAGACCAGTTGCCGGTGGTGCTGCCTGAAGACGTCAACTTCGTCGGCACCGGTTCGCCGATCAAGGCCGATCCGGAATGGCGCAAGACCACCTGCCCGGACTGCGGCGGCGCGGCCGAGCGTGAGACCGACACCTTCGACACCTTCATGGAGTCGAGCTGGTACTACGCCCGCTACACCTCGCCGGGCGCCCGCGATGCGGTCGACAAGCGTGGCAACTACTGGCTGCCGGTGGACCAGTACATCGGTGGCATCGAGCACGCGATCCTGCACCTGATGTATTTCCGCTTCTACCACAAGCTGCTGCGCGACGCGCGGATGGTGGACAGCAACGAGCCGGCGCGGAACCTGCTGTGCCAGGGCATGGTGATCGCCGAGACCTACTACCGCCCGAACCCGGACGGCTCGAAGGACTGGATCAACCCGGCCGATGTGGAAGTGCAGCGCGACGAGCGCGGCCGCATCACCGGCGCCACCCTGATCGCCGACGGTCAGCCGGTGGTGGTCGGTGGTACCGAGAAGATGTCCAAGTCGAAGAACAACGGCGTGGACCCGCAGGCGATGGTCGGCAAGTACGGTGCCGACACCGTGCGCCTGTTCTCGATGTTCGCGGCACCGCCGGAACAGTCGCTGGAATGGAACGAAGCCGGCGTGGACGGTATGGCCCGTTTCCTGCGCCGCCTGTGGGCACAGGTGCAGAAGCACGCTGCCGAAGGTGCCGCACCGGCGCTCGACGCGGCCGCGCTGGATGCCAGCCAGAAAGCCCTGCGTCGCAAGACCCACGAGACCATCGGCAAGGTCGGTGACGACTACGGCCGCCGCCACAGCTTCAACACCGCCATTGCCGCTGTGATGGAACTGATGAACGCGCTGGCCAAGTTCGAGGACGGCAGTGAACAGGGGCGCGCTGTGCGCCAGGAAGCGCTGCAGGCCATCGTGCTGCTGCTGAACCCGATCACCCCGCATGCCAGCCACGCCCTGTGGCAGGTGCTGGGTCATGGCGAAACGCTGCTGGAAGACCAGCCGTTCCCGCAGGCCGACAGCAACGCGCTGGTACGCGACGCGCTGACCCTGGCCGTGCAGGTCAACGGCAAGCTGCGTGGCACCATCGAGGTGGCGGCCGACGCCGCGCGTGAGCAGATTGAAGCGCTGGCGCTGGCCGAGCCAAACGCGGCCAAGTTCCTGGAAGGCCTGACGGTGCGCAAGATCATCATCGTTCCCGGCAAGATCGTGAATATCGTCGCTGCCTGATGTACCTGGCACCGGCCGCCATCGTGGCGGCCGGTGCGTTGTCGCCACGCCGGGCGCGCCCGGCCGATGGCCCTGCGTTCACGCGGCCTCGGGCACCCTGTCTGTTGCCGTGATCGCCCGGCTCCGCCAGACTGTCTACATGACCCGAATCCTGCTTGCCCTCGTTCTCGTCCTCGGCCTCGCTGGCTGCGGTTTCCACCTGCGCAACAAGCTGATGCTGCCGTCCGACACGGCGCCGGTGAAGGTGGTGTCCACTGCGCCCTACAGTGAGCTGGTCAAGCTGTTGAACCGCAGCCTGCTGGCATCCGGTGCGCGCTTGGCCGATGAGGACAGCAAGGGCCCCAATGCCCAGCTGCAGGTGCTGTCCGAACGCTGGGGCGACCTGCCCATCGCCATCGACTCGCAGGGCCGCGCGCAGGAATACAGCCTGCGCTATGCCGTGATCTTCATCTTCCGCCGCGAAGATGGCAGCGAACTGGTGCCGCAACAGGTGATCGAACTGTCGCGCGACTACGTGTCGCCGCCGACCGACGCTACCGGTACCACTACCGAGCGCGAGATCCTGGCCGATGAACTGCGCCGGGAAATGTCGGCCTCGATCATCCGCCGCATCGACAGCGTGGTCCGCGCCGAACTGGAAAAGGGCGGCAGCCTGTCGGCGCCGAAGCCGGTCGAGCACGATCCGGTCGAGCCCGCACCCGCCGTCCAGCACTGAGCCGGGCGCCTGATGGAACTGCGACCGGAACAGCTGGCCGGGCAGGGCGCTGACACGGCGCTGGCGCCGGTCTATCTGATCGCCGGTCCGGAAACGCTGCGTGTGCTGGAGGCGGCTGATGCCGTGCGTGTCCGTGCACGTGCGGCCGGCATCGACGAGCGCGAAGTGTTCGATGCCGATGGCCGTGATTTCGACTGGAACCAGCTCGACGCCAGCTTCAATGCCCCCAGCCTGTTCAGTGCCCGCCGCCTGGTGGAAGTGCGCCTGCCAAGTGGCAAGCCGGGCAAGGACGGCGGTGAGGTGATCAGCCGGTTCTGCGCCAACCCGGCGCCGGACGTGATCCTGATGATCACCGCCAACGAATGGAGCAAGGCCCACCAGGGCAAATGGGCCGAAGCGGTGAACCGCGTCGGCGTGTTGTCGGTGGCCTGGGCCATCAAGCCGCATGAGCTGTCGGACTGGATCGAACGGCGCCTGCGCAGCAGGGGCCTGCGCGCCGAACCGGCGGCCGTGCAGCGCTTGGCCGAACGCGTGGAAGGCAACCTGCTGGCGGCTGCGCAGGAGATCGACAAGCTCGTATTGCTGGCCGACGGCCAGACCCTGGACGTGGAACGGATGGAGTCGCTGGTGGCCGATGCTGCCCGCTACGACGTGTTCCGGCTGGTGGAGGCGACATTCTCCGGCCAGCCACAGGCGGTGCTGAGGATGCTGGCCGGGTTGCGCGGCGAAGGCGAGGCCGTGGCCGCGCTGATGCCGATCGTGATCCGCGAGCTGTTGGCCGGTGCCGGCCTGGCACGGGTACAGGCACGTGGCGGCAATCTGGCGGCGGAGATGAAATCCCGCGGTATCTGGGAATCGCGGCAGGCGCCCTACAAGCGCGCGCTGCAGCGGCACCCGGAAGGCAAGCGCTGGGAGCGTTTCGTGGCCGAAGCAGGGCTGGTTGACCGCATCGCCAAGGGCCGCGCAGACGGCGATGCCTGGCTTGCACTTGAGCGCCTGCTGGTGGCGGTGGCCGAGGCGCGTGCGGTGCGCCTGCTCGCCCGGGCCTGATCCATGAGCCTGCGGATCTACTACGGGGGCACCTTCGATCCGGTGCATCTGGGCCATCTGGCGATCGCGCGCGCCGCGCGCGATGAACTGCAGGTGGCGGTGCGCATGCTGCCTGCCGCCGACCCGCCGCATCGCGCGGTACCGGGCGCGACCGCCGAGCAACGCTGCACCATGCTCGGCCTGGCCATCGGCGATGAGCCGGGCCTGCTGCTGGACCGTCATGAGCTGGATCGGGCCGAGCGCTTCCCTGGCCGACCTTCCTATACCGTCGATACCCTGCGCGAACTGCGGGCCGAACTTGGCCCCAGCCGCCCGCTGGCGTGGCTGGTGGGGGCCGACAGCCTGCTGGGCCTGCCCAGCTGGCATGAGTGGCAGGCGCTGTTCGGTCTGGCCCATTTCATCGTTGCCGAGCGGCCTGGCAGTCCGCTGCGGGCCAGTGTTGACGGCGCGCTGGGGCAGGCCACCGAGGGGCGCTGGGCCGACAACGAGCAGGCCTTGTTTGCCAGCCCGGCCGGCCGCATCCTGCGCCTGCACCACCCGCTGCGCGAGGAATCGGCCAGTGCCGTGCGCGCCCAGATCGCCGCGGGCGGCCCCTGGCGGGCCATGCTGGCACCGGCGGTGGCCGACTACGTTTCTGGCCACGGCCTGTACCGCCCCGCCACCTCGTGAATACGGTTGCCGCGCTGTGCCCGTATAATCGCCCCCACGTTTATCGAGTCGACCCGCTTTGAGCAACCAGACCCAGCCCCAGACCATCAAGGTCGATCTGCCCAGCCCGCCGCCCTCCGTGCCGGAACTGCTGGCCAGCGTCCGTCAAGCCACCGAAGACCTGAAGGCCAAGGACCCGGTCGAGATCGACGTACGCGGCAAGTCCAGCGTCGCCGACTACATGGTGGTCGTATCGGGTACTTCGACCCGCCATGTGAAGTCCATCGCCGACGAAGTCGTGCGCTTCGCCAAGAACATCGACGTCATGCCGCTGGGTGTTGAAGGCGAGCGTGAAGCCGAATGGGTGCTGGTCGACCTGGGCGACGTCATCGTGCACGTGATGCTGCCGCGCGTGCGCGAGTTCTACGCGCTCGAGCGCTTGTGGACCGTTGGCGACCAGCCGCCGTCCTACGACGACGACGAAGTGGCCTGAGCCATTCGTTGATGCAGTTTTCGACGGCGCCGATGGCGCCGTCGACGTTTTGGAGGAATGTTGATGAAAGCCCGCCTGATCGCCACCGGCGAACGCGCGCCCAGTTGGGTGGCGCAGGGATTTGCCGAGTACCAGAAGCGGCTCTCGCACTGGCTGCCGTTCGAGCTGGTGGAGATCGAGCCCGGCCTGCGTGGCAAAGGGCGCGACGCACGTCGCGCCACCGAGGACGAGGGCAAGCGGGTGATCGCTGCGTTGCCGAAGAATGCCTATGTCGTTGCACTGGACGTACCGGGCCGCCAGCTCAGTTCCGAACAGCTGGCGCAGCGCCTGGAGCACTGGCGTGGACAGGGCAGGGACCTGGCGTTCCTGATCGGTGGCCCGGAAGGGCATTCGCCGGAAGTGTCTGCGCTGGCCGACGAAAAGTGGTCGATCGGCCCGCTGACGCTGCCGCACATGCTGGTGCGGCTGGTGGTGGCCGAGCAGTTGTATCGCGCAGCTGCGATGTTGGCCAATCACCCCTACCATCGGGCGTGAAGAGTCGTTATACTGGCGGTCTGCCCGAATAGCTCAGCCGGTTAGAGCACTTGACTGTTAATCAGGGGGTCGTTGGTTCGAGTCCAACTTCGGGCGCCACATTCAAGAGGCCTGCATCGCAAGATGCAGGCCTTTTTGTTGTGTCGCGCCGTGCAGTCGCGTGCGGCGGTAGATCCACGCCATGCGTGGATGCATCGCGCGCGATCTTTCGAGCGGACTCGACTCGACTCTACACTGCAGGTCCATCACGTGGATGTTGACGATGCGCGCTTGCTTTGCATTTCTCCTGCTGATGGTCCTGCTGCCATCTACCGCATCTGCAGTCGCGCCTGCCACCTGGCACCCGCCGGCCGGTACCACCGAATTCCCTCTCTGGCCCGATGGGCAGGTGATGACACCGCCGAAGCTGAAAGGCCCCGAGCAGGTCAGCGAAACCGTGTCCAAGGCCAGTGGCGAGCGCTGGATGATGCTGCAGAACGTGGCCGTGCCCACGCTCACCGTGTTCCCGGCGAAAGGCTCGCCCAACGGCACGGCAGTGATGGTGATACCGGGTGGGGGCTACAACGTGCTGGCGATGGACCTGGAAGGCAGCGAGATCTGCGATTGGCTGACCGCGCAGGGCGTCACCTGCGCACTGCTGAAGTATCGCGTACCGGCCTCGGGACCGAACTGGGATCGGGAGTGCAACTGCCGCGATATTCCGGCCGTGCCGATGGCCTTGCAGGATGCGCAGCGGGCAATGGGCCTGCTGCGTGCGCAGGCCGCGCGCTGGAAGATCGATCCACAACGGTTGGGCGTGATCGGCTTCTCGGCCGGCGGCCATGTGGTGGCGGGGTTGAGCACGTATGCGCAGCGCAGCTATGCACCGCTGGATGCGGCCGATGTGCAGTCCAGCCGGCCGGATTTCGCGATGCTGCTATATCCAGGGCATCTCTGGGTACGCAAGGATGATTCGCTGGAAAAAGACATCGTGGTCGACGCAAAGGCGCCGCCGACGTTCATCGTGCAGGCCGCCGATGACCCGACGGACGATGTCCGTCACGCATTGGTCTACCACCGCGCACTGATCGATGCCGGCGTGCCGGTTGAAATGCATCTGTTCGCGCACGGCGGCCACGCCTTCGGCCTGCGCCTGAAAGATGCGCCGGTGTCGGCATGGCCCAGCCTGGCCGAACGCTGGATGCATGACATCGGCATGCTGACGAAGCACTAGCGTCGGGGGGGGGCTCGGCCTTACAAGGTCAGCGCGCCACGGGCGAACGCCACCAGCGTAGCGATCGCCACCACCAGGATCGCGCCGAACAGCACCCATTCCCAGCGCGTGAACACCCGCTCGCCGCGCTGGCGCCGGGTCAACGCGTACAGCACTACGCCCGGCACATACAGCAGCACCGACAGCAGCAGGTTGTCCAGGCCACCGGCATACACCAGCCACAACGCATAGGCGCTGGCCAGCAGCGCGACGATGAAGTCGCGCCAGCGGGCGCCGGTCGCGCTGGCGTATGCCTCGCCCTGCCAGGCCAGCTTCACGCCGAATGCGCTGGACAGGAAGTACGGCACCAGGCTCATCGACGCCGCCAGCAGCACCAGGCTGGTGTAGCTGCCCGAATTGAACAGCACCAGCAGCAGGAACAACTGGATCAGGCCGTTGCTCAACCACAGCGCATTGGCGGGCACGCCGCGCGCGTTCTCGCGGCCGAGAAAGGCCGGCATCGTGCCATCGCCAGCGGCGGCAAACAGCACCTCGGCGCACAGCAGCACCCACGCCAGCAGCGCGCCCAGCACCGAGATGATCGAGCCGATGATGATCACCGTCGCTCCCCATTCGCCAACGATCGCGCGCAGCACATAGGCCATCGAGGGATTGGGCAGGCCGGCCAGTTCGGCCTGCGACAGCACGCCCATCGACAGCAGGCTGACCAGCACCAGCAGCAGCCACACGCCGATGAAGCCGATCACGGTGGCGCGGCCGACATCGGCGCGCCGTGCCGCGCGCCGCGAATAGATGCTGGCGCCTTCGATGCCGATGAATACCCACACGGTGACCAGCATCATCCCGCGCAGCTGCTGGCCCATGTCGCCCAGCGCGGGAGCGCCGAAGAAGTCGGCGCGGAACACGTCCATGCGGAATGCGCCGGCCGCCAGGATCAGGAACAGCGCGATCGGCACCAGCTTGGCCACGGTGACCAGGCCATTGACGATCGCCGCGGTGCGCAGGCCGCGCAGTACCAGCAGGTGCACGGTCCACAGCAACAGGGACGATGCGGCAATGGCGGCCGGTGTATTGCCTTCGCCGAACACCGGCGCGAAGTGGCCGAGACCGCTGAAGATCAGTACGAAGAAACTGGCGTTGCCGAGTACCGAAGCGACCCAGTAGCCCCAGGCGGCGGAGAAACCGATGTAGTTGCCGAAGCCTTCGCGCGCATACGCATAGATGCCGGTGTCCAGGTCAGGGCGGCGATTGGCCAGGGCCTGGAACACGAAGGCAAGCATCAGCATGCCGGCACCGCTGACCGCCCAGCCGATCAGCGCGGCGGCCGGACCGGCGCTGCGCGCCACGTTCTGCGGCAGCGAGAAGATGCCGGCACCGACCATCGAGCCGACCACCAGCGCGGTCAGTGCGGCCAGGCCAAGGCGTTGGTTGGAAGAGGACATTACGTGCGCCGCAGGTATCGGGGTATCCATGATGGACGCTGTCGCGTGCGGAAAAAAGCAAAGGCCCGGGCGCGAGCCCGGGCCTTTGCAGGTAAAGCGGCAGCAGTATTACTTGAAGGTGTACTTGAAACCGACGGTGTAATAACGGCCCAGCGCACCGGAGAAGTGCATCGGGTTGTAGTTCACGCCGCCGTAGGTGGTCGGGTCGAGCGGGGCGATGCGGTCGAACACGTTCGCCACCGAGGCGTTGAGTTCGAACGAATCGTTGATGCTCCAGCGACCGGACAGGTCCATCGTGGTGAACGAAGAAATCTTCTTCACCGGCTCGCCATCGGCGTAGAAGGCCAGGTAGTCGCCGCCACGCTTGTCCTTGTTCTCCATCTTGCTGATGTAGTTGGCAACGGCGCTGACGCTCCACGGCCCCTGCTTCCAGGTGGTGCCGAAGTTCACCTTGTCCTTCGGCGTGCCGATGCAGTTGGTGACATCGCAGTTGCCGTGGGTACCCACGTAGTCAACCGTGTCGCCACCTTCGGTACGCTCGAACTTCAGGATGTGGCTCCACTGCAGGTCCAGCTCCAGCTGGCCCGGGCCGATATCGAAGGTCTGGCGGATATCGGTATCGATACCGCGCACGCGCGAGGAGCTGGCATTCACGTAGGCGGTGTTGACTGCCAGGATGGTGCCGCTGTTGGCCACGCCATTGAGATCGTTGCTGTCACGCAGGACGTTGCCGGCGAGGATCGCCGCCGAAGTGCTGCCCTGCACGATTTCGTTGGTGCGCTTGATCTGCCAGGCATCGACGGTCATCGAGGTGGACGAAGTCGGCTGCAGCACGATGCCGACCGAGTAGCTCTTGGACTCTTCCGGCTTCAGCAGCTTGTTCGGCTTGGTGATGATCGCCACCGAGTTTGCGCCGCACTCTGCCGCGTTGTTGCCGCTGATCTGGCAACGAATCGGGTCGACGGCGGTGGAGAAGGCCGCCAGGCCACCGTCACCGTTCTCGGCCGGGTTCGGCGCGCGGAAGCCTTCGGCGTAGCTGGCGCGCAGGGCGATCCAGTCGGCCGGGGTCCACTTCACGCCCAGCTTCGGCGTGGCCTTGCCTTCACCGCTTTCGTACTTGTCGTAGCGCATGGCGGCCGACAGTTCCAACTGCTCCAGCACCGGTGCGGACAGTTCGACGTAGCCTGCATACACGTTCTGGGTGCCGTCGTAGGCCGAATAGCCCAGGCCGATGATGTCGCCGGTGTCGGTGAAGGTCTGCGGGGTCAGGCTGTTGCTGGTCTTGCGCCATTCGGTGCCGAACGCCAGGCCCAGCGGGCCACCCTTCAGGTCCATCAGGCTGCGCGACATGGTGAAGTCGAACATGTCCAGGCTGGACTTGGCGCGTGCACTGATCATCGGCGAGATGAAGTCGTACAGCGCCTGCGAGTTCTGGCCGGCGTTGTCGCCGATGCGCCACACGCCACCGGCGCAGTTCGGGTTGGCCAGTGCGCAACGCACGTTGTCGTAGTTCAGGAAGCCGGTGCGCTTGTTGGTCAGGTCGGTGCCCGAATGCAGGTAGGCGGTGTCGTAGCTCCAGTCACCCCAGTTTCCCTTCACGCCAACCAGGAAGCGATTGAACTCGTTGGTGTTGTCGGTAACGCGCGGGCCGACGTCCCAGGCCGAGTAGCGCAGGCGCACCGGCGCACCGGTCGGGTTGTCCGGGTGGGTGGCACCGAGCGTGGTTGCGCCCGAGCCGCTGTTGGCGTTGACCGGGCCGCCGGGGTAACCCCAGCCGCCGGATACGCCGGACGGGGTGTTGCTGAAGATCGTCTGCTTCTTCGAGTAGCCGATCTCGGTGTAGACCTCGCCGCCTTCACCGAAGGCGAAGCTGGCGCGACCGAACACGTTGACGTACTTCTCTTCCGGGATCAGGTCGCGGTACTGCTGCGCCGGATCGAACAGGCAGCCGTCGGCGGCGATGCTGGCCGGGGTCTGGCCACCGATGGTGGTCAGGCCCGCGCAGCCGGGCAGGGGAACCAAGTGGCCGGTGGCATCCAGGTAGGAGCCGTTCGGGCCGGAACCGCCCGAGGTGCCGCCACGGGTGTACGCGCCGCCCAGGAACTGTGCGGTCTTGTCATAGCCCCACTGGCGGGTGTCGCCGGTGCCGATCCACTTGCGGTTCTTGCGGTCGCTGATCTTGATGGCGTCGGTCTTGCCGACGTCCAGGCTGAAGAATGCATTCCAGCCGTCGCTGGCCAGGTCGCCGGTACCCGCGGTCAGGGTCGCCTTCTTGGCGTCGCCGTCGCTGTCGCCGGACAGGCCGTAGGAACCACGCAGGATCACGCCCTGGAAGTCGCTGCGCAGGATGATGTTGACCACGCCGGCGATGGCGTCGGAGCCGTAGATTGCCGAGGCGCCGTCCTTCAGCACTTCAACGCGTTCGACTGCGTCGAGCGGGATGGTGCTGAGGTCGGTGAACACCTTCTGGCCGTCATCGGCCAGGCCATAGGTGGCCATGCGGCGGCCGTTCAACAGCACCAGCGTGGAGCCGGCACCCAGGCCGCGCAGCGAAATGCCGGCGCCGCCGCCGGCGAAGCCGTTGCCGAAGGTCTTGGGAATGGAGCCGGCACCATCAGCGGTGATGGTCTGCAGGTACTCGGCCAGCGAGGTCTTGCCGGTGCGATCGATTTCCTGGCGGGTCACCACCTGCACCGGCGACGGTGTCTCGGTGTTGGTGCGCGGGATGTTCGAACCGGTGACGGTGATCCGGTCAAGGTTGGTGGCCTGTTCCTGCGCGAATGCAGAAGAGGAAGCCACGGCTCCGGCGAGCAGCAGGGCACCGCCGGTGAGGATATGGGTGATGGACGTTGCCAGGTGGTTGCGGCGGCGGCTGGCGGGCCGTTGGATCGGGTGTTTCACAGCTTCTCTCCTGACTGGAAAACTCGAGCATTGAGGGCTGTCTCCGGTGTGTCCCGGGACGCGTCAATCTAGGTTTCCGGCAGGTGACGAAGGTGTGAAGTTTTACTAAATTCGTAACGGTTTTCCAACGAAGTTCAAATAACCGGGCAGATTGGCCCTGTTCCGGCCCATTCACCGTTACTGCCGGCCCGGCAGGTGCCGGGCCGGCCCAGGGGTCAGTTGGGCAGGGAGAACTGCACCGGCACCATGCCGATGGCCGGAACGGCCATGCCATCACGCTCGGCCGGCACGAAACGCCAGTGGCGCAGCACCTGCTGGCGGGCGGCCTGGTCCAGGCTGCGCGAGCCGCTGCTGCGTTCGATGCTGACGTTCACCGGCTGTCCGCTGGGGTCCACCTCCACCCGCAGCAGCACCGTGCCCTGTTCGTGATTGCGCAGGGCCTGGATCGGGTAGCTGGGCGGCGGGTTGCTGCGGTACTGCAGCTGGGCGCCGGCCAGCGGCGTGGACGGGGCAATGGTCGGCGCAGCCTGCACCGCGGTCGGCTCGGCTGCCGGCAGGATGATGCCCTGGGCCTCCTCGACGGTCGCGGTGGGCGTCGGCAGCGGTGCGGGCACCGGCGTGGCCTGCCGCTTGTGCACCACCTCCACCTTTTCAGGCTCGGTCGGCACCGGTGCCGGCGGCTTCGGGTCTTCCTTCGGAATGAACCGGATCGTGGTCTGGTCGCGGGGAAGTGCGGTGACGGCCTGGTAGGTCGCCGGGATCAGCAACAACAGAAGCGCGAGCAGATGCAGGGCGATGGCCGCACTCCAGGCGGCAACGCGGGCGGGATCGAAGTGCAGGGGTACTACGGGATACGTACGAACCATGGTCCACCTCCATGCCAGTGTCGAAGTCCTCAACGCACCAGGGCCGCCATCGGGGTTGCCGCACGCGGCTGGCAGTCAATCATTAGCGCGCGGCCTCCACCACTGCCTAGAGGCAGGGGCGGCAGCGTTGAGCTGCCCTTCATGTAACGCTGCCGGCACGGCGGCGGTGGAAACGAAAACGGCGCCCCGCAGGGCGCCGTCGGTTGAACGGAAGGAGCCTCAGCGGCCCAGTTCGAACACCACGTCCAGGTTCACCGAGACGGTCGATTCACCCGGGGCGACCGGGGTGGCCTTGTCCATTGCCATGCCGGCGGCCTGCGCACGCATCATCGGCATCGGGCGGAAACCGCCACCGGCGTTCTCGGAAATGCTGACAATGCGGCGCACCTGCAGGCCAAGCGACTTCGCATAGGTCTGGGCACGGGCCTGGGCCTTCTTCAGTGCCGCCAGGCGCGCTTCGTCATAGACCGGCTCGGGCTGGTCGATCTCGAACTGCGGGCCGTTGATCTGGTTGGCGCCCTGCGCGGCCAGCGCGTCCAGCACCTTGCCGAGCTTGGCGATGTCGCGGACCTTCAGGCTGACGGTGTTGCTGGCCTGGTAGCCGGTGATCTTCGGTGCTTCGTTGTCGGCATAACGGTACTGCGGGTTGAGGCTGACGCCGCTGGTCTGCACGTCGCGCTCGGCGATGCCGGCGGCCTTGATCGCGGCCAGGACCTTGTCCATCTGCTGGGCGTTCTGGCGCATGGCGCTGTTGCCGTCGGCGGCCTGGGTGACCACACCGGCCGACAGCGTGGCCACGTCCGGCACGCGGGTGGCTTCGGCGTTGGCCGAGATGTTCAGCAGGGTGCCTTCGGCCGCGGCGGCGATCGACGGCGACGACGGATCGGCATGGGCGGTCATCGAAGCTCCAAGGGCGAGGGACAGGGCAAGCAGCAGCGGGGTGGCGGTGCGACGCATGGGATCTCCTTGTTGTGGCGCTGAGGGTGGTGTCGTAGCGATGAACGCGTTGTGAGTCCGTTCGGGGTTGCAGGCGCCGGGGAAGGATTGTCCGACGATTCAGGTACCGGCGTCAGGTTATGCTGTGTCGATGCTCTATCTTGCTTCCCGCTCCCCCCGACGCAACCAGCTGCTGGCCCGACTCGGACACCCTTTCCAGGCCTTGGACCTGGAGGTCGTCGAGCAGCGCGCGGCCTCTGAAAGTGCCCAGGACTATGTCTGCCGGGTCGCCGCCGACAAGGCGCGCGCCGGCCTGGCACGGGTGCTGGCCGAGGACCCGCAGGCGAGGGTGCTGGGGTCGGATACCGAAGTGGTGCTCGATGGCGAAGTATTCGGCAAGCCGGCCGACGCGGCCGACGCGCGGGCGATGCTGGCACGGCTGGCCGGGCGCACCCATCAGGTGATGACCGCCGTGGTGGTGGTGGACGCGCAGGGACTGGACAGCGAACTGGTCGTTTCCGAGGTCACCTTCGCCGCCATCGAGTCCGCCGACATCGCTGCCTACGTCGCCACCGGCGAGCCGCTGGACAAGGCGGGTGCCTATGCCATCCAGGGCGGTGCCGAGCGCTGGATCGAACACCTTTCCGGCAGCTACTCCGGCGTCATGGGGCTGCCGTTGCTGCATACCGATCGTCTGCTGGCCCGCTGCGGCGTGCTGGCCCCAACTGCTGATGCCGCCAGGGAGGCTGCCGATGTCTGAGGAAATCCTGGTCAATGTGACCCCGCGCGAAACCCGGGTCGCGGTGATCGAGAACGGCATGCTGCAGGAACTGCACATCGAGCGCGGTTGGCGCCGGGGTGTGGTCGGCAACATCTACAAGGGCAAGGTGCAACGGGTCATGCCGGGCATGCAGGCGGCATTCGTCGAAGTGGGCCTGGAGCGCGCCGCGTTCCTGCACGCCAACGACGTGGTGCGGCCGGCGCCGGTGGCCAGCGCCGATACCGAGAACACGACCCTGCCGCCGCCGTCCAGCGTGCCGATCGTGGAGCTGCTGCGCGACGGCCAGGACATCGTGGTGCAGGTGGTGAAGGATCCGATCGGGACCAAGGGCGCACGCCTGACCACCCAGATCAGCATTCCCTCCCGCTACATGGTGCTGCTGCCGCAGTCGAAGGTGGTGGGCGTGTCGGCGCGCATCGAGGACGAAGGCGAGCGCGCGCGGCTGAAGGCGCTGGTGACCGAACTGTCGGCCCAGCACGGCGGCTACGGCTACATCGTGCGCACCAATGCCGAAGGCCAGCCGGCCGAGGCCATCGCCGAAGACATCGCCTACCTGTCACGGGTATGGAACGTGGTCGAGCGCCGCGGCCGCGAGGCGGCGTCGTGCAGCAACATCTATGAAGACCTGAGCCTGCCGCTGCGTTCGGTGCGCGACCTGATCCGCAAGGACGTGGACAAGGTCAAGGTGGACTCGAAGGAGACCTTCGCCCAGCTGCAGGCGTTCGTGGCCAAGTACATGCCGGTGCTGGCAGAGAAGATCGAGCTGTACAGCGGCGATCGTCCGATCTTCGACATGTTCGGGGTCGAGGACGAGATCGGCCGTGCGCTGGACAAGCAGGTACCGCTGAAATCCGGTGGCTACCTGGTGATCGACCAGACCGAGGCGATGACCACCATCGACGTCAATACCGGCTCGTTCCTCGGCCAGCGCAACCTGGAAGAGACGGTGTTCCGCACCAACCTGGAGGCCGCGCAGGCGGTGGCGAGGCAGCTGCGCCTGCGCAACCTGGGCGGCATCATCATCATCGACTTCATCGACATGGATGACGCCGAGCATCGCCGCCAGGTACTGCGTACCCTGGAAAAGGCGCTGGCCCGCGACCATGCCAAGACCACGGTGTACGACTTCTCGCCGCTGGGCCTGGTGGAGATGACGCGCAAGCGCACGGTGGAAAGCCTGGAGCGCCAGCTGTCGGAAACCTGCCCGCAGTGCAGTGGCCGCGGCACCATCAAGACCACCGAAACGGTGACCTACGAGATCTTCCGCGAGATCACCCGCGCGGTGCGCCAGTTCGATGCCGCGCGCCTGCTGGTTATCGCGTCCAGCAAGGTTGTGGCGCGGATCACCGATGAGGAATCCACGGCCGTGGCCGAGCTGGAGGAGTTCCTCGGCAAGAGCATCCGCTTCCAGGCGGACGAGCAGTACCTGCAGGAGCAGTTCGATGTTGTTCTGCTCTGATCCAGGCCGACTGTCTGCTTTCGGTGGCCGATGAGCGCGCCGCCGCGCCTGCGACTGCGAAGGATCCGCCGTCATTTCATCGCCGCATGCGCGGTTGGCCTGGTCGGGCTTGCCCTGCTGGTCGGCACCCTCAGCCAGCTGCTGCCGCTGGCTGAGCGTCATCCGGACCGGATCGCAGCCTGGCTGAGTGCGCGTGCCGGACAACCGGTGCGTTTCGAACGCCTGGACACTACCTGGACCCGACGCGGTCCATTGCTGCAGTTGAAGGGCCTGCGCATCGGCGCGGGCCAGGGCTTGGCCATCGGCGAAGCCGAGGTGCTGGTGTCGATATACAGCGGCCTGTTGCCGGGCCGTTCGCTGACCGAACTGCGGCTGCGTGGCTTGGCGCTGGACCTGCAGCAGGCCGCCGATGGCCGCTGGTCGGTGCGCGGCCTGCCGCAGTCCCGCGCTGGCGGCGATCCGCTGGATGCGTTGCGCCGGCTGGGCGAACTGCAGGTGATTGGTGGCCGCCTCGGCGTGCATGCGCCAGCACTGGGTGTCGACGCCACCCTGCCACGTATCGACCTGCGCCTGCGCGTGGATGGCGACCGCCTGCGGGTGGGCGTGCGTGCCTGGGCACAGACCGACGCCTTGCCGCTGACGGCGGTGCTGGACCTGGATCGCCAGCGCGGCACCGGCCAGGCCTGGGTAGGTGCCGATCCGATCGATTTCCGTGCCTGGGCGCCGTTGCTGGCGGCCGGCGGCATGCGCCTGCGCGAGGGCAAGGGCGAGCTCAACCTGTGGCTGACCCTGCGTGATTTCGCCCCGGTGGCGCTGATCACCGATTCGGATCTGCGTGATCTGCGTGTCGAAGGCGCGCCGATGCCTGGCGTGGCGCGCCCGGAAATTCAATTGCAACGGCTGCAGGCGCGCCTGCGTTGGCAGCGGACGGCAGAAGGCTGGGCGCTGCAGGTGCCGCGCCTGCGCCTGCAGGCCGATGGCAGCCAGCAGCAGCTCGACGGGCTACAACTGCGGGTGGGCAAGCAGATGCAGGTGCAGGCCGCAGCAGCGCAGGCGGGTACCGCGTTGCGCGCGCTGGCGCTCAGCGACCGACTGGATGCGGGCCTGCGGCATTGGCTGTACCTGGCCAAGCCGCAGCTGGACGTGGCACAGGTGCAGTTGCGCGGCCAGCAGGGTGGCCCGTTGTGGGTACAGGGCGAACTGCAGTCGCTGGGCTTTGCCAGCGTCGGCAACTCGCCGGGCCTGCGTGGCCTGGGCGGCCGCTTCGAGGGCGATGCCAACGGCTTCAGCCTGCAGCTGCAACCCCAGCGCCAGCTGCAGTTCGATTGGCCGACCGGTTTCGGCGTGCGTCACGACCTGCACCTGGCCGGGCAGATCGTCGGTTGGCGCGACGAGGCCGGTGGCTGGCGCATCGGCACCCCGGCGATGCGTGTGGAAGGTACCGACTACGCCGCCGACGTGCGCGGTGGTCTCTGGTTCCAGGGCGATGGCACCCGGCCGTGGATGCAACTGGCGGCCAAGCTGGACGACGTACCGATGACCGCGGCCAAGCGTTTCTGGATCCATTCCAGGATGAGCAAGGGCGCCACCGACTGGCTGGACATGGCCTTGGCCGGTGGCCAGGTGCGCAACGGCATCGGACTGGTCAGTGGTGACCTGGACGACTGGCCGTTCGACAACAACGATGGCCGCTTCGAAGCCACTGGGCACATCACCAACGGTGACATCCGCTTCCAGCACGATTGGCCGTTGATGGGCCAGGTGGACGCCGATGTCGCCTTCATTGGGCCCGGTTTCCACATGCAGGGCCGCGGCGATCTGGCTGGCGTGGCGGTGCAGACGTTCGAAGCCGGGATCCGGGATTTCGGCCAGCAGCCACTGTACGTCCGCGCCGACAGCCAAGGCGATGCCGGCAAGCTGCTGGCGATGTTGCGGCAGAGCCCGCTGCACAAGGAATACGGCGACACCCTGGACAACCTCGCGGCAAGCGGGCCGGCCAACGTGCATTTCGACCTGCTGCAGCCCTTGCATCATGACCAGGGCGGTGGCCACCTGCAGGGCACGGTGGACCTGGCCGGGCTGAAGCTGGTCGACAAGCGCTTCCAGCTGGAATTCGACAACATGCGCGGGCAGGCCCGCTACAGCAACGCCGGCTTCGCGGCCGAGGAACTGGCAGTGCGCCACCTCGGACAGGACGGAAGGCTGAGCCTGCGCGCCGGTGGTTTCGTGCGTGACCCCAAGCTGGCCTTCGAATCGGAACTGGCCGCCACGCTTGATGCGGGCGTGCTGATCGACCGCGCACCGGAAATGGCGTGGCTGAAGCCCTACATCAACGGCACCTCGCCGTGGACCATCGCGGTGAACCTGCCGAAGGTCGCGCCGGGTACACCAGCGCCGCCCAGCGAGCTGCGCCTGCGCTCGGATCTGCTGGGCACCCGCCTGGACCTGCCGGCACCGCTGCAGAAGCCGGCCAACGAGCCGCTGCCGACCACCGTGGCCGCACAGCTGCCGATGGGCGCCGGCCGCATCGACGTGGCGTTCGGCCAGCGTCTGGCGCTGGCTGCGCGCAGCCACAACAACCAGACCGGCGTTCAGGTCACCCTGGGCAGCGACCACGTTGACCGCGAACCACCGCCCAGCGGGCTGACCATCAATGGCCGCAGCCCGACCCTGGATGCGCTGGAATGGATCGGCCTGGCCCGTGGCGCCGGTGGCGATGGCGAACCGATGCCGCTGCGCGCAGTGGACGTGCAGGTCGGCCAGCTGATGCTGATCGGCGGCGTGTTCGAGCAGACCCGCCTGCAGCTGCACCCCGGCCCGCAGGCACTGGACGTGCGCCTGGATGGCCCCTCGCTGGCCGGCAAGTTGAATGTACCCAACGCCGATGGCGGCACCATCAGCGGCCAGCTCGAGCGCGTGTACTGGCAATCGCTGCCGACCCTTCCCGGAGCCACGGTGGCACCGGCGCGGGTGCAGGCCGGTGCCGACGACATGGACCCGGCCAAGCTGCCGCCGTTCGCACTGGACATCGCCGACCTGAAGTTCGGCAAGGTCGTGCTGGGCCAGGCGGTGCTGCGTACGCGGCCGATCGCAAATGGCCTGAGCGTGGAACAACTGCAGTTCCGCGCCCCCAGCCAGGAGATCGACATCCGTGGCCGTTGGCTTGGCAAGGGTGGCGGTTCGCGAACCGCGCTTGATGCGCAGGTGCGCAGTGAAGACCTGGGCGGGTTGCTGCAGAACCTCGACTACGGCGGCCAGCTGCGCGGCGGCTCCGGCCACGCCCGGCTGCAGGCCTCGTGGCCCGGCGGTCCGTCGGACTTCCAGCTTGGCAACCTGCAGGGCCAGCTCGATGTGAATGCCCGCAATGGCCAGCTGCTGGAGCTGGAGCCGGGTGCCGGCCGCGTGCTGGGCCTGCTCAGCGTCGCCCAGCTGCCGCGGCGGCTGATGTTCGACTTCCGCGACTTCTTCTCCAAGGGCTTCGCGTTCAACCAGGTCGAGGGCAGCGTGCAGTTCGGCGAGGGCATGGCCCGTACCGACAAGGTGTTGATCGAAGGGCCGGCAGCGAACATCACCATCCGTGGCGAGGCCGACCTGCGAAAACAGCAGTTCGACCAGACCATCGACGTCAACCCGCGCGCCGGCAACCTGCTGACCGTGGTCGGCGCGGTGGCCGGCGGCCCGGTGGGCGCAGCGCTGGGTGCAGCCACCAATGCGGTATTGTCCAAGCCATTGGGCGAGATCGGTGCCCGCACCTACAAGGTGACCGGCCCCTGGAAGGAGCCCAAGGTGGAAGTGATCGAGCGCAGCCGCGAACGTGCGCCAGTACCCGCACCGCCGCCGCGCCTGCCGCCGTTGCCGGCCGTGCCGCCGACCGTCACCGAACCACCGCCGCCGCGCTGAGCGCGGCCCCCGTTTCCCCAGGGCGGCCTTGCCTGACCGCCTTCACACCCCCAGATCGAGACCATGACTGACAACGCCCTGACGCTTGCCCAAGATCGCCTGTTGCGCCCCGGTGGCCTGGATACCGCTGGCCTGGAGCGCACCTTCGGCCAACTGCTCGGCCCCGGTGTCGACTTCGGCGACCTGTACTTCCAGCACGCCCGGCGCGAAAGCTGGAGCGTGGAAGACGGCATCGTCAAGGACGGTGCCCATTCCATCGAGCAGGGCGTGGGCGTGCGCGCGATTGCCGGCGAGAAGACCGGCTTTGCGTATTCCGATGACATCCATGCCGGTGCATTGCTGACCGCAGCGCAGTCGGCACGCGCGATCTCGCGCGAAGGCGGCGCACAGACCGGACGCTCGCTGCTGCGCGGCGATGCGCGCGTGCTGTATCCGGCGCTGGACCCGATCGACGGCATCGGCAACGAAGCCAAGGTCGAGGTGCTCAAGCGCCTGGACGGCTACCTGCGCGCGGCCGACCCGCGCGTGAAGCAGGTGATGGTCAGCCTGTCCGGTGGCGTCGATACCGTGCTGGTTGCCCGCACCGATGGTGTGCTGGGCGCCGACGTGCGCCCGCTGGTGCGGTTGAACGTGCAGGTGATCGTCGAGCAGAACGGCCGCCGTGAGTCGGGTTATGCCGGCGGCGGTGGTCGCTATGGCTATGAAGCGCTGTTCGCCGATGGCCGCCCGGAAGCCTTTGCGCGCGAGGCGCTGCGGCAGGCCCTGGTGAACCTGGAAGCGGTACCGGCGCCGGCCGGGGTAATGCCGGTGGTGCTGGGCCCGGGCTGGCCGGGCGTGCTGCTGCATGAAGCGGTCGGCCATGGCCTGGAAGGTGACTTCAACCGCAAGGGCACCAGCGTCTACGCCGGCAGGATCGGCGAGCGCGTGGCTGCCCCGGGCGTGACCATCGTCGACGACGGCACCCTGGATGGGCGCCGTGGTTCACTCAACATCGATGACGAAGGCCACCCGACCCAGTGCACCACGCTGATCGAGGACGGCATCCTGGTCGGCTACATGCAGGACAGCCTCAACGCGCGGCTGATGGGCGTGGCGCCGACCGGCAACGGCCGTCGCGAATCGTTCGCGCACATGACCATGCCGCGCATGACCAACACCTACATGCGCGCCGGCCAGCACGATCCTCAGGAGATGATCCGTTCGGTGAAGAAGGGCCTGTACGCGGTCAATTTTGGTGGCGGCCAGGTCGACATCACCAGTGGCAAGTACGTGTTCTCGGCCACTGAGGCCTACCTGATCGAGGATGGCCGGATCACCGCTCCGGTGAAGGGCGCGACCCTGATCGGCAACGGCCCGGAGACCATGCAGAAGGTGCGCATGGTCGGCAACGACCTGGCCCTGGACGAGGGCGTGGGCATCTGCGGCAAGGACGGGCAGAGTGTGCCGGTCGGTGTCGGCCAGCCTTCGCTGCTGATCGAGGGCATCACCGTCGGCGGTACCCAGGCCTGAGCACGGCGATGGCCACAGCCACCGCCATGCCCGACGGGGACTCAGTCCTCGTCGGCGTCGTCGACCGGCTCGTCTGCCTCGACATCCTCAGCGGATGCCTTCAGGCCCAGCGCGGCCGGCAGCATCAGCGCGCGCAGTACCTGGAAAATTTCGCGGTAGGCGCGCGGCGGCTTGTTCTTGGCCTTTTCGGCCTGGGCGTTGCGCACCAGCGTGCGCAGCTGTTGGCGGTCGGCCTGCGGATGGTCATCCAGCAGTGCGGCCAGCGCTTTGTCGCCCTCGTTCATCAGGCGTTCGCGCCAGTCTTCGGCACGGTGCATCATCGCCACTTCGCGGCGGCCGGTGTCGCTGTTGGCGTCCAACGCATCGCGGATCGCATCCAGCGCGGCATCGTCCTCGCGGCGCATGTGCTTGGCCAGGAACGCCAGCTGCCGCTTGTGCGCGATATGGGCGGTGATCCGCTTGCACTCGGCGATGTGCGGCAGCAGGTCCTCCGGGATCGGCAGGCGCGCCAGCTGGGCCGGGGTCAGCGATACCAGCTTCTCGCCCAGGGCCAGGACGTCGAGCGCATCGCGCCGGTTCTGGCTGCGGCTCTTGTCGTGGAATTCACCGGTTTCTTCGTCGCGTCCGCGCATCGTCCATACCTGATTTCAAAAAAAGTCGCCCGGCGTGATGCCGGGCCCAACCCGCACAGGATAAAGCATTGAACGTGATCGCCCCTGAAGTCGCCGTCGGCGACGACAGCCCGGCCCGGCTGGAACGGCTGGCCGACATCTCCCAGCAGCTGCTGCAGCGTGCCCGCGCGCTGGGCGCCAGCCAGGCCGAGGTCAGCTGCAGCGAAGACCGTGGGCTGGAGGTCAATGTCCGTCTCGGCGAGGTCGAGACCGTGCAGTCCACCCGCGACCGCGGCATTGCCGTGACCGTCTACTTCGGCCAGCGCAAGGGCAGTGCCAGCACCGCCGACCTGCATGAGGCCAGCCTGCTGGCCACCGTCGAGCAGGCCTGCGCGATCGCCCGCCATACCGAGGACGACCCGGCCGCCGGCCTGGCCGAGGCCGACCTGATGGCCCGCGACTTCCCCGAACTGGATGGCTGGCACCCCTGGGAGCTGCAGGCCGACGAGGCGGTGGACCTGGCGCTGGCCTGCGAGGCGGCGGGCCGCCAAGCCGATGCGCAGATCCGCAATTCCGATGGCGCCTCGGTATCGAGCATGCAGAGCGTGTCGGTCTACGCCAATTCGCATGGGTTCATTGGCCGCGAGCGCGGAACCCATCATTCGATCGGCTGTGCGCTGATCGCCGGCACCGGCGATGGCATGCAGCGCGACGGCTGGTACACCGGCGCACTGGCCCGCGAGGATCTGGAAGATCCGGCAAGCGTCGGTCGCCGCGCCGCAGAGCGCACGATCGCTCGCCTGCAGCCGCGTTCGCTACCGACCGGCAGCATGCCGGTTCTGTTCGCGCCGGAAGTGGCGCGCAGCCTGGTGGGCCATCTGCTGTCGGCGGTCTCCGGCGGCGCACTGTACCGCCAGGCGAGCTTCCTGCTGGACAGCGTCGACCAGCAGCTGTTCCCCGACTGGATGCAGATCGAGGAGCTGCCGCACCTGCGCCGTGGCCTGCGCTCGGCCGCCTTCGACGGCGACGGCGTGGCCACCCGTGCCTCGGCCCTGGTGCGTGACGGCGTGCTGCAGCGTTACGTGCTGGGCAGCTATTCGGCGCGCAAGCTGGGCCTGCAGACCACCGCCAATGCCGGCGGCGTGCACAACCTGCAGCTGGCGGCCAACGCCGGCTCCCTGCAGGACATCGCCGCGCAGATGGGCAACGGCCTGCTGGTGACCGAGCTGATGGGGCAGGGGGTGAACGGGGTGACCGGCGACTACTCGCGCGGCGCCGGCGGCTTCCGCGTGGAGAACGGCCAGATCCAGTATCCGGTGGATGGCATCACCATCGCCGGCAACCTGCGGGACATGTTCATGGCCATCGAGGCGGTCGGCAGCGACGTCGATCCGCGCTCGCATATCCGCACCGGCTCGATCCTGGTGGGACGGATGACGATCGCCGGCAATGATTGATGCCATTGATGGCGTAAGCTAGGCCCGCCTGACGCGACCGGCTTGCCGCCGGTCGGTCAAGACCACCCAATAAAAAAGGAGTTTTGTCGTGAGCGAATTCGAGAACGTCCCGGCGGCGAGCAGCGTACCCGCTGACCAGCGCACCATGGCCCTGGTGGCGCACCTGCTGGGCATCTTCACCGGTTTCATCGGCGCACTGGTCATCTGGCTGATCAACAAGGATGACGCCAGCAAGGCCTTCGTCACCGACCAGGCCAAGGAAGCGCTGAACTTCCAGATCACCGTCGCCATCGCGATGTTCGTCTGCATCATCCTGACCTTCGTGGTCATCGGTGTGTTCCTGGCGCCGATCGTCGGCCTGCTCAGCTTGGTCTTCAGCATCATCGCTGCGGTGAAGGCCAACAACGGCGAAGCCTACCGTTACCCGTTCGCGCTGCGCCTGATCAAGTAAGAACGGCCGCACGCGGATACGAAAACGCCCGGCAGTGCCGGGCGTTTTTGTTGGTGGCCGCACACTGCTTCAGTGATCGCGTTCCACGGCCAGCGTGGCCAGCGCGCGCAGCGCATCGGCTTCTTCGTGATAGCCCGCCAGTGCCTGCTGCATGCGCGCGGAAAGTTCGCGCAGCTGCGCCTTGGCACCGTCCATGCCGAGAAGGGCAGGGAAGGTGCTCTTGTCCTGGGCCTGGTCCTTGCCGGCCGTTTTGCCCAGCTGCTCGGAACTGGCCTCGACATCGAGGATGTCATCGCGGACCTGGAAGGCCAGGCCGAGCGCATCGGCGAAGCCGTCGAGCTGGGCCAGCACGGGCTCGGGCGCTTCACCGCACAACGCGCCCATGCGCACCGCAGCGCGGATCAGCGCACCGGTCTTCAGCGCATGCATGCGGGTGAGCGCTGCCAGCGACTGCTGCTGGCCGGTGGCATCGATGTCCAGCGCCTGGCCGCCGCACATGCCGGCCGCGCCGGAGGCGTGGGCCAGGGTCTGCAGGCATGCCACGCGCAATGCCGCCGGCAGCGGCGCATCGGCCAGCAGGCCGAACGCACGGGTCTGCAGGGCGTCACCGGCGAGAATGGCGGTGGCTTCGTCGAAGGCGATGTGGGTGGTGGGCTTGCCACGGCGCAGGGCGTCGTCGTCCATGGCCGGCAGGTCGTCGTGCACCAGCGAATAGGCGTGGATCAGCTCCACCGCCATTGCTGCGGCATCGAGCTTGTCCAGCGGGGCACCGAACACCTGGCCGGCGGCGTAGACCAGCAAGGGGCGCATGCGCTTGCCGCCACCGAGCACGGAATAGCGCATCGCCTGGTGCAGGCGTTGCGGGGCTTCGGCCGGCGAGGGCAGGGCGGCGTCGAGCTGGCTTTCGATACGGTCGCGCCAGCGCGCGAACAACGCCTCAGCCGTCATGGCTGGGCGGATCGAAGGGTTCGGCGGTTTCGGGCTGGGCCGGATCGCTGAGCAGGCGCACGCGCAGTTCGGCCTGCTCCAGCGCCTGCTGGCACTGGCGGTACAGACCGACGCCACGTTCGTAAGCACTGAGCGAGGCTTCCAAGCTCAGCTCGCCGGTTTCCATCTGCTCCACCAGTTGTTCCAGCGATTCGAGCGACTGCTCGAACTGGGCGACCGGGGAGGCGTTTTCGGGGGACTTCTTGGCCATGCGACAAGTGTGGACGGCGCGCGTGCGAGGGTCAATTCACCAGCCGCCCGGATGCCACTGCAACTGCGCATTGCGTGCCTGCAGCCAGGCCTGCAGCGGTGCGGCAATGACTACATCGGCGGCCGCCAGCAGCTGCCCCTGGTCGAACAGCAGGGGCAGCTGTGCGCGTCGCCAGGGCGCCAGGTGCTCGCGCTGCAGGCAATCCTTCAACGCGGATGAATGCGCGCGGCCGGGCAGCACGATGCGCTCGCCACCCTGGCGGGTGCGCAGTTGCAACGGGTGTTCGAAGCCGTCCGTGCCGAGCAGGCGCAGCTGGCCGCCGTCGGGCAGCTGCAGCGGCGCGCGGCCGTCCCACGCCGCCTGCCAGTCCTTCGGCAGTGACGGCAACGCTGCCGGCATCAGGTAGGCGTGCTGGCGCCACTGGCGGATGGCGTGCTGCTGCCAACGCGCCTGCGACTGCCGATCGGCGCCTGCGGCCATCAATTCGTTCTGCACTTGTCGCAGCACATGCGCCGGCAACGGCGCTGCGTTGTGCTGGCGTACCCACGCACGCAGCACGCGCGCAGCACGTTCCGGTGCAACCTGGCGCAGCAGCGCAAGCGACAGCACCCGTGGTGCCACTTCCAGGTGAGCGAGCAGCTCGGCATCTTCTTCGTCGAGCAGCGCGCGGGTCTGCGCGCTATGCGCGGCGCTGCCAGCCAATGCGGCAGCGGCGTGTGGCCAGCGCTGGCGCAGCAGTGGCAGTACCCGCAGACGCAGGAAATTGCGGTCGGCGTGGTCGTCGCCGTTGCTGGGGTCTTCGATCCAGTGCAGGCCGTGTGTGGTGGCGTAGGCCTGCAGCCCGCTGCGAGGCACATCGAGCAATGGACGCCACAGGCGATGGCCGTCGAGGTGGCTGTCAGCGGTCATCGCCGCCAGCCCATCAATGCCCGAGCCGCGCAACGCGCGCAGCAGGAAGGTTTCGGCCTGGTCATCCTGATGCTGGGCCAGCGCCAGGGTTTCCGCAGGCTGCAACTCGGCGGCGAATGCAGCGCGGCGTGCCAGCCGCGCGGCACCTTCGATCCCATGCCCGCCCTCACGCGTGACCTGCACGCAGTGCACGGCCAGTTCGATGCCCAGCGCAGCACATTGCTGCTGGCAGTGCCTTACCCAGTCGTCGGCAGCGGGTTGCAGGCCATGGTGTACATGGATGGCACGCAAGGGCGTGCCGGCGGCCTGCGCCGATCGCCACAGCCAGTGCAGCAGCACGGTCGAATCCAGCCCACCGCTGTAGCCGACCAGCAGCGGTGCATCCAGCGGAACGAGGGTCGGGAAGGCGGTCACGGCGGCAAGTATAGGGTGGGTGGGTGAGTCGGCAGGGCTGCGCCCTGCACCCGCCAGATCAAATGCAACAGCCGAAGCAACTGCAACAGCGGGCATTCCGTTGGATGGCGGGGTGGGTCCGGTTGCGGGGGACGCTGCAAGTACGTCCATGTAAGCTCGGTCGCGCCATCCATGGCRCTCACGCCCCCGCAACCGGACCCACCCCGCCTTCGACAGTTTTCYGMGATCTGTCGGAAYGGCARGGCCTGCYCYTGKTGGGTGTCGACCTTGGTCGACACGGATCTGACTCCAGAATTTCATTCGATATCTGACAGATTTCATCCACGCATGGCGTGGATCTACTGGCCACCGGCCAACTGTCAGAGGTGGGGCGGTGTCGGATTGCGGGGTGTCCGCGGCATGGATGCCGCGGCCAAGCCCCCAAGGATGGGTTTACGGCGTCCCCGCGATCCGACACCGCCCCGCCACCCCACGGAATGCCCGCTGTTGCTGTTGCTTCGGCTGTTGCATTTGATCTGGCGGGTGCAGGGCGCAGCCCTGCTGAAAAACCCTTACTTCACTCGACGACCGGAACGATCGATGCGGAACCACTCGCCGCCTTCCATCGGCGTATGCCCGTCGCCATCGGGCGTGCCGCGGCGGCAGCCGTTGCAGACTTCGGCCACGCCGTCCTGGAATGGCCAGGCAAAATCGAACGTGGCCGCAATCACCTGTTCGAAGGCGGCGTTGAAGTAGCCCACGCGATCGCCGACGCGGCCGCGGAACAGGCCTTCCTGCAGGGAGTCGGCGCCGTTGTCCCAGGCGATCACCGCCTGGCTGCGGCCGCGACGGTCGACGTAGTGGAAGCCATCGGCGGTCTGTACCAGCGCCAGGCCATCGCCGTCGTAGGGAAGATCCTGCAGGGTCTCCGCGCTGATCTGCGGCTTGTCATTGACGACCTCGCAGCCGGGCAGCATCCACAATCCGTGTTCTTCGGTCATGACATTGCAGGCCGGCCCCTGCGCTGACGCACAGGTACTGGCCAGCACACCCAGCAGGGCCAGCCAGCGCGCACGGCGGAGACTGCCCAGAGCAGGGCGTGCCGGCCGCGCCATCACTTGGCCTCGGCCTTGCGTTCGAATGTGGCCGGTGCCGGCAGTTCCACCGGCACGCCCTTGTCATCGCAGGTGCCGGCCTGGCACAGGCGATCGCGCAGGGCCGGGGTGGCCTGCACGATCATGTGGTAGATCGCGTTCTGCTCCAGGGTGCCGCGGATCGCCTTGCTGCCCGGGCCGCGTGCCCAGATGCCGACGTCCTCGCCACCATGCGATTCGGACTTCATCGGTACCAGCGCTTCCTGCATGTAGTCGGGATGCTCGGTATCGACGTCGTGCAGGTTCGGGCGGCCGTTGGCCGGCTCGAAGCTGCTGGGGTTGTGCGGGTAGCGCTTCGGACCGGCCGGTTGCTGGTTGCTGGTGCCGGTGTGGCCGGGGCCGTTGGCGTAGCTCAGGGTGGTGTACGGCTGGCCGTTGCCATCCAGCGCGTAGTCGAGCTTGCCGGCGCCATCTTCGCCACCCTTGTCCTTCACCTTGCCCAGGATCGGATTGCCGCGGGCGGGGTAGCCGACGAAATTCAGGGTGTGCGAATGATCGGCAGTGACGATGATCAGGGTGTCATCGGCCGAGGTCAGCTCGTTGGCCACGCGCACCGCGTCGGACAGGGCCACGGTTTCGGTCAGCGCACGGTACGCGTTGCCGCTGTGGTTGGCGTGGTCGATGCGCGCGCCTTCGATCATCAGCACGTAGCCTTCCTGATGGCGCGACAGGTTCTTGATCGCCGCAGCGGTCAGCTCGGCCAAGCTCGGCTCACCGGCCGGGTCCTGCGGACGTTCGTACTCGTAGCGCATGTGGTCGGGCTCGAACAGGCCGAGGATCGCCGGTGCGTTGGCGGCGGCCTGCAGCTGCTTGCTGTTCCACACGTAGGCGCCCTGTGGGTGCGCCTGCTGCCATTCCTGCACCAGGCTGCGGCCGTCCAGGCGCTGGCCGACCTTGTCGTCGTACTCGGGGTCGCGCTCTTCCACGGTGGTGAACTCACCGCGACCACCGCCCAGGGCGACCAGCGGGCCGCGGCCGTAACGCGAGGTCGACAGCAGCTGCTGGGCGATGTCCTTGCAGCCGGCGGCCTTGGCCGCTTCGCTCAGGTCGGTGTCGTTCTCCCAGTTGCGCTCGGGCGAATGCGCATAGGTCGCGGCCGGCGTGGCGTGGGTCAGGCGTGCGGTGGAGACCACGCCAGTGGCCAGACCGGCGCTGTCGGCCAGCTGCAGCCAGGTCAGCAGCCCCTTGGACAGGCTGTCGGCGCAGTCGGTGCGGCTGCCGGCACTGACGCCGATCGCACCCATGTGGGTCTTCACGCCGGTGGTGATGGCGGTCATGGTGCCGGCCGAATCCGGGGTCTGCGAGTCGGTGTTGTAGGTCTTGCTGAACGCGGTGGCGGGGAAGCGCTCCCACGACAGCAGGTTCTCTTCGCCCGAGCCGCCCTTCTGCTGGCCTTCGTAGATGCGCGAGGCGGCCACGGTGGTCAGGCTCATGCCGTCACCCAGGAACAGAATGACGTTTTTGGCCTTGCCGGTCATCGCACCGTTCGCCGCCGCCTGCGCAGCGCCGCTGCGGTACCACCACTGCGGGGTTTCACCGGCCGGGTGGGCGACGGGGGCAACGGTGACCTTGAGGCCGGCCGGGGCGGACGCGGGAGCGGTGCTGGCGCAGGCGCCAAGCAGCAGGGTCGTGGCACAGGCGGCCAACAGGGAGACGGAACGGCGCATGGACGCTGGGATCTCACAAAGTGTAACGGGACGTTCATTATGCCCGGCCCTGCAAGGCACGCCGATGACACACTGATTTGCCACATGGGCGGTCGTTCTGCGGCCCGCCTTGGGCTATCGTGCCAGCATCCCTTCCTACCCCCTTGGATTGCCTATGAAGCTGGTCTCTGCCTGGCTGCGGATTCCATTCTGGCAGCGCGTGGTCGGTGGCTTCGTGCTCGGTGCGCTGGCCGGCTGGGCGCTTGGCCCGGCTGCTGAAACCTGGTTCGGCCCGCTCGGCGAGCTGTACGTCACCCTGATCAAGATGATCGCGGTGCCGCTGGTGTTCTTCGCGGTCATCAACGCGATCTCTTCGCTGCACGGCCAGAAATCGGTCGCCGCGCTCAGCGGGCGCACCTTCCTGTGGTTCGTGATCACTGCCGCGCTGGCGGTATGCGTGGGCCTGGGCGTGGGTACGGTGCTGCAGCCCGGCGCCGGTGGCCTGCAGCTGTCGATGGCCAGCAACTATGTGCCGCGCGAAGTGCCCAGCGTGGTGCAGGTGCTGCTGGATGTGGTGCCGTCCAACGTGTTCTACGCGCTGTCGGGTATCGGCACCAAGGTCAACGCCGCCGGTGAGACCGTGCTGGCGGCGGGCCGTGGTTCGATCCTGCCGGTGATCTTCTTCGCTGGCCTGGTCGGCTTTGCCATCGTCAAGCTTGGCGAGAAGGTGACCGAGGCGCGCAAGCTGGTCGGGCAGATGAGCGACATCATGATCCAGGTGACCCGCTTCGTGCTGGAAGTCACCCCGATCGGCACCTTCGGCCTGATTGCCGGCCTGGTCGGCAGCTATGGCTTCGAGAAGCTGTTGCCGCTGGGTCACTTCGTGCTGGCGCTGTACGTGGCCTGTGCGCTGCACATCGTGGTGGTGTACAGCGCGCTGCTGCTGGCACACGGGTTGAATCCGCTGAAGTTCTTCCGCGGTGCGGCGCCGGGCATGCAGGTGGCCTTCGTCAGTTCCTCCAGCTTCGCGGCGATGCCGGTCGCGCTGCGCTCCATTACCCACAACCTGGGCGTGAACAAGGACTACGGTTCGTTCGCGGTGCCGCTGGGCGCGAGCATCAAGATGGACGGCTGCGGTGCGATCTATCCGGCGCTGTGCGCGGTATTCATCGCCCAGTACAGCGGTGTGCCGCTGACGCCGGAGCAGTACGTGGTGGTGCTGATCGCTTCGGTGCTGGGCAGCTTCGGTACCGCCGGCGTGCCGGGTACGGCGGTGATCATGGCAACGGTGGTGCTGAGTGCGGCCAACCTGCCGCTGGAAACCATCGGTTACCTGTATGCGATCGACCGCATCCTGGACATGATGCGCACGATGACCAACGTGACCGGACAGATGCTGGTGCCGGTGCTGGTGGCCAAGGAAACCGGCCTGCTCGACCAGACGGTGTACGACAACCCGTCCACCAACGTCGGCATCGATGATCCCGACCCGAGTCCGCCGCGCGCCTGAAGCGGCACTGCAACGGGCTGTATCAGTACCTGTAACACTACTGATACAGCCCCGATGGCGCCTTGCGCAGTGGTGTTTCCTGCGCGTTAAGGCGAACGGAATCCGAACGAAGTTGTAACACTGTGGCGTCATGCCGCCGCGGTGTTACCCGTCAAACCCCCGCTGCGACGGACTTCCGGTGTTGGCACGAAAGCTGCTCTATCCCTGCGCATATGCAACGGGAGAGCGGCATGGACGGCAGCACCACCCTTTTCACTGTTTCTGGCCGGCGGCTTGCGCTGCTGCTGGTGCTGGCCGTTCCGCTGGCGGCTGCGGCCTCGGGTGCCCGCCAAGGGGTGAAGGCGCAGCCGGGTGAGATCGTCCTGCTGCGCGACGTGTCTACGCGCCCGGCCTACCGCATGGCGCCGCCCGGCATGGCGTTGATCGCCGATCCGAAACCGCAGCATGAGATCGCCGCCGCACTCGGCAGCAGCGGCGCTGCCAGCGGCATGGATGAACTCAGCGATGACGACTACGCCGGCCTCGGCGCTGGCCAGACCGGCAGCGTGCACGCGCACGGCGTCACCACTGTCGAGCGGGTGACGCAGCAGGCACTGGGCGGAACCCTTGGACGCTCGGGCGAGGGGATGATGAGCGGCAGCAGCCTCAGCGGTGCGATGAGCGGCCCGCTGGGGGCGGTCGGCAATACCACGCGCGGCATCGGCGATACCGTGCGTGGCGCACTGTCGCAGTTCCCGCTGGGCGCTCCGGCGCAGGCGGGTGGCAAGTGAAGCGCGCAGTGCTGCTGGCGGCCTGGCTGGCATTGCCCGCCTCAGCGCTGGCCGACGACTACAGCGGGATGCTGGCCTACCTCGACGTGACCCGCATCGACGGTCGCGCGCTGGCCGGTGCCAGTGGTGCCATCGCCATCAACCAGGCGGCGGGCGATCTCAACATCCAGGCCAATCTGCATGGCATGGCCAGCGGCGACCGCGCCGACGTGGCCATCGCTGCGCGGCAACAGCACAGCAACGACGTCGTGCTTTCGGCACCACTGGAAGCCAGCGCGCACATCGCCGGACAGGCCTTGGCAGGCGCCAGCGGCATTGCATCGATCAACCAGGCCAGCGGCATCGCCAACACGACGCTCAACGTCGTCAGCGCGACGCTGGCCCGGCAAGGAATACGCGAGTCCGATGACACGGCGTTGGCCGCCTCGGACATCGCGTCAGCAGGGGGGCAGGGCGATACCGGTGACGGTGTTGCGGCGGGTATCCGCAGTGTCGGCGTTTCGTCGACGGCACTGCGGGGCTTCGACGGTGTCCTGCAACTCAATCAGATCGCGGGAGCGCGAAACGACACGGCCAATGTTCTGGGCCTGGTCGTGCAGGGCAACCCGTGAGTACCACCCACCCGAACCAATCACCTGATGAGAGAGAGGGCACCATGAAAGCGACTGTCAAAAAGACCGTACTCGCCATGGCAATTGCCACTGCCTCGACCGCTGCTGCGGCCAATGGCTGGGACAACCAGAATGCCAATGCGAACATCAACCACAACCACGTCGTGACTGAAACCCGCAACGACACGCACAACCATACCGACAACGAAGTCCGCAACTGGACCCGCACCAACACCACAGTACGCAACAACACCGACACCTCGAACGTGACCCGCAATCGTACGGTGAACGTCAACGAGCAGGTGCAGAAGAACAGCAACATCCAGGCCGACGAGCGCAAGGAAAAGAACAACCACGGCGTCGACGTGAACCTGGAGAAGGATCTGCGGCTGAGTTCGGACATCAACTTCTCCGGCGATCCGACCATCACCGGTGACATCGACCTGGATTCGGCAGCCATCGCCGTGATCGACAACCGCCAGTCGATCAGCAACAACCTCACCGGCAACAGCCTGGTCACCAACAGTGCATCGATCGCCGATGATGTCGGTGCGGGTGCCTCCGGCAACCTCGGCTTCAACGTGGTGGCCGGCGACAACAACGCGCAGGACAATGCTGCGTCGCTGTCCGCTGCAGATGCTTCCTTCAGCTTCGGCATGGCCGACGCCGAGGTGTTCGTCAACCAGGCCGGCTTCGGCAACACCACCATGAACTCCGGCGTCACCAACGCCGCCGGCCTCGGTGGCAATGCCTTCGGCGGTGCCTCGGGCAACATCGGCGTGAACATCGCCTCGGGCAACAACAACGAGCAGAAGAACGCGCTCGCAGCCTCCGTGGCAACCAGTGCGATGGCGCAGTCGAGCATCAGCTCCAACCAGGTGTCCACCGGCAACACCGTGTCCAACGCCGGCTTCGTGCAGTCCTACACCGATACGGTGCAGGTCGGCCTGAGCGGTCGCGTCGCAGGCGGTACCCTGGCCGTGGGTGCCGGTACCTATCGCGGCACCGGCAATGCCTACCAGATGGCCAACTACTACCTCGATTCGTGGAGTGGCGATCTGCCGCATCCGGGTGGCAATGCGACCGGGCACATCGATCTGGACAACGAGATCCAGAATGCAACGATGAACCCGAACCGGCCGGGAGTGGGTGGCCTGGGCTTCGATACGCGTGAAAGCGGCACCAGCCAGTTCGTCGAGCTGGGCGTGGCCGACCTCTATGCCAGCCTCAGTGGCACGGTCAGCACCACCCGCTGGGTGAACGTCAATGCGACCAACACCTCGGCACTGTCCGGCAGCGCGTTCTCCGGCGCGTCCGGCAACATCGGCGTGAACGTGGCATCGGGTACCGGCAACCTGCAGGCCAACAGCCTGGCATTGGCCGTGGCGCAGCCGAGCACCGGCGGTGGGACCGGCGGCGGCGAGTGATCCACGGTGTGACCGCTTTCGCAGCGAACCTGCGTTGAGCGCAACAAGCCCGGCCATCCGCCAATGGCCGGGTTCCCCCGGGGGCCCCTGTCCCTCCTCCCCCTTGGGGCAGGGGTCCCTTCCTTCTCGTGGAGAACGGCATGGCCGGTCATCGCTGGTGGTTGCGTCTGCTGCCCTGCCTGCTGCTGCTGACCAGCGCATGTGGCTGGGCAGGCGAGGTGGTGTTCAGCGGGGTGCTGCCCAATGGCGCGCTGCTGCAGCAGAAGGTGGAAAGCATGCAGGAGCGGCGTTATCGCAACCTGGTGCGGCAGCACACCGATTACAGCTGCGGGGCGGCCGCTCTGGCCACCATCCTGCGTTATGCCTACCACCTGGACACCACCGAGGCGACGGTGATCGAGGGGATGATGGGGGTATCGGATCCACAGCTGGTCAAGGAACGTGGTTTTTCACTGCTGGACATCAAGCGCTATGTCGAATCGCTGGGCATGCGTGGACGCGGTTATCGCATCGATGAATCGCGCCTGCGCACGTTGCGGGTTCCTGGACTGGTGCTGATGGATGTACGCGGCTTCCGGCATTTCGTCGTGCTCAAGCAGGTGCGCGACGGGGTGGTGGAAGTGGCCGATCCGATCCTGGGCAACCGCAGCCTGTCACTGGCCGAGTTCAGTGCCGCCTGGCCGTCACGCGCCGTTTTCGTCGTGATCGGCAGCGACTTCGATCGCAATACGGTGCTGCTGCAACCCAGCGAACGGCCCAGTGCCCGCGCGTTGTATGCGCGGCAGGGACCGATCACCGACGCCGAACTGGTCGACTTCGGCTTCAGCCACGCCGACCTGTTCTGAAGGAGGCACGATCATGCAATGCCAACGTGTAGTACTCGCTCTGCTGCTGATGTTGCCGGTGTCGCCGTTGATGGCGGCAGACGGTGCACCGGGGCGAGGCCTGAAGGAAATACCCGATCCCGAACTGAACCTGATGCGCGGCCGCTACACCGTTGGCGGCAACAACGTGGCCTGGTTCGGGGTGACGATGATTTCGCAGTGGCAGGGACCCAACGGTGCAGTGGTGCAGGGCGCGCTGACCCTGGGCATGGATTTCCGCAATGGCGGCACCCCCAAGCTGAGCTTCCAGCCAAGCGTGCAGATTACCGCCGCTGACGCACCGTTGCCGGCAACGGCAGGGCGCAGCATCGACAGTACCGGCCTGGCCAATGCCAGCGGACTGGTGCAGAGCGTGCAGGTGGCCGGCGATGGCAACACCGCACGCAACGTGACCACCCTGACCGTGCGTGACGGCTTGGTGCCGACCGCACTGGGCGATGACGGCAGCCGCATGGCACAGGCACAGCAGGGCGGGGCTACTGCCACCGCCATGCTCGATGGCAATCAGGCGCGCCTGCTGCTGCAGGTTGATGGGCAGAGCCTGGTACAGCAGTGGATCCGCAATGGCAGCGTGGGGCAGGGCATTGCCCTGGCCGGCGATGGACAGACCGCCAGCAACCGGCTGCAGCTGGAGCTGGTACGCAATACCGCGGCCAACAACCTGCCCTTGAGCCAGAACGTGGCCCAGGCGATCGGGATGAACCGCGGCATGGGCCCAGGCCAGTAACACGGCCTGGTCGGGGGGAACCGACGTACAACGCAGGTCACCGACATGCACACTCTCTACCGGCTTACTCCGCTGGCGCTGGCGGCGCTGGCGGCCACTGCCTTCGCCCAGCAGCCTGCGCCCAGTGATGGCGCCGACATGCAGGCATTGATCGCGCAACTGGAACAGCTCAAGGCCAATTACGCACAGGAGGTACGACGCCTGCGCGAACTGGACATGCAGGTGCAGGCGATGCAGGCGCGGCTGAGTGGTCGCGCAGGCCCCGGTGCGACGCCCGCTGCGCCGTTGGCGCCGGCTGCGGCATCCGCGGTACCGCCCAGCAGCGAAGGCTATGCCAGCAGCGCGGCCGAGGCACAGCAAGCCAAGCAGGAGGCCCGGCGCAGCGTGGATGACGTCAAGCAGCAGCAGGCGGCATTGTTCTCGCGCCGGTTCACCATCGAAAACGGCCTCACCTATGCACGCTACGACCGCAAGCAGCTCACGCTCAACGGCTTCCTTGCGCTGGATGCGATCTTCCTCGGCAACATCGCGATCGAGAACGTCGAATCCGATTCGTTGACCTACAACCTGGCCGCGCGCTGGGGCGTCAGTCCCAATCTCACCTTGAACATGGACGTGCCGTACCTGGCCCGACGCACGGTCTACCAGAAGGGCGGTGCTGGTGGTGCGGCGGCGGCGATCGCGCAGGAAGAAACCAATGGCAGCGGCATCGGCGATGTCAGTCTGAGTGCCAATTACCGGCTGTTCGCCGAAAGCGGCTGGCGCCCGGAGACGGTGCTGACCGGTGGCGTTACCGCACCAACGGGTCGCGCGCCCTATGGGCTGGACTGGAAAGTAATCGAGCGCGACGACGATGACTACATCCGCTTCGCGGTGCCGCAGGAACAGCCGACCGGCAACGGCGTATGGCAGGCCAACCTGGGCGTATCGATGGTGAAGACCGCCGATCCGGCCATCCTGTTCGCCAACGCCGGCTACATCCATTCGTTCCCGCGCGGTTTCAGCGATATCGACAGCAACCCGGATACGGTCAATCCCGGCGATGTGAAACTGGGCGGTTCGGTGTACTTCGGTGCCGGCGTGGCCTTCGCGTTCAACGAGCGCACCAGCCTGAGCATTTCCTTCAGCGACAAGATCAGCACGCGCGCCTCGACCCGGTTCAAGGGCGGTGAATGGGTGAAGGTGATCGGCAGCGATGCCAATGCGGCCTCGCTCAATCTCGGCGTGACCTACGCGTTGAACCAGCACACCACGCTGGTGACGCTGCTGGGCATCGGCCTGACCCCGGATGCGCCGGACTTCACGCTGGCGTTCAAGGTGCCGTACATGTTGTAAGCGCGGCAGCCCGGCATGGCGCGGCGCTGCACGGCCGCGCTTTGCTGGTGTCGGTGCATGCCCGGCCGCGCAGGGGCCTGCGTTGTCAGCGCTGCGCCGGCAGTTCCAGATGATGCTTGCGGCACAACCGGTATATCGTGACCCGCGAGATCTGCATGTGCCGCGCACACGCCGACACGTTGTAGCCATGCTGGCGCAGGGCCTGCAGCAGTACATCGCGCTCCACCTGGCCACGCGCATCCTGCAGCAGCGCGCGCCGCGCAGGGGCGTCCGGCTCTGCCAGGTCCAGGTCAGCGGCGTTGATCAGCTCGCCTTCGGCCACGATCGCTGCCCGCTGCACGCGGTTCAACAACTCACGTACGTTGCCGGGCCAGTCGAACCCGCGCATGGCCTGGCGTGCACCGGGATCAAACCCGCGTGCGCGGCCGGGGTGGCGTTGGCGGAAGCCGCGCAGGAAGTGCTCGGCCAACAGCAGGACATCGCTGCCACGTTCGCGTAGCGCGGGCATCGGCAAGCGCAGGACATTGAGGCGGTAGTAAAGGTCCCGGCGGAAGTGGCCCTGGGCCACCGCCTGTTCGAGTTCGACGTGGGTGGCTGCCAGTACGCGCACGTCCACACGCAGCGGCTGGTTGCTGCCGACCCGTTCCAGCGTCCCCTCCTGCAGCACCCGCAGCAGGCTGGTCTGTGCGTCGGCGGGCAGGTCGCCGACTTCATCGAGGAACACGGTGCCGCCGTGGGCACTTTCAAACAGACCGATGCGGCGTTGGGCGGCACCGGTGAAGGCCCCACGCTCGTGGCCGAACAGTTCGGACTGCACCAGATTGGCAGGGATCGCGCCGCAGTTGATCGCCAGGAACGGTTTGCCGGCGCGCCCGGACAAGGCATGCAGCGCTTGCGCGGCAAGTTCCTTGCCGGTGCCGGTCTCGCCGGTGACCAGCACCGGCAGGTCGACCGGAGCGAATTTATGCAGGGAGGCGCGCACCGACAGCAGGGCGGTGCTGTCGCCGATCAGCGCCGGCAGGTTGCCGGACTCGCGGACCATGTGCGGCAACGCGTCGTCGCCCTCGGATTGCCGCTGCATTGCCGACAGCAGATCGTGCAGTTCCAGTGGCAGCGCGAACTGGTCGCGGCACGCGCGCAGCAGCGGCCCCCACGCGGGCGGAGCGCTGCCCAGTCCAGGGGGCAGCACGGCGAGCCAGGGCAGGTGGTGATGCCGCTCGATCCATGGCAGCAGCAGCTGCACGGCGTCGGCATCAAGGTGACGCAGATCGACGATGGCCACCAGGTGGTCGCGGCCGCGCAGGCCGATGGCCATGGCAGGGGCAGGGCTGACGCAGCGCAGTTGCCAACCGGCCGCCGCCAGCGCACCCCGCTCGGCTGCCTGCGGTTGGCCGAACCAGATTGCGCAACGCGATGGAATCTCCAGGCTTGCCGCCATTCCTTTCCCCCAGGCAACACGGGCGGCCCAGCCGGGCACCCGGCGCGCCGCCCCGCGCCGGGATGCTGTGGCCGAACACGGTCGGCCTGTCGCGGTCACTGCAACCTTGACATCAAGGACCAACGCAGCAAGCGGCGGCCAGCGGCCAGCGGCCCCGGTTACGGCCAGCCGCCCAATGAAAAAGCCGCTGCAGGGCAGCGGCTTTTCAGGCAATGCGCAGATGACCCCGGATCAGAGGTCGACCCGGCGGGCCTGCATGAACTTGTTGCCCCAGTAGCCGGTGAGCAGGGTGTCGACGCGGACGTCCTTGCCGGTGCTTGGGGCGTGCAGGAAGCGGCCATCGCCCACGTAGATGCCGACGTGGTCGACCCGGCCCTTGCGGCCGAAGAACACCAGATCGCCTGCAGCCAGCGCGGCGCGGTCGTTGATCAGTTCGGCATTGGCGTCATGCGCCATTTCGCGCGAGACGCGCGGCAGCTCGATGCCCAGGGCCGAGCGGAACACGTAACCGACCAGGCCACTGCAGTCGAAGCCGCTGTCCGGATTGCTGCCACCCCAACGGTACGGGGTGCCGAGCAGGGTCATGGCCCGGCGCAGCAGCGACTGCACCTTGCCGTTGTCGGCAGCGTTGCCGACCACGACGCTGCCATTGGCGGCGCTGCTGGTGTCGTAATTGGCGAGGAGGCGGCTGAGGTCACCGGCCACCATGGCCGAGCGGTCCATCAGGGGAATGGTGTCATTGGCGGCCAGGTGCGGCAGCAGGGCGGCCAGGGTGGCGCTGGCGGCGGCATCGGCGCGGCTGCGCTGCGGAGCGGTGGCGTCGGCCTTGGCGGCTGCGCGAGGGGCGGTCTCGGCGGTAGCAGCCGGGGTCGCATCGGTACGGGTGGGAGCGGACTGCGACCAGGCGGGAAGGCTGGTCAGACACAATGCCAGGCCCAGCAGAAGCGGGCGGACACTACGCGAAGAAGCGGCGGTCTGGCCTTGGCACGTCGGGTCGTTTGTCGTCACGCGTCGGTCACAAGGAAAAAAACGATGGGGCATCATGCCCTGTAAAAGCAGTAATAAGTTAAAAATTCCGTTAATAAATCGTTAGTTGCGCGGTGATATCTGTCACAGTTTTGAACATATCGCCTGTTCATTTTAGCGAAGGACCCGTTTCGCCCCTGTGTAGTGGTCCTTCCAATAGGGGCCGCTGAGGGAATCAAGGCGGACCGTTCCGCCGGTGCTCGGGGCGTGCACGAATCGACCTTCGCCCACGTAGATACCGACGTGGCTGACACTGCCGCGGCTGCCAAAAAAGACCAGGTCGCCGGTCGCCAGGCGCTTCGGGTCGATCTTCGGGCCCTGAACCGCCGCCAGGTCGCGTGAGGTCCGCGGCAGCTTCAGATCCAGCATTTCACGGTAGACGTAGGCGACCAGACCACTGCAGTCGAAGCCGGATTCAGGCGTGTTGCCGCCGTAGCGATAGGGCGTGCCAACCAGGCTGATGGCACGCATCAGCACCGAATTGGCCGCTTCGGGGTTGTCCGGAGTGGTGCTGGGCCAGCCTGCCGCAGGCGGTGGCGGTGCGGAACGGACGGCCTTGCCGCCGCCGCAGGCGGTCAGCAGCAGGGGCAGGGCCAGCAGCAGGGCGGGCGCGAGGAGCCGGCGCGTGCCGGACGAAACTGGCGTGATGTGCATGTTCTCCGGATAATGCGCGACCTTGGATTGGCCGTCATGATGGCGGCGTCCCCGCCGGGCGACAACCCGCCCCAACCCGCCTGCCTCCGGCAGATCCAGACAGAGTTGCGCATGAAGATCGAAAAAGACCGCGTTGTCCGCTTCCACTACACCGTCTCCGAGGCCGGCCAGGAGACGATCGAATCGTCCAAGGACCGCGGCGAGCCGCTGGCGATCCTGATCGGCCACGGCAACATCATCCCGGGCCTGGAAAACGCCATGATGGACAAGGAAGCCGGCGCGACCTTCGACGTCGACGTCAAGGCGGCCGATGCTTACGGCGAGCGCCGTGATGGCCTGTCCCAGCGCGTGCCGAAGAAGCACTTCGGTACCGCCAAGCTGGTCCCGGGCCAGCAGGTCGTGCTGCAGACCAACTTCGGCCCGCGTGCCGTGACCGTGCAGAAGGTCGGCATGAGCGTGGTCGACGTCGACCTGAACCATCCGATGGCCGGCAAGGACCTGCATTTCGACGTCGAGATCGTCGACGTGCGCGAAGCCGGCAAGGAAGAGCTCGAACACGGCCACGTCCACGGCGACGGCGGTCACCAGCACTGATCGCGTCGCGATAGTGATGGCAGCAACGGCCCGCCTCGGCGGGCCGTTGCGTATGTGGAACAGGGCGGAGCCATCCACGGTCCGCAGGCCGGCGGCATAATGACGGACCTGCACGCCGGATGCCCTGTGAACACCGCTTCCCCTTCCCTGCAACCGGTGGCTTCCGGCGAACGCATCGCCCTGCTGGACATACTGCGTGGCTTCGCCCTGCTGGGCATCCTGCTGATGAACATCGAGGCCCTCAGCGGGCCGCTGGACCTGGCCTTTACGGGCATCGACGCGCATTGGCAGGGCATCGACTACTGGGCTGATGCGTTCGTCTATGTGTTCGTGCAGGGAAAGTTCTTCACCCTGTTCTCGCTGCTGTTCGGGGCGGGCTTTGCGGTGATGGCCCAGCGCGCCGAGGCAGCGGGCCGCCAGTTCACTCCGTTCTACCTGCGCCGCAGCGCCGGGCTGCTGCTGATCGGCCTGTGCCATGCACTGCTGGTCTGGTCGGGCGACATCCTGGTGCTGTATGCGTTGGCCTCGCTGCCATTGCTGGCCTGCCGTGAGGCACCGCGCAGCTGGCTGCCCTGGATGGGGTTGCTGGTGTATGCGCTGGGTGTTGCGCTGATGCTGCTGGTCGGCGCGATGGTGTCGATGGCCACCCCGCAGGACCTGCAGAAGATGCTGGTCGACGCGCAGCAGGGCATCGACCAGCAACGCCTGGTGTACGGCCAGGGTGACTGGATGCAGGCCAACGTGCAGCGCCTGCATGAGTTCGGCGCGTCGCTGGGTGGCATGTTCATTTCCGGGCCCGAAGTGCTGGGCATGTTCCTGTTGGGGGCCTGGTTCGCCGGCAGCGGCGCATTGACCGCGCCGGAGCGTTTCCCGCGGTTGTATGCCGGCCTGCGCTGGATCGCATTGCCTCTGGGCCTGCTGGTCACCCTGGCGGGTGTGTTGTGGAAGCCCTATCTGGCCCCGGGTGTCTATGACCTGCCGACCACCTCGGCAATGGCGCTGGTGGCCGTGGGCGGCGTGCCGATGTGCCTGGGCTACCTGGCCTGGATCGTGCACTGGCGTGCGCGCATGGGCTGGCTGGCGCCAGTCGGCCGGATGGCGCTGACCCATTACCTTGGTCAATCGGTGGTCTGTACGTTGCTGTTCTATCACTACGGGCTGGGGTGGTTCGATGCAGTACCGCGTGCCTGGCAGCTGCTGTTCGCCTTGCTGCTGTTCGCTGCACAGGTAAGCCTCAGCCATCTGTGGCTGCGTCGTTTCCGCTTCGGTCCGATGGAATGGCTGTGGCGTGCGATGACGTACCAGCAATGGCCAGCGATGCGCCGTGGGGCTGGGCAGCGGTGATCGATGCAGGGCGCGCGCCTGGCGATCTGCATGGCTGCGTGCATCGTCAAGCACGCCATTGCACACCCTCACGTCTGCCCTGCAGCGGGTCATGGCATGCTCGCAGCAGCATGAGCGCCTGCGTCAGCCAGCTGCCCGTCGATCTTTTCTGCGGGCGCGCGCCCGCCATCGATCCTGTTCCCTGTCGACCCGAGCGATTCCGATGAACACTCCCTCTTATGACTACGATCTGATCGTCCTTGGCGGCGGTTCCGCTGGCCTGGCCGGCGCCATCCGCGCCGCGCAGCATGGCAAGCGTGTTGCCCTGCTGGAGCCAGGTGAACTGGGCGGTACCTGCGTGAATGTAGGGTGCGTGCCGAAGAAGGCGATGTGGCTGGCGGCCGACCTGGCCGAGCGCATCGGCCTGGCCAGCGCGATGGGCTTCGACGTGGAGGCGCGTCCGGCGCTGTCGTGGAAAGAGCTGGTGATCCATCGCCAGGCCTACATCAGCAACATCCACACCAGTTATCACAAGCGCCTGGATGAAACCGGCGTGGTGCGCATTCCTGCCCGTGGCCATCTGCTGGATGCGCACACGGTGGCGTGCAGTGATGGCGTGCAGTACAGCGCTGCGCAGATCCTCATCGCCACCGGGGCGCATCCGCAGCGGCCCGACATTCCCGGCGCCGAACTGGGCCTGGTGTCCGACGATTTCTTCGACCTGCGTGCAGCACCGGCCGACGTCGCCATCATCGGCGGCGGCTACATCGCGGTGGAACTTGCCGGGCTGTTGCAGGCGCTGGGCAGCAGGGTGAGCCTGCTGGTGCGTGGCAGTCGCCTGCTGGAGCGCTTCGACTACGAGCTGACCGCGCAGCTGGCCGAGAACCTGCGCCAGCAGGGTGTCCGCATCCACTTCGATTATCGTCTGCGCGAGTTGACGCGCGACGGCGAACGCGTGCGTGCCTTCGGTCACGACGGCCCGATCGACAGCGTGTTCGACGCCGTCTTCTTCGCTACCGGCCGGCGCGGCAACAGCAAGGATCTCGGCCTGGAGGCGCTCGGTATAGGCATCGGCGAACACCAGCAGGTAGAGGTGGACGAGTGGCAGACCACGGCCGTGCCGAGCGTGCATGCGGTCGGTGACATCGCCGGCAAGGTCGGGCTGACGCCGGTTGCCGTGGCTGCATCGCGCCGTCTGATGGATCGCCTGTTTGGTGGCCGCCCGGACGCGAAGATGGATTACGACAACGTGGCCAGCGTGGTGTTCTCGCACCCGCCGCTCGGCGCAGTGGGCATGAGCGAGGAAGATGCACGTGCGCGCTTCGACCAGGTGACGGTGTACCACAGCCGTTTCCGGCCGATGCTGCAGGCGCTGGCCAACGGCACCCAGCGCAGCCTGTTCAAGATGGTCTGTGCCGGCCCGGAGGAGCGTGTGGTCGGCATACACCTGCTCGGCGAAGCGGCCGACGAGATCCTGCAGGGTTTCGCGGTGGCGGTGAAGATGGGTGCGACCAAGGCGCAATTCGACGACACGGTGGCGATTCACCCGACGTCTGCTGAAGAAGTGGTGTTGATGCGCTGAGCCGACACTCACGGTAGTGCCGGCCGCTGGCCGGCAACCTCAAGATCAACAGCCGAAGCAACAGCAAAAGCGTGCTTCCTGTGGCATGGCGGGGTGGATCCGGTTGCGGGGGACGCTGCAAGTCCCCCTCCGGGGCCCGGCCCAGCCGCTGGCGGCTGTGCGTTCGGGCGCTTGCGAAGCAGTGCTTCGCAAGCAAAGCGCCCTCACCCCCGCAAGCTCGGTCGCAGCTTGCTCGCGTGCGCTGTCCTGCGCACACGGCAAGACCGGGGTTGGGCGTCCTGCCCAACCCGCCCGAGGTATACCTCGGGCCCATGCGGCTCACGCCCCCGCAACCGGACCCACCCCGCCTTCGACAGATTCCTGCGATCTGTCGGACCGGCGTTCTGTGTTGCTGTTGGTGGGTGTCGACCTTGGTCGACACGTAGATTCACGCCATGCGTGGATCAGGAATTGCAGTGAGCATGAACGGACATCGGATCGTTCGCCCGGAAGTGCCATGAGACAATTGGAAGCAATCCGGCTGCTTCCAGCCGCCCATGCGGCCCGTTTTCTTCCTGATGTCCACTTCTTCCCCCCGCATCGCCACCACGTCCCCGCGCATCGCTCTGGGCGGCATCGGCCTGGCTGCGATCGGCGCCATTGCTGCCTCGGGCAAGGCGATCATCGTCAAGCTGGGGCTGCGCCATGGCGTGGACGCGACCACGCTGCTGGCGCTGCGCATGCTGATGGCGCTGCCGCTGTTCGTGCTGATGGCGGTGTGGGCCTCGCGCCGTGCGGCGCCGCTGTCGTGGGCCGACCGCGCGCGCGTGCTGTGGCTTGGCTTCACCGGTTACTACCTGTCCAGCCTGCTGGATTTCCAGGGCCTGCAGTACATCAGCGTGACCCTGGAACGGTTGATCCTGTACTTGAACCCGACCCTGGTGCTGCTGATCAACGTGCTGCTGGCGCGGCAGCGGCCGGGTCGCTGGCAGGTCGGCGCGCTGGTGCTGAGCTATATCGGCGTGCTGATCGCCTTCGGCCACGATCTGCAGCGTGAGGGCGGGCAGATCATCCTCGGCAGCCTGCTGGTGCTGGGCAGTGCACTCAGCTATGCGCTGTACCTGTTCGGCAGTGGGCAGGTGGTGGCGCGCATCGGTGCGGTGCGGCTGACCGCCTATGCCAGCTGCGTGGCCAGCGCGCTGGTGCTGCTGCATTTCGCGGTGACCCATCCGCTGCCGCTGCTGTGGCAGGCTCCGGCGCCGGTGCAGTGGCTGTCGCTGGTCAACGCCACCGTGTGCACGGTGCTGCCGGTGCTGGCGATCATGCTGGCGGTGCAGCGCGTGGGTTCGTCGCTGGCCGCGCAGGTCGGTATGCTGGGCCCTGTTTCCACCATCGTGATGAGCCTATGGCTGCTCGACGAACCGATGGGGCCGGCGCAGATCGCCGGCACCGTACTGGTGCTGATCGGCGTACTGCTGGTGACCCGCCTGCGACGCTGACGCCGGAGCAGGCGCGTGCGCGCATCCTGGCGGTGATCCGTGCGATTCCGCCTGGCAAGGTGATGGGCTACGGCCAGGTGGCGATGCGTGCCGGCCTGCCTGGGCGCGCGCGGTTGACCGCACGCATCCTCGGCCAGAACGACGATCCAGACCTGCCCTGGCACCGCGTGCTGCGCTCGGATGGGCGCATTGCCATGGAAGAAGGGTCGGCCGGCTGGCGCGAGCAGTCGCAGCGGCTGCGTGCCGAGGGCGTAGTGGTGGAGAATGGCCGGGTGCGGATGCCCGCGACCGATCCGGTTGCAGCGCTGGATGCGGCCGTGTGGGGCCCCGGTTGAGCGCCGCTGGCGACTGAACAGGCTACGCCTGCCGGTCGCCAACAAGACACGGTGCTGCGGCTATGATGGAGGCCGTTCCATGCCGGTGTCCCCATGTTCCCGCGACTGCCAACCGTCACCAAGGCCCTGTTGATCGCCAACGCGATCCTGTTCCTGCTGCAGCAGCCGTTCCTGCTCGGCATGCAGACCTTCGAGCCGTTCATGCTGCAGCCGCTGCAGCAGGGCTTCGATGCGTTCTCGCCGGGCGGCAATTTCCAGCCCTGGCAGCTGCTGACCTACGGCTTCCTGCACGGCAGCTTCTTCCATCTGTTCTTCAACATGCTGGCCGTCTTCATGTTCGGCGCGCCGCTGGAACAGACCTGGGGTGAGAAGCGCTTCCTGACCTATTACCTGGTGTGCGTGGTCGGTGCCGGCGTGTGCCAGTTGCTGGTCGGTACGATGCTCGACAATCCGGCCACGGTGCTGGGCGCGTCCGGTGGTGTGTTCGGCCTGCTGCTGGCTTACGGCATGCTGTTCCCCAACCAGCGGGTGATGCTGCTGTTCCCGCCGATTCCGATGAAGGCGCGTACGTTCGTGATCCTGTTCGGTGTCGGCGAGCTGGTGCTGGGCATGACCGGCTGGCAGCCGGGCGTGGCCCATTTCGCGCACCTGGGCGGCATGCTGTTCGGCTGGCTGCTGATCCGCTACTGGCGCGGCCAACCGCCGTTCAACAAGCGTCGTCCGCCCGGCCCGCCGAAGCGCCCGAACCACCTGCGCAGCGTGAAGTGAGGCGCAGGTGGGTGCCAACCTTGGTTGGCACACCTTGTCCCACGCGGGTAGGTGCCAACCTTGGTTGGCACGCATTTCATGCATCGGCCAACACCACCTGCGCCGCGTTGTGCCCGGGCGCGCCGGTCACCCCACCGCCCGGATGCGTGCCCGCGCCGCACAGATACAGGCCGGGCAGGGCGCCACGATAGCCGGCCTGGCCAACCATGGGCCGCGCCGAGAACAGCTGGTTGGCGCTGAGCGCACCGTGGAAGATGTCGCCACCGATCAGCCCGAACGTCCGTTCCAGATCCAAGGGTGACAGTGCCTGTCGACCAAGCACGCTGTCGGCGAAGCCGGGAGCGTAGTGATCGACGGTGGCGATCATCAGGTCGGCAACGGTATCGCGGTGATCATCCCAGTGACGGCCATCGGGCAGCACCGGTGCCACGTGCTGGCAGAACAGGCTGGCCACATGCTGCCCGGGTGGCGCCAACGAGTCGTCCAGCGTGCTCGGAATCAGCATCTCCACGATCGGCTCGCGCGACCACCCCTCGCGGCGTGCATCCAGCCAGGCACGGTCCATGTAATCCAGGCTGGGCGCCATGATGATGCCTGCACTGAGGTGATCGCCGGGGCCGGGCAGGGCGCGGAAATCCGGCAGCCGCGACAGCGCCACGTTCATCCGGAACGTGCCCGAGCCGCAGCGCCAGTTCGCCATGCGTTCACGGGTGGTGACGGGAACCTGGGCGGGCTGCAGCAGTTGTTCGTACAGCAGCTTCGGGTTGACGTTGGCCACCACGGCACGTGCGCGCAGGCTCTCGCCGCCGGACAGCGCGACGCCGACCACGCGCCCGTCCTCAACCAGCAGGCGCTGCACGCCGGCATCGACGCGCAGCTCGGCGCCGGCCGCACGCGCGGACGCGGCGATGGCCTGGCTGATCGCGCCCATGCCACCGATGGCGTGGCCCCACGCGCCCTTGACCCCGTTGCACTGGCCGAACACGTGATGCAGCAGTACGTAGGCGCTGCCTGGCGTGTACGGGCTGGCGTAGTTGCCAACAATGCCATCGAAACCAAACAGGGCCTTGATCGGCTCACTTTCGAACCAGCGATCCAGGTACTCGGCGGCCGACAGCGTGAACAGGTCAAGCAGTTCCTGGCGCAGTGCAGGGGCGAGTGCGGCCAACTCCCGTCCCAACCGGCCCATCTGCCACAACGCCGGCAACGCACGCCAGCCAGCCATCACCCCGAGGTCGGGCGGCGGACGCAGCGCCCAGTCGCGCAGCACATCAGCAAATACCTCCAGGCGCGCTTCATAGGCGGGCAGCGCCTGCGCATCACGTTCGGAGAACTTCGCCACCTCAGCCTGGGTGCGGCCAGGTGCGGACAGCAGGTAGCGGCCATCAGGCAATGGCAGGAAGTTGTTGGCCGGCCGCGCGACGATGCGCAGTCCGTGCGCATGCAGCTGCAGCTCCTCGATCACCTTCGGCTGCAGCAGCGACACCGTGTACGAGGCCACCGAGTTGCGGAAGCCTGGATGGAACTCCTCGGTCACAGCCGCGCCGCCAAGGATGCCGCGACGTTCCAGCACCAGCACCCGCTGCCCCGCGCGCGCCAGATACGCCGCACACACCAGCCCGTTGTGGCCGCCGCCAACGATGATCGTGTCCAACGTCGTCATGCGTTGCGGATCGCCGCTTCGATGGTGGCGATGTCGATCTTCTTCATCGGCATCATCGCGTTGAAGGCGCGCTTGGCCAGGGTCTTGTCCTTGCTGGTCACCGCTTCGATCAGCATGCGCGGGCTGATCTGCCAGGACACGCCCCATCGGTCCTTGCACCAGCCGCATTGGCTTTCCTGGCCACCGTTGCCGACGATGGCATTCCACAGGCGATCGGTCTCGGCCTGGTCCTCGGTGGAAATCTGGAACGAGAACGCTTCGCTGTGCTTGAAGGTCGGGCCACCATTGAGGCCGACGCAGGGAATGCCGCAGACCGTGAATTCGACGGTGAGCACGTCCCCCTGTTTGCCGTCGGGGAAGTCGCCGGGCGCGTGATGCACAGCGGTTACTTCGCTGTCGGGAAAGGTCTTTGCGTAGAACGTGGCGGCCTCGAGCGCACCGTTGTCATACCAGACGCAGATCGTGTTTTTGTGAGCCATGGCGGGGCTCCGCAGTGGACGAAGGCGCAGCGATAGCATGGGCGGTGTTAATGCCGGATCGTGCTGCACTGCGGGAGCTGCCGGCGCCGCGCTACCATGGCCGGACGACACGACAGGGATGATGCGTGAAGATCCTGATTCTGGGTGGCTATGGGGTGTTCGGGGGGCGCCTGGTCCGCTTGCTGGCCGACCTGCCGATGCTGGAACTGCTGATCGGTGGCCGCAACCTGGCAGCGGCACAGGCCTTCTGTGCAAGCTACGTGGGGCAATCGACACTGCGCCCACTGCAGGTCGACCGGCAACGGCTGGCCACGGCCCTGCAGGCCGAGCGACCGGACCTGGTGGTGGATGCCTCCGGTCCTTTCCAGGACTATGGCGAACACCGCTATGGCGCGATCGAAGCTTGCATCGCCGCCGGCATTGATTATCTGGACTTCGCCGACGCGGCAGACTTCGTGTTCGGCGTTTCGCAGTACGACGCGCAGGCCAGGGCGGCTGGCATCTACGTGCTGTCGGGCGTCAGCAGCTTCCCCGTACTGACCGCCGCGGTGCTGCGCGAGATGGCCACGCACATGGACATCGTCAGCGTGGAGGGCGGCATCGCGCCATCGCCGTATGCCGGCATCGGCCTGAACGTGATGCGTGCGGTGGTCGGCTATGCCGGTGCGCCGGTGAAGCTGCGCCGCAACGGTCGCGATGGGCACGGCATCGGCCTTGCCGAGAGTCGCCGCTTCACCGTCGCGGTGCCGGGGCGGCTGCCGCTGCGCAACCTGCATTTCTCGCTGGTGGATGTGCCCGATCTGCAGGTGCTGCCACCCGCACATCCGACGATGACCGACATCTGGATGGGGGCTGGCCCGGTGCCGGAGATCCTGCATCGCGTGCTCAATGTGCTGGCCAAGGCGCGCCTGCACCTGAAACTGCCATCGCTGGAGCCATGCTCGCGGTTGTTCTACACCGTGTTGAACCTGATGAAGTTCGGCGAGCATCGCGGCGGCATGATCGTGCGTGCCGTGGGCACCCGCGATGGTGCGCGTGTGGAACAGAGCTGGCACCTGCTGGCCGAAGCCGATGACGGCCCGTACATCCCGTCGATGGCGATCGAAGCGGTGATCCGCAAGCAGCTGGCCGGTGATCGGCCGTCACCGGGTGCACGCCCGGCCACGCATGCGCTGGAACTGTCCGACTACGACCGGCTGTTCGACGGGCGCACGATCCATACCGGTTTCCGCCGCGACATGCCCGGTGCCAGCCTGTACCAGCGCCTGCTGGGCAGCGCGTACGCGCAGCTGCCGGCCAGCGTGCAGGCGTTGCACGCACCGTCTGCAGCCAAGCGCTGGAGCGGCACGGCATCGGTCGAACGCGGTGCTGGGTTGTTGTCGCGGTTGCTGGGGAAAGTGTTCGGTTTTCCGGCAGCGGGCGAGGCGGTGCCGGTCAGCGTGGAGTTCACCGCAGAGGCGGGTGGTGAGCGCTGGACACGGACCTTTGCCGGCCGTCGTTTCTCTTCGTTGCAGACGCAGGGGCAGGGGCGCAACGAAGCGCTGCTGGTCGAACGCTTCGGTGCGGTATCGGTAGCGTTGGCGCTTCTGGTCGACGACGGGCGGCTGCAACTGGTGCCGCGACGCTGGTCGATCCTGGGCCTGCCGTTGCCGCAGTGGCTGTTGCCCGGAGAGAACAGTTTCGAGAGTGACGAGGATGGGCGCTTCGTCTTCGACGTGGAGATCGGCGCGCCGGTGGTGGGGCGGATCGTGCATTACCGGGGAACGTTGAAGCCCGCGTGATGTCCACCGACGAAAAAGGGCGCCACGAAGGCGCCCTTTCCGTTATTGCTGTTGCATGAACCTCAGCGCAAGACCTTGATCTGCTCGCCGTCGGTGCGCTGCATCGGCTGGCCCGGCTTGCAGCTGAAGCTGGCGCCGAATGCCGGCAGGTTCGACAGCGGGCCATTGGTGCGCCAGCGACCCGGTGCACGGATGTCGGCGGTCAGGCGGCGTGCGGCCTCGTTCGGCGACAGCTGCTGCGGCCACAGCGCAGCCCAGGCGCGGAAGAAGCCCTGCTGCTGTGCCGGCTTGGCCTTCGGCTCCTGCGCGGTGTACGCGGCCCAGGCCAGTTCCAGACCGGCGATGTCGGCCAGGTTCTCTTCCTGGGTCAGCATGCCGTTGACCTTGGCCCCCTTCACGCCGGGGAACTCGTAGGCGCCGTACTGGGTGGCGACACGGGTGCCGAGCAGGGTCCAAGCGGTCTTGTCGGCCGGGGTCCACCAGCTGCGCAGTTCGCCCTTGGCATCGACCAGCGCACCCTTGGCATCGATCGCACGGGTCAGCTCGTGGCCGACCAGGCCGCCGAAGCTGCCGAACTTGTCGGCGGCATCGGCCTTGGCGTTGAACACCGGGCCCTGCAGGATCGCCGCAGTGACGATCAGCCGGTTCTGCGCCAGGTCATAGGCCAGCGACGGCTGCTGCGGCAGCACGTCCCAGCGGCGGTCGGCGTTGCCCTTGCCGATGCGCTTCATTTCCTCGCGGTGGCGCCAGGTGGACGCGATCAGCATGTTGCCGCCGAACGAACCACGGCCCATCGGCTGCACGCTGTAGTCCAGGTCACGTAGCGGGGTGCCGATCTCGATCTTCAGCGCGGCCAGCTTGGCCTGCGCTTCGGTCTTGGCCTCGGCGCTCATCCAGCTGTTGTTCTTGACCGCTTCGATCTGCACTTCACGCACCTTGTCGACGATCCAGGCCGCCTGGCGGCGGTCTTCGGCGGACAGGTAACGGGCTGCGTATTCGCGGCCGACCATCGGGCCAGCGGCCACGTTGATCGCGTCCAGCACGCTTTCCCAGCGCTGCGGCGGCAGGGTTTCACCACGCAGCACGCGGCCACGGAATTCGAACTCCGCATCGCGGTACGCCTTGGACAGGTACGGCGCCATCGAGTCGCCCACGCGCCAGCGCAGGTAGGCCTTCCACTGGTCCGGCTTGAGCTTGGTGACCATGCCGTCGAGCTGCTTGAACAGCGCCGGATCGGCCAGCGACACCAGGTCATCGTTGACGCCCTGCGCCTTCAGGAACGCGTCCAGCTGCAGGTTGCGGTAGCGGCTGTTGAGGTCCTTGGTGGAGATCGGCGCGTAGTTGTTGAACGGGTTGTTGATGCCCGCCAGCGACTGCGCGTTGCGCGCCAGTTCGGTTTCCAGCGCGATCACCGCCTGCGACTCGGCGTCCAGCTTGGCCGCCGGGGTGCCGGTCAGTGCGAGGATCTGCTTGACGTAGTTGCGATAGCGGCCCATCAACGCGACGGTGTCGGCGTCGGTGCGGGTATAGAAGGCCGGATCAGGCAGGCCCATGCCGCCCTGCATGAAGTAACCGATGTGGCGGTCCAGCGCCTTCAGGTCCACGTCCGGACCGAAGTTGAAGGCCACCGGGATGCCGACCTGGTGCAGCGCGGCGATCGAGGCCGGGACATCCTTGGCCTTCTTGATCGCGTTGATGCGGGTCAGCAGCGGTGCGATCGGGTTGGAGCCGTCGGCTTCCACGGCCGCTTCGTCCAGGCCGCTGGCCCAGAAGTCGCCCAGCAGCTTCTGCACGTTGCCCTGCGGCGCCTTCATCGAGGCGTCCAGCAGTTCACGCTGTTGCTGCCGGCTGCGGTCGACCAGCTGGCCCAGTGCGGTGGCGGCGCCGGTCTGCGGCACCGGGTTGGCCTTCAGCCAGCCTGCGTTGGTGGCGTCGTAGAAATCGCTGCACTGCGCACTGACGGCCGGGGCGCGTGCGGCCTTCTTCTTGGCGGCGAACGCATCGTGGGTCGGAACCAGGGTCGCCAGGCTGATGCCCAGGGCGATGGCAAGCGGACGGAAGTTGGGCATGTAGAACGAATCCGTGATGGATTGAGGGCGGGCGAACTATAGCAAGCCGGGCAGGGTGGGAGATGCATGCGCTGTGACGTCTGCAACGACGCAGATGATCTCCACCGCGCGGAAAAACAAAGGCCCGGGAAATCCCGGGCCTCTGCAGGCAAGCCGTGGCCTCAGCCGTGGCTTACCAGATCACCACCTGCGAGTCGCCGGTGCGCGACATCGGCGTACCCGGCTTGCACTGGAAGGCCGCGGTGAAGGTCGGCAGGTTCGACGGCGCACCGACGGCGCGGAACTGCGCCGGCGCGTGCGGGTCGGTTGCCAGGCGGACCTTGGCGTTCTCCGGGGTGTACTTGGTGCGCCACACGGTGGCCCAGTTGAAGAAGAAGCGCTGATCGCGGGTGAAGCCATCGATCTTCGCGTCTTCCTTGCCGGCCGACGCCTTCTGCAATGCGTCGTAGGCGGTGGCCAGGCCACCCAGGTCGGCGATGTTCTCGCCCAGGGTCAGATGGCCGTTCACGGCCTGGCCGTCGACCTTGTACTGGTCGAACTGCTTGACCAGCTTGCCGGTCAGGCCAGCGAAGTTCTTCGAATCGGCTTCGGTCCACCAGTTCTCGAAGTTGCCGGTCGGCCCGAAGCGGCTGCCCTGGTCGTCGTAACCGTGGGTCATTTCGTGGCCGATGACCGCACCGATACCGCCGTAGTTCAGCGCGTCGTCCGCCTTGGCATCGAAGAACGGCGGCTGCAGGATGGCGGCCGGGAACACGATCTCGTTCTGCAGCGGGTTGTAGTAGGCGTTGACCGTCTGCGGGGTCATGCCCCACTCGGTCTTGTCCACCGGCTTGCCGATCTTGGCCAGGTTGTACTGGTAGTTGAACGCGGTGGCCGCGCGCACGTTGCCCAGATAGCTGTCACGGTTGGTCTGCAGGCCCGACCAGTCACGCCACTTGTCCGGGTAACCGATCTTCGGAGTGAAGGTTTCCCACTTGGCGATGGCCTTGGCCTTGGTCTCTTCGCTCATCCAGGACAGGCCCTGGATGCGTTCCTTCAGCGAAGCGGCGAGGTTCTTCACCAGCTCTTCCATCTTCGCCTTGGCTTCCGGCGAGAAGGCGACCTTCACGTACAGCTGGCCGAAGGCTTCGCCGGCGTCGCTCTCGATGGTGCCCAGCACGCGCTTCCAGCGCGGCTTCTGTTCCTTCTGGCCATTGAGGGTCTTGCCGTAGAACTCGTAGCTTTCCTGCACGAACGCATCAGCCAGGTACGGCGAGGCGCTGTCCACGGTGTGGAAGCGCAGGTAGGCGCGCCACACCGACGGATCGGTATCGCCCAGCGCCTTGCTCACTTCCTGGTGGAAGGCCGGGATGGCCAGCGAGAACTTCTCCGGCGCGGCCACGTTCTGCGACTTGAAGAACTCGGTCCAGCTGAAGTTCGGGGTCAGCGCATCGGCCTCGGCCAGGCTGACCGGGTGGTAGTACAGCGAGACATCGCGCGACAGCTCGACGCTGGACTTGGACGCCTTGGCCAGGCGGGTCTCGAACTTGACGACTTCTTCAGCCTGCTTTGCTGCATCGGCAGCGGCCACGCCGGACAGCTCCAGCACCTTGGCCACGTGAGCCTGGTAGGCCTTCAGCTTGTCGGCCTTGGAGGCATCGGTATAGAAGGTCTTGTCCGGCAGACCCAGGCCGCCCTGGCTGGCATAGGCCATGTTCACGGCCGAGTTCTTGAAGTCGGCTTCGGCGCCGAAGCCGAACAGCACGTTCTCGCCCTTGGCGGCGCTGGTGCGCAGGTAGTTGGCGATGGCCGCCTTGTCCTGCAGGCCGTCGATCGCAGCCAGATCGGCCTTCAGCGGCTCGATGCCCTGGGCGTTGACCTTGGCTTCGTCCATGCCGGTGGCCCACAGGTCGCCGACGATCTTCTCGATGCCGGCCGGATTCTTGACCTGCGCGACCTGCTCGGCCAGCTGGTGCTGCACGGCCACCGAACGCTCGTCGAGGATGGTGAAGGCGCCCCAGCTGGTGCGGTCGCCCGGAATCTCGTTGGCGGCCAGCCACTTGCCGTTGACGTAGTCGCCGAAGGCGGTGCAGGCGTCAAGGTTGCTGTCCAGATCGCTGGCCTGGAAGGCGTTGTAGGCCGGCAGCTTGCTCTCGTCGAGCTTGTAGGTGGTGGCGGCGTCGGCCGCGGCCGGCGTGGAGGCGGTGGCATCCTTTGCCGGGGTTTCGTTCTTGCCGCAGCCGACCAGCGCGGCCGAAACGGCCAGGGTCAGCAGCACGATCTTGGGAGTACGGGTCACTTGAATGGCCTCCAGGCCGAGTGAGTCAGGGAAGGGCCGGGGGAACGGCCGTGGGCCGAACGATACGCCGCCGGCCCGCACTGCAAGGGTGTCGAAGGTCATGGCCGGGCGCAAGGGGGCCTTGCCGGTACCGGAAAAAGACAGACCCGGCAAAAGCCGGGTCTGTCGGGTTACTGCATGTGTTGCTGGATCAGAACTTGTAGGTAGCGCCCATGTACATGTAGCGACCGATGTTGTCGTACATCGCCGAACCGACGTCGGAGCCGAAGTAGTTCACCGGCGGATCCTTGTCGAAAGCGTTGTCCACGCCCAGGTAGACGTCGATCTTGTCGCCCGGGAAGCGGTAGCCGAACTGGAAGTTGTGGTAGACGTACGAGCCGTTGCGGATCGGGCTGGTCTGGCCCGGGTTGGCCTGGTAGCTCTTGGGCTGCACGCGCAGGTTGCTGCTCACGTAGTTCAGGTCCCACGACGCACGCCACTGACCCAGCGAGTACTTGGTCTGCAGCGAACCGCGCCAGCGCGGGTCGGTCACCCAGGTAACGTTCTCGTCGTACTCGGTCGGGAAGTCCTGGAAGGCCCATTCACGCGACTGCAGCAGGCGGGTACCGACCAGGCGGATCACCGTGTCACCCTCGGCCAGCTTGAAACGGTAGTCCATTTCCAGGTCGACGCCGACGCGACGCGAACGAGCCAGGTTTTCGTTCAGCGCAACCCAACGGCTGATCGAATGTTCCGGGAAGGTCCGGCCGCCGGCATCGGTCTTGCCACCGACCGGTGCGCGCTCGATGAAGCCGCAGAAGCTGTTGTTGATGCCGCCCGGAGAATCCACGCAACGGGTGGCATTGGTCTGTGCAGTCACAGCACCGATGGCGTCCTTCAGACTGATCCACCAGTAGTCCACGGACATGCCGAAGCCCTGCAGGAAATCAGGCTGCCAGACCAGCCCATAGGTGAAGCTGCGCGCACGCTCCGGCTTCAGATTCGGGTTGCCGCCGCTGACACCCGGGCGCGTTGCGGTGTAGGTGTCGACCCAGCCCACCGGCACGCCCAGCGCCGAGCAGTTGGCCTGGCGCAGAGCCGGATCAGCTGCGGTGTTGGGACGGTTGGAATTGGTGGCCAGGTAGTTGCAGGGATCGTTGACGGTGGCGAAGTTCTCGCTCTGCGGGTTGTACAGTTCACCAATGCTTGGTGCGCGCACCGCCTGCGACAGGGTGCCGCGGGCGCGCAGGGACGGGATGATGGTCCAGTCCAGGCCGACCTTCCAGGTGGTGGTCTTGCCGATGCTGCTGTAGTCGGACCAGCGACCGGCAGCGTCCATGGTCAGGTTGTAGATGCCCGGGATGTCGGCCAGCAACGGCACAGTGGCTTCGACGAATGCTTCGCGTACGTCGTACTTGCCCATCCGGTTGGGGATCGCGTTGAGGAAGGTCAGGCCCTGCGCTGCCAGCGGATCGGTGATTTCGCGGCTCTTCTCGCGGCGGTATTCCACGCCACCGGCCACGCCGACGTCGCCGGCCGGCAGGCTGAACAGCGAGGCGTTGGCCAGCGAGGCGCTGAACACCGACTGCTGCAGGCGCGAATAGTTGAACGACTTGACGTTCATCCAGTCACGCGCAGCCTGGGTCACTGCACCGTTGCCGAATACGGAGAACGGTACGCAGCCCTCGCGTGCGAACTGCGAATACACGCGGTTGCCGTTGTTGGGGTTGGTCGCGTTCGGGTTCAGCGTGGTGCGGCAGACGATCTGGCCGGTGGACGGATCGACCACGGTGTCCAAGCCTGCCTGCCAACGCTCGTTGATGCGGTTGTTGAGGTTCCAGCGCTTGACCTCGCTCTGGCCCCAGTTGCCGTACACGTCGTAGGTCCAGTTCTCGGTCAGGTTGCCCTCGACGCCAAGCACGAAGCGCTGGGTGTTGCGCTCCACGTGCTCGCCACGCTGGCCGGCATCGACGTTGAAGCGGCTCAGGGTCAACTGGCTGGCGCCGTTGGCGGCCATCAGGGCGCGCAGCTGCGGCGAAACGTAGGCATTGTCGCGCTGGATGCGCAGGGTCTGGTCGAACGACGGCTGGGCTAGGAAGTCCGACACGGTCTCGGTGTACTTGCCTTCGAAATACAGGCGATGGTTGTCGGTCAGATCGAAGTTGACGACTGTATTGACGCTCTTGCGGTCGAAGCCGGGCTGCAGATCGGCCACCGAATTGAGGTCGGCGAAGTCGCAGTTGACGCAGCTGGTGGTGCTCGGCATCACGCCGTCATAGCGCTGCGGGCGGTAGGTGCCGTCCGGGTTGAACTGGTAACGGTTGCCCCAGGTCGCCTTGTTGGTGGGCGAGAACGCACCCAGTGTGAAGGTGCCGCCGAAGGAGATCGAATGGTTGCCACCCGGGCCGCTGAGGACGGTCTGCGGATTGCTTTCGTTGGAGGGCTTGGTCGGGTCGTAGTTCGGGTTCGGCACCGACACCAGGAATTCGTTGCCGATCGCGCGGTCGCTGCGGACAAAGCGGTCCTGCTTGCTGTATTCCAGGGCGATCGCCGCGCTGCCGCGGCCATTGGCGAAATCGGTACCTGCCGAGGCGCTGATGAAGGAACGGTTGAAGCCGCCTTCACTGGCCATGCCGGTCTGAGCGCGCACTTCGGCGCCGTCGAACGACTTCTTCATGATGAAGTTGACGACGCCGGCCACTGCATCGGCGCCGTACACGGCCGATGCACCACCGGTGATCACTTCAACGCGTTCGATCCACTCGACCGGGATCGTGTTGACGTCCACCGCCGAGGAGCCGKAGGTGGCGCCGACATGGCGGCGGCCATTGACCAGAACCAGCGTACGCGAGGTGCCCATGCCGCGCAGGTCCATCAGGCCGACGCCGGCGGTGCCGATGAAGCGGGTGGAATTACCCAGCGTATAGGTCGGGCTCAGCGCCGGCAGGCGCGCCATCAGGTCGCCGATGTTGTTGGCGCCGGTGGCGCGGATTTCTTCGGCAGTGATGGCGGTGACCGGCGAGGGGGTCACGAAGCCGGTACGCGCGATGCGCGAGCCGGTCACGCTGACGCGGTCCAGGTCGATCGGGTTGCTGCCGGAGCTGGCCTCCTGGGCCAGAGCTGGGGCCGCGGCAGCCATCATCAGGCCGGCGAGCAGAGCGTTGGTCAGCGGGTGGCGACCGGGCGTGCGGTAGTGCGTCATGTGGTGAATCCCCCTAGTGGATGAAGATCGTCCGCATCCCTGCGGTTGTTACGGTCATGTTCATGGTTTGTCCTGACCTTGATCGAACCTAACACGCACTTAACGGGAAATGCATGGTTTCGTCACACTTTGTCACCCGGAATGTCAACGGCGTACATGAAATTGCAACAAATACAGATGCTTAGTCTCATTTGTGATGTGCCGAGTCTGGCGGCATGGGCCACATGTGAATGGCCTGTTAAGCCGCGCTTTGCGCAAAAAGGTGTCTCGCAAGTACATCGCTTGCCTCCTGCGTGGCGACGGGGAGTGGTGGGCGGTCAGCGCATTCAGGAGCCATTTGTGTGCCGCGGGGCGTGGTGTCAGCGCTGGCGGTGATCGGCGGTCACGGTGCGCCGCCCGCTTGCCGCAGGCAAAAGAAAAGGGCGGCCGGAGCCGCCCTTTTCATGTGCTGCAATGCTGCGATCAGAACTTGTAGGACACGCGCGCGAAGAACGTGCGGCCGTACCAGTCGTACTGGGATGCGTACAACGGCGTGTTGCCATAACGGGTGCCGGCGGTGTTGGAGATCAGGTCCGGCTCCTTGTCGAACAGGTTGCGCACGCCGACCATGATGTTCCAGTCATCCATGTCGTAGCCGACAGAGACACTGTGGCGGAACTGCCAGCCGGCCTTGATGTCGCGGGTCGCGTTCTGGTAGCCGGAATAGGTGAAGTTCCGGTCCAGGTCCTTGTTCTGGGTGCTGCTGACGTACGTGCCCTGCCAGTTGAACGTCCAGTCACCCCGTTCCAGGCTGACGCTGGCCAGGCCGACGGTCTTCGGCCGGCCGATGTAGCCGACCTGGTCGGAGGTGGTGATACCACTGTCAGAAGCCGAGTCGAACAGCTGGTACGTATCTTCGATGGTGTAGGTGACCTGCGCTTCAGCGGAAATCTTGCCGAAGGAGAAGTCGTTGTCGTAGTTGACCTGGAGGTCGTAGCCGCGGGTGCGCTCGCGGTTGATATTCACGTATTTGTTGTAGATCGTGGTGATGTTGTTCGGCGCCGACGCGTTGGTCGGGCTGTTGCGCACAATCTGGTCACAGAATGCGTTGGGGAACACCGCCGAGCCGTAGCAGCCGAACACGATGTCGTACTCGTCGAGCTGAGTGATTTCACCGCGCACGTCATAGTCGAAGTAATCCAGCGCCACGTTGAGGTTGGCGAAGGTCGGGCTCCAGACCAGGCCAAGGGTCTTGGCCTTGGACGTTTCCGGCTGCAGGTTGTTCTTGCCGCCGCCACCGGAATAGATGGTGGCGCTAGTGCCGCCGCCGCCGGTATAGGTGTCCGGAATGCCGGCCGCTCCGCAGTTGGCACGGATGAAGGTGTTGTTGCTGTCGCCCCACTGGATGCAGGGGTCGATCTGGGTCTGCGGCAGGAAGCCGGTCTGATCGCCCAGGTACAGCTCGTACAGGCCCGGCGCACGGAACGAGGTACCCATGGTGCCGCGCACGCGCAGTGACGGGATGATCTGCCAGTTCACGCCGGTCTTCCAGACGTGATCCGAGCCCGGCACCGAGTCGTATTCGAACACGCGGCCGGACAGGTTGACCGACAACGATTCAATGCCCGGGATGCCCTTCAGCAGCGGTACGTCGACTTCGGCGAACGCTTCCTTGACCTTGTCGGTGCCACGGGTCGGGCCGGCAGAGGTGGAGTTCCAGGCGCGGTCCGCGAGTGCGAAATCCGACGGCGTGTCATCGATCTTGTACTTGCGGAACTCGACACCGAATGCCGAGGCGACATCGCCGGCGGGCAGGGTGAACAGGTTGCCGCTGAAGATCGCGTTGGCACTGGTCTGATCGTAAGTGGTCTTGCCGGTGTGGTACTGGCCCACGGCGGCAATCAGCTCATTCATGCGGGTGCCGTTGAGGAAGCCCGGATCGAAGTAGTTCACCGGCATGTCGTCGTCGGTATAGACGAGGTCGCCGGCGCGGTCGACATCGATCGACAGCGTGCCGTACTTGCCGGTGGAGCGGCTGAAGCCAGCGTTGACTTCCCAGGTCCAGCTGTCGGTCGACTTGAACTGGCCATCGAACTTGGTGGTGCCGTAGAAGTAGTCGACCGTGATCTTCTGGTCACTCGGGAACGGCATGATGACCTGGAAGTAGTCATCGGCGGCCTCGCTGTAGACCGTCGGGTAGAACTGGCGCCAACTGTGCGCCTTGGTCTCACGGCGGTTGTACAGGAACTGCGTCTTCCAGTTGAAACTGTCGAAGCTGAAGTCAGTGGCGGCGTACAACGAGGCACGCTCACGCTGATTGATCACTTCCTGGTCGTGGTAGAACGGGAAGTTCAGGACATCCTGGTAGTACGCGGTGCCGCCGTTGGCGTAGGTCGGAGTCGGGCGCGGGCGTGGACGATAGCCCGGGAACGGGCCCACCGTGCTGCCATCGGGCGAGGGCACGTAGCGGATTGCCGGGTTGTTGTAGTTGATGATGGTATTGGCGTACAGGTTGCCGGTGCTGCAGCCTGCCAGGTTGCTGCCGGCCAGGATCGAGCGATCCTCACGGTCGATCCGCTTGCCGTCAGTGCCCCAGACCATGTCTTCGGCGCAGCGGAAGTAATCGCGATCACCCACGGTCAGTGCGTTCAGACGGTCCCACTGCGCGGCCGCCACGACACTGCCCTTATCGAAGTTCCAGCCGTTGGCGATCGAGGCAGAGAACTGCTCGCCGCCCCCATGCTGCGGCACGCTCATGGAGTAGGTCATCTCCGGACGGTCGATGCTCTTCTTGGTGATCAGGTTGACCACGCCGGCAAGCGCATCGGAGCCGTAGATGGAGGAGGAGCCGTCCTTGACGATTTCCAGCCGCTGCAGGATGGCCTGCGGAATGACGTTCAGATCGAACGCGGCGACCTGGCCACGGGTACCGGCCGGGCCGGGACGCTGGCCGTCGAGCAGGATCAGCGTGCGGTTCGCGCCCAGACCACGCAGCGAGACCGTCTGCACACCGGTGCCGCCTTCGACGACGAAGCCGCCGAACTGGTTGTTCATCTGCGTGGAGCCTGCAGCGATCGAAGACGTCTGCAGGAAGTCGGCGGTATCGAACTGACCGGCAGAGATCGCCTTGTCGATCGAGATGACCTGCACCGGCGACGTGGTCTCGTACTCCGGACGCTTGATCAGCGAACCGGTGACGACGACGGTGTCAAGTTCGGTGGCGCGCTTGGATGCGGGGGTGGTACTTGACGAAGCAGCTTCCTGCTGTGGTGTTTCCTGGGCAAAGGCAGGAGCGACATGTAGACAGGCCAGAACCGCCAAGGTCAGCGGGACGCGGCTCGGCTTGGAGAGGCGAATGACGTTGCGCATTTCGGTAATTTCCCTATTTGTTACGCTTCGGTTAACGGAGTGTATGTTTGCCGTAAAGTAAATGCAAGATGAACGAAGCGTGCCTGTAATGCTTTGATGTTTAAGGGAAATTCATCGTGTGGATGCGAAACGCCCCCGCTGGCGGATGCCAGGCGGGGGCGCTCAGCGACACGATCTAGGGGTCAGAGGCCGCCCGGGCCGCAATCCTTCTTCAGGAAGCCTTCGATGAGGCCCAGCGTTTCCCGCTGCTGGCGTGGGTACCACGRCATGCTGTGCTGCTGGTCGGCAATCAGGTGGTACTGCGCAGGCACCTTGTCCTTCACCGCTTCGTAGAAGCCCTGGGCGTGGAAAGAGGGTGTACGCACATCGCGGTCACCCACGAACAGCATCACCGGAATGTTGGCGCTGGCGGTGTTGCGCATCGGATCCATGCCCTTGACCGTCTGCCCTTGCAGGATGCGCTGCAGGCGGTTGTCGCTCCAGCTGGTGCCCAAGCGTGCGAGATCGGTGACCGGAGCGCCGGCAATCGCGCACTGATACGGGCTGCCTGGGCGAACGGTGGCTGCGGCAGCAGCGAAGCCGCCGTAGGAGTAGCCGAAGATCGCGATGCGGTCCTTCGCAGCGAAACCCTGCGACACCAGCCACGCCGCACCGTCATCATTGTCGTCGGACATCTTCTGGCCCCATTCGCGGTCGCCGGCAATCCACAGGTCCCGGCCCAGGCCAGAGGAGCCACGGTACTGCGGGCGAAGCACGGCATATCCGCGAGACGTCAGCAGCGCGACCCAGCCGGAGGCATCCCATTGCACGTAGTCACGCGCCCAGGGGCCGCCGTGTGGATGGACAATGGCCGGCGCTGCGGCATCGCCTTCCTTCCAGCCCGCAGGGAGATCCAGGATGGCAGGAATGACCCGTCCGTCGCGTGCCTTGTAGTTCACCCAGCGTTGTTCGCCCACCGTGCCCTTGCTGATCCACGGACGCTCGCTGCCCAGGCTCACCACCTTTTTCCGATCCAGCAGCAGGAAATGGGAGGGCGGTGCATCCGGACCGGTAGCGCGGAACAGGATCCTCGAGAAATCATCGTTGTAGCGGCTGATCTCGATCTGCCTTCCCGGCGCAGCTTGCTTCAGCGTGTCCTGGATCGATTTCAGCGTCGGGTCGACGTAGACCGTCTGTTGCGAAGGGCCATCGATGGTGAATCCGACCACTTGATTGAAGGTGCTCGGCTGGGTGCTGAAGACAAGGCTTGCGATGGAGAAGTTTGGATTGGCCAGCACCGGTTCGGGATCGAACTTCTGCGCCTTGGCGTCGTACAGATGTGCCTGCACCTTGTCCGAGAAGAGGTCGGTCAGGACGTAGTACTTGCCGGTGGCATCGTCCACACCAGCCAACTCGACCGTATGCCGGTTGGACAGGCGTGTCAGCAGCGGCTTCTGCAGTACGAACTGCCCGGAGCTCGGATCAAGGATCTGAATCTGCTGGTCGTAATCGCCGCTGACCGGTTCGATCTGGCTCTTGGCGAGCACCTTGCCGCTGCGCGGGTCGAACAACGCAGGCTGGGCGCGGGTGCCGCCGCGGAACAGCAGTTCGGTTTCCTTGGTCTTGAGGTTGTACAGGTAGTAATTGGCGGTCAGCGTTATCTCGCTGAGCTGGCGGATGATGACCCGGTCCGGATCCAGCGGCAGCATGTTGACCAGCGATGCGCTGCCACCCAGTTCCAGGCAGCGCTGGGTCTGTTCGCTCACGCCCAGCTTGCGCGTGTTGTCGGCGAATGCTTCGTTGAAGGTCTTCTGGCTCTGGTCGGTCAGGTAGGTCTTGACCACGAATGTCTTGGTCGCACCCGATACGCTGCCCTCGCCACACCCCCCAAGCTGCCCGGTCCACTCCTGGCGGCCGACCGCCAGGATCTGGTCGGACTTGAGAGCGCCCACGGCAATGAACTTCATCCGGTCGCCCGAGGGCGTAACCACCTTCGGGGCACCTCCCATTGCGTCGGTATCCCAGCTGGCCAGCGCAGTTTCTTCCGGGTTGCCCGGAGAGGGGATCAACGCGACCAGATGCTTGCCGTCCGGACTCATCGAGACCGACTGCAACGCTGGCATGCGTGCCAGGTCTTCGATCGGGATGGGAGCGGCGTGTGCCGTGGCGCCGGCCAGGGCCATGGAGAGGGCACCGCACAGGGTGCGAGCGGAAATCACGTGCATGTCTTGTCCTTTTGCTGCGCGTTGATCGGCTGAAGCTGACTGGATTGTGAACAAGGTCGAAAGGTAGCAGATCGATGACCTTCCTTGGCAGTGCCGCCGCCGCTCCGCCCTCCCTTACCGCACCGGTGCCACCCAAAGCAGAAGACCCCGCCGGAGCGGGGTCTTCTGCTGCAGGAAACGACGTCGACGGATCAGTTGTTGCCGAACTCGTACTTGGCCTGCACGTAGATGGCACGGCCATAAGCGTTGTACAGGTAGTTGTTGTACGGCTGGCCGCTGGTGCCGGCGAAGCTGTACCGCTGGTTGTCAGGCATCTTGTTGAACACGTTGTTGACCATCAGCGACAGGGTCAGGTTGTCCATCGCCCGATAGTTCACGCTCAGGTTGTAGGTGGTGTACGAACCCCACTTGCCGGCCTTGTAGCCGGAGCTGTGGACGTAGTCGTAGCCATTGCCCAGGTAGGCCATGTAGTTCGGCGTCTTGCCGATGTAGTTGGCATACAGGGTGGTGGTCCACTTGTCCTTGGCCCAGCCGATCGAACCGTCGGCGCGCACCTTGGCGTACGAGTCGTACACCCACATCGCATACGGGTCGCGCAGCAGGTCCAGGTACTCATCGCCCGGCTGCGGTTGCAGTTCGCGCTTGAGCATGTCGGTGTAGTTGCCGGAGAACTGCAGCGAACCGAAGCGGCCGATGTCCTGTACGTACTTGAAGCTGGCCGTCAGCGCCTGCAGGTTCTGGCTGGCCACGTTCATCTTCGGCGTATAGATCTCATCGAGTACGCCGGAGGCGTCGCGGGTGATCCAGTCGCTGACGTTCTGGCAGCTGGCCGAGGTGTTGTTGGTCTGGCCGTTGCGGCAGTAATACTCGGCCAGCAGCAACTGGTCGGAACTGAGGGTGTTGACCTCGTTCTTGATCTTCCAGTTGTAGTAGTCCACCGACACCGACAGGTTGTTGATGGGCGCCCACACGATGCCGGCGTTCCAGACATCGGCGGTGATCGGCTCCAGGTCCGGGTTGCCGGATTGGGTGCCGAACACCGACACGCTGTCATACGGGCAGCCGGTGGTGTTGGCCGGGTCGTAGCCCAGCTGGCCGCAACGGTAGTAGTCGGTGGAGCCGTTGGCGTAGTAGCCGCTGACACCCTGGAAGGCATCGGACAGGGTGGGCGCGCGGAACGCGGTGCCGTACTTGCCACGGAACAGCAGGCTGTCGATCGGACGGAATTCCAGGCCGACGCTGTAGGTCGCCTTGTCGATGGTGTTGCCACCGATCTTGAAGGCGTCGTAGCGGCCGGAGCCGGTCACCGTCAGTGATTCCAGCAACGGCATGCGCAGTTCGCTGGTCACCGCGTAGCTGCTGCGATGGCCGGCGCCGGAAACCGCAGTGGTACCCCACACGCTGCCATCCACCAGCCGGGTATCGGGCGTGTAATCCCAGCCTTCGCTGCCGCCTTCAACCACCACAGCGAAGCCGGCGTCGCCGCCGGGCAGCTTGAACAGCGAACCATTGGTGACCTGCGCACGCAGCAGGTTCTGCCAGGTGCGGCTCTGGCTGTAGGTGTAGCCGGTGAAGCTCTGGAAATCACCGCTCGGCAATGGCGAGTAGAACGCTTCCCAGTCCGGGCTGTATATGTTGTACCCGGTGCTGGTGGTGCCCAGCACCGGCCCCAGCACGCGCTGCTCGAAGTAGTCGTTGATCGGATCGTTCCAGCGCACGAAGTTGCGCTCGGTCAACTTGTATTCGCCGCGGGTGAAGCTGGCACTGTAATCCCAGCTGCCGGCCGTGCCGCGGCCGCCGAGCGTGACCTGGTAAGCCTTGTTGCGATCGGTGTTCATGATGTCGCGATAGCCGCCGGCGCCGATGTCCTCCGGCGCGAACACGCGCTGCAGGTTCATGTACTGGCCGCTGTCCTGATCGTAGAAGCGGCCCCAGCCGGAGGAGGTGCCCCACCAGGTGTAGTTCGAGCCTGTGGCGTACTTCACTTCTTCCAGGCTGTAGAGCGCGTCGCCGAACAACTGGAAGTTGTCGTTCACATCGAAGGTCATCGAGCTGTAGATCTGCCCGCTTTCCTTGCCGTTCTTGATGGTCTTGTAGCCGGTGCCATAGACCGAACCGCAGGCCTGGCCGGTCGGCCGGGTGCCGAGCACGGTGGTGCCGTCGAACTGGCCCGCCACGTTGGCGCACAGGTTCGGGTCCATCATGGCGTAGCGGTTGCTGTTGGCCGGCAGCAGCACCAGGAAGTCGTTGGAGACGTACTGGGGGCTGTAGCCGTCGGGATTGTTGACCTTGGTCAGGTCACGCTGATAGCCCCAGATCGGGCTGGTCTTTTCGTACTGCACGTTGACCAGCGCATGGAATCGATCGTCGACACCATTGAAGCCGCGCGCCGCACTGACGCGTACGCTGTTGCCGCCGCCTTCGGAGTAGGCACCGCCACGGACGTTGAGCACACCGCCATCCATGCGCTCCTTGAGGATGATGTTGACCACGCCGGCGATCGCATCCGAACCGTACAGCGAAGACTGGCCGCCGGGCAGGATCTCGATGCGCTCGACGATGTCGATCGGAATGCCGCTGATGTTGTTGAAACTGTCGCTGCCGTTGTACAGCGCCGGATACGAGAGCATCGGGCGGCCGTTGATCAGGTACTTGGTGTAGCCGGGGCTGAGCCCGAACATGCCGGCGGCCTCGGCACCCTGGGTGAACGAAGCGGAGGTCTGCCCGCCCTGCAGGCCGCCGGTCGACAGCGAGGACTGCTGCAGGACGTCGGCGACGCTGGTGAAACCGCGGGTCTGGATGTCCTCGGCGGTGACGGTCAGGACCGGCGTGTGGTTCTCGATCTGCGTCTGCGGGATCAGTGAGCCGGTGACGGTGACGCGGTCAAGCTGGGTCGGGCCGGTGTCCTGCGCGTGGGCTGCGCCGGAGGCGAGCAGGGTGCCGATCAGGGCAAGGGTCAGGGGGTGACGCGAAGGCGTGGAGCGATGGCGAGACATGATGGATCCCCGTAATGAGCGATGTCGTCTGGCTGATGTCCTCCCTGACATCTTCATGATGTGTTCAGTTGCAATCCATTCAGCCGGACCGTAACACGACGTTCACGTTGTCAAAACGGTCCCGTCACACGGATGTGCTGCTCATCGGAAGAAAAGTCCTTTGAAATCAGTGCGTAAACGCGATTGTCTGGGAATGTTTCAAAATGTTGCGTTGCGGAACAAAATCGATCGAAGTCGATGTTTCTTATGTAGATCAAGGGCTTGCCGCCTTCGCGGATGCTTTTCTCATTATTTAATTTATGAGACTTATTTTGATCTTCCGTCTCAATTGACGGGCATGAAAAAGGCCCCGCCTAAGCGGGGCCTCCCGGGCAGCGCGGGCGCGGCGCTTACTTCCCGCCGAACTCGTACTTGGCCTGCACGTAGACCGCACGGCCGTAGGGGTTGTAGATGCTGCTGTTGTACGGTGCGCCGATGTTGCCGGCGTAGCTGTGGGCCTGGCCGTCGGGCATCTTGTTGAACACGTTGTTGACCATCATCGACAGCGTCAGGTTGTCCATCGCCTGGTAATTCACGCTCAGGTTGTAGGTGGTGTACGAGCCCCACTTGCCGGCCTCGTAGCCGGACGGATGCACGTAGTCGTAGCCCTTGCCCAGGTATGCCATGCGGTTGGGCGTCTTGCCGATGTAGTTGAAGTACACGGTGGTGGTCCACTTGTCCTTCGCCCAGCCCACCGCACCGTCGGCACGCACCTTGGCGTACTGGTCGTAGTTCCACATCGCGTACGGGTCGCGCAGCAGGTCCAGGTACTCGTCGCCCGGCTGCGGCTGCAGTTCGCGCTTGATCATGTTGGTGTAGTTGCTGGAGAACTGCAGCGCACCGAAGCGGCCGATGTCCTGCACGTACTTGAAGCTGGCCGTGACCGCCTGCAGGTTCTGGCTGGCGATGTTCATCTTCGGCGTGTAGATCTGCTCCAGCTTGCCGGTGCCATCGCGGGTGATCCAGTCGCTCACGTTCTGGCAGCTGGCCGAGGTGTTGTTGGTCTGGCCGTTGCGGCAGTAGTACTCGGCCAGCAGCAACTGGTCGGAACTGAGGGTGTTGACCTCGTTCTTGATCTTCCAGTTGTAGTAATCCACCGACACCGACAGGTTGTTGATGGGGGCCCACACGATGCCCGCGTTCCAGACGTCGGCGGTGATCGCTTCCAGCTCGGGGTTGCCGGACTGCTCACCGAACACCGATTCGTTGGCATACGGGCAGCCAACCGTGTCGCTCGGGTTGAAGCCGAGCTGGCCACAGCGGTAGTAGTCGACCGAACTGTTGGCGTAGTACCCGCTGCGGCCCTGGAAGGCGTCGGACAGGCTGGGCGCGCGGAAGGCGGTGCCGTACTTGCCGCGGAACAGCAGGCTTTCAATGGGACGGAACTCCACGCCGATGCTGTAGGTCGATTTGTCGACGGTCTTGTCGGCGATCTTGAACGCGTCGTAGCGGCCCGAGGCGGTCACGGTCAACGACTCCAGCAACGGCATGCGCAGTTCGCTGGTCAGTGCGTAGTTGCTGCGATGTCCGGCACCGGCCACCGAGGTGGTGCCCCACACGCTGCCGTCCAGCAGGCGCTGGTCGGGGGTATACGACCAGCCTTCGCTGCCTGCTTCGGCCACCACTGCCAGGCCGGCATCGCCACCGGGCAGCTTGAACAGCGAACCATTGGTGATCTGCGCGCGGCCCAGGTTCTGCCAGGTGCGGCTCTTGTTGTAGGTGAAACCGGTGAAGGTCTGGAAATCGCCGGCCGGCAGCGGCGAATAGAACGCGCCCCAGTTCGGGTTGTAGATGTTGTAGCCGTCGTCGGTGACGCCCAGCACCGGACCCAGCACGCGGTCTTCGAAGTAGCTGTCGATCTCATTGGCCCAGCGCGCGAAGCTGCGCTCGGTCAGCTTGTACTCGCCACGGCTGAAGCTGGCGCTGTAATCCCAGTTGCCAACGTTGCCGCGCCCGCCCAGAGTGATCTGGTAGGCCTTGTTGCGATCGGTGCTCATGGTGTCGCGGTAGCCGGCGGCGCTGATGTCCTCCGGCGCGAACGCGCGCTGCAGGTTCATGTATTCGCCACTTGCCTGGTCGACGAACGCACCGAAGCCGACATCGCTGCCCCAGAAGGCGTAGCCCGAACCGGCGTTGTACTGCACTTCTTCCAGGCTGTAGAGCGCGTCTGCGAACAGCTGGAAGTTGTCGTTGACGTCGAAGGACATCGACGAATAGATCTGGCTGCTTTCCTTGCCGTTCTTCAGCGTCTTGTAGCCGGCACTGAAGGGCGAGCCACAGGACTCACCGGTAGCGCGTGTGCCCAGTACGGTGGTGCCGCCGAACTGGCCGGCGACGTTGGCGCAGCGGCTCGGGTCCATCATCACGTAAGCGTTCTGCTGGCCCGGCAGGTAGACCAGGAAGTCGTTGGTCGGAACCTGCGGCGTATAACCCTTGGTGTTGTTCTGCTTGGTCAGGTCGCGCTGGTAACCCCAGATCGGGCTGCTCTTCTCGTACTGCACGTTGACCAACGCGTGGAAGCGATCATCGAATGCATTGAAGCCATGCGCGCCGCTGACGCGGAAATCGTTGCCGCCACCCTCGGTGTAACCGCCGCCGCGCACGTTCAGCACGCCGCCGTCCATGCGGTCCTTGAGGATGATGTTGACCACACCGGCGATCGCGTCCGAGCCGTACAGCGAGGACTGCCCACCGGGCAGGATCTCGATGCGCTCGACGATGTCGATCGGGATGCCGCTGAGGTTGTTGAAGGTGTCGCTGCCGTTGTAGAGAGCGGGGTAGGACAGCATCGGCCGTCCATTGATCAGGTACTTGGTGTAGCTCGGGCTGAGGCCGAACATGCCCGAGGCTTCAGCGCCCTGGGTGAACGAAGCGGAGGTCTGGCCGCCCTGCAGGCCACCGGTGGTCAACGAGTTCTGCTGCAGCACCTCGGCAACGCTGGTGAAGCCGCGGGTCTGGATGTCCTCGGCGGTGACGGTCAGTACCGGCGTGTGGTTCTCGATCTGCGTCTGCGGGATCAGTGAGCCGGTGACGGTCACGCGTCCGAGATCGGTGGGGGTGTTGTCCTGGGCGAGCGCGATCGCGCTGCTGCTGGCCAGGATCAGGCCGCTGAGGACGGCGCGGGTGAGCGGGTGACGCGGGAAGCCATTGCGAGACATGCGGTACTCCGTGTGGTCGTGAGAAACGCGTTTTCCCTTTCCTGGGAACTCATGGATGGTTCAGCAGCCCGTGGACGCAGAAAGGCGGCGTTTTTCGAACGTAACACACGCTTAACTTGTTTTTCGCGGAGTTGTCGCGCTCTCGCAATCGCTCGTTTCGAGTTAATAAAAATATATTTAAAAACAATGCGTTACGAAATTGGTACGAATTTGCCGAGTTTGGCTTAATGAATATCCCGTAAATCATTGGATATTTAACAATCGAGATGTTCATGCGCTGATCGATGCATATGCGCCGGCAAAAAAAAGGCCCCGCCGAAGCGGGGCCTGGTCCGGAATCAAACCCGGAAAACGACGGGATTACTTGCCGAAGTCGTACTTGGCCTGCACGTACACGGTGCGGCCGTAGACGTTGTACAGGTAGTTGTTGAACGGCGTGCCGGAGGTGCCCTGGTAGCTGTGGGCCTGCTGCTCGGGCATCTTGTTGAACACGTTGTTGACCATCAGCGACAGGGTCAGGTCATCCTGCACGCGGTAGTTAACGCTCAGGTTGTAGGTGGTGTACGAAGCCCACTTGCCTGCCTTGTAACCCGACGCACCATGGGTGTACTCATAGCCGTTCAGGCCCGCCAGGTAGTTCGGGGTGTGGCCGATGTAGTTCGCGTACAGCGTGGTGGTCCACTTGTCCAACGACCAGGCCACCGACGCGTCGGAACGGACCTTGGCGTAGCTGTCGTAGTTCCACATCGACTTCGGGTTGCCCAGCAGGTCCTGGAAGTCCTCACCCGGCTGCGCCTGCACTTCACGCTTCAGCATGTTGGTGTAGTTGCCCGAGACCTGCAGCGAACCGAAGCGGCCGATGTCCTGCAGGTACTTGAAGCCGACGGTCACGGCCTGCAGGTTCTGGCGGGCCACGTTCATCTTCGGGGTGTACAGCGAGCTCAGGTTGCCGGCCGAATCACGGGTGACCCAGTCAGCCACGTTCTGGCAGGTAGCCGAGGAGCCGTTCGGCAGGCCGTTGCGGCAGTAGTACTCGGCCAGCAGCAGCTGGTCGGTGCTGGCCGTATCGACTTCGTTCTCGATCTTCCAGTTGTAGTAGTCGGCCGAGATCGACAGGTTCGCCATCGGCGCCCAGACGATGCCCGCATTCCAGACGTCAGCGGTGATCGGCTCCAGGTCCGGGTTGCCGGCACGCTCGGAGTAGACCGAGACGCTGTCCGCGTAGCGGCAGGCGTCGGTGTTACCCGGCACGTAGCCCAGCTCACCGCAACGGTAGTAGTCGGTGGAGTTGGCAGCGTAGTAGCCGCTGCGGCCCTGGAACGCGTCAGGCAGGGTCGGCGCGCGGAAGGCGGTGCCGTACTTGCCGCGGAACAGCAGGCTTTCGATCGGACGGAACTCGACACCGACGCTGTAGGTGGCCTTGTCGACGGTGTTGTCTCCGATCTTGAAGGCGTCATAGCGACCGGAAGCCGTCACCGTCAGCGACTCCAGCAGCGGCATGCGCAATTCGCTGGTCACCGCGTAGTTGCTGCGATGGCCATTGCCGGCAACAGCCGACGAACCCCACACATCGCCGTCCAGCAGGCGCTGGTCCGGGCTGTAGTCCCAACCTTCGCTGCCACCTTCGACGACCACGGCCAGGCCGGCGTCGCCGCCCGGAAGCGAGAACAGCGAGCCATTGGTGACCTGGGCACGAGCCATGTTCTGCCAGGTGCGCGCATGGTTGGTGGTGTAACCGGTGAAGCCGGCGAAGTCTTCCGGCGCGATCGGCGAATAGAACGCGCCCCAGTTGGTGTTGTAGATGCCGAAGCCATCCTTGGTGCCGAGCTGCGGGCCCAGTACCTTGTCAGCGAAGTAGCTGTTGATGGCATTGCCGAAGCGCTGGAACTTGCTTTCATCCAGGCGGTACTCGCCGCGGGTGAAGCTCAGGCTGTAGTCCCAGTTGCCGACCGCACCCTTGCCGCCCAGGGTGACCTGGTAGGAACGGCTCTTGTCGTTGTTCAGGATGCCCTTGTAGCCTTCGCCGCCGATATCTTCCGGAGCGAACGCGCGCTGCAGGTTGACCAGCTTGCCCGACGTCTGGTCATAGAAGCCACCCATGCCGCTCTTGGTGCCCCACCACAGGTAGTTCGAACCGGAGGTGTATTCGGTCTTTTCCTTGCTGTACAGCACGTCGGCGAACAGCTGGAAGTTGTCGTTCACATCGAAGGTCATCGACGAATAGAACTGGCCGCTGTCCTTGCCGTTCTTCAGGGTCTTGTAGCCTGCGCCGAACACCGAACCGCAGGACTGGCCGGTCGGGCGGTTCGCCAGCACGGTGGTGCCATCGAACTGGCCGGCGACGTTGGCGCAGTTGCTCGGGTCCATCATGTACAGCGCATTGGTCTTGGCGTCGATGACGGCGAAGTCGTTCGACGGCAGCTGTGCGGTGTAGCCGTTGGTGTTGTTCTGCTTGGTCAGATCACGCTGGTAGCCCCAGATCGGGTTGCTGCTTTCGATCTGCACGTTGACCAGTGCATTGAAGCGGTTGTCCAGCGCCGAGAAGCCGTGTGCGCCGCTGATGCGGAAGCTGTTGCCGCCGCCTTCAGTGGTGGTGCCGCCACGCACGGACAGGCTGCCGCCTTCCATGTGGTCCTTCAGGATGATGTTGACCACGCCGGCGATCGCATCCGAACCGTACAGGGAGGACTGGCCACCCGGCAGGACTTCGATGCGCTCGACGATGTCGATCGGAATGCCGCTGATGTTGTTGAACGCGTCGCCGCCGTTGTACAGCGCCGGGTAGGACATCATCGGGCGGCCGTTGATCAGGTACTTGGTGTAACCCGGATTCAGGCCGAACATGCCAGCGGCTTCAGCGCCCTGGGTGAACGAAGCGGAGGTCTGGCCGCCCTGGATGCCGCCGGTGGTCAGCGAGGACTGCTGCAGCACTTCGGCGACGCTGTTGAAGCCGCGCGACTGGATGGCTTCAGCGCTGATGGTCATGACCGGGGTCTGGGTCTCGACCTGGGTCTGCGGGATCAGCGAGCCGGTGACGGTGATCTTGTCCAGGTTGGTGGCCTTGTCCTGGGCCATTGCCGGCGAGGCGGCAACCAGGGCGGAGATCAAGGCGACGGCGAGGGTGTTGCGACGTGCGGAATTGCGAAGGTCTTTCATGTAGTTCCGTTCAGAGAGCAAATACGAGTACGGCACTGCGCATGCGCCATCGTGCGTGCTGTAGAACCAGCAACGCAGCCCAAAACCAGTGCCCAGCGAACGTAACATGAACTTAACAATCTGTGCACGAATCTGTAGCAATCCTGAATTTCAGTCAGCGTACGTCCAGCTAGTATGATGTTGGGTTCTTCTTATCGATTCACCCGGAGTCCGCAGTGAACAGTTCTTCCCGTCGTCCGCATGCCAGCCAGGTGCAGAAGGGACTGGCGCCGCATGCGCGCATCCGCAACGTGATCGCGGTGGGCTCGGGAAAGGGTGGGGTGGGCAAGTCGACCACGGCGGTCAACCTGGCCGTCGCACTGCAGCAGCTGGGGGCGCGCGTAGGCGTGCTTGATGCCGATATCTACGGCCCCAGCGTGCCGGCGATGCTCGGCCTGTCCGGTCGCCCGGAAAGCCCGGACAACAAGAGCATCGAGCCGATGCGGGCCTTCGGCGTGGACACCATGTCGATCGGTTATCTGGTCGAGGACGAAACGCCGCTGATCATGCGCGCACCGCGCGCGACGGCGGCGTTGACCCAGCTGTTCGAAGACACGCTGTGGGACGACCTGGACTATCTGCTGATCGATCTGCCGCCGGGCACCGGCGACATCCAGCTGACCCTGGTGCAGAAGATCCCGCTGGCCGGCGCGGTGATCGTCACCACGCCGCAGGACATCGCCACGCTGGATGCGAAGAAGGCGCTGAAGATGTTCGAGAAGGTCGAGGTGCCGGTGCTGGGCGTGGTCGAGAACATGGCCGTGCATACCTGCAGCAACTGCGGTCATGTGGAGCACCTGTTCGGCGAGGGGGGTGGCGAGCGCATGGCGGCGCAGTACGGCGTGCCGCTGCTGGGGTCGCTGCCGCTGCAGATCGGCATCCGCGAGCAGGGCGATGCCGGTACCCCGATCACCGCCGCGCAGCCGGAATCGGCGGCGGCCCAGGCCTACCATCGCGCCGCCCAGCGTCTGGTCGAGGAGGTGGGCAAGCGCCCGCGCGCCTCGATCCCGATCCTGTCCTCGCTGCTGTAAGGGCCTGCTGGCGGGGCTGCGGCGGCGACGCCCGGCCCCCTGTTAGAATCCTCGCGCCCCCTCGCACCCAGGACAGAGCATGAGCATCAAGAGTGACCGTTGGATCCGCCGGATGTCCGAACAGCACGGCATGATCGAGCCGTATGAGGCCGGGCAGGTCAAGCAGGCCAACGGCGAGCGCATCGTCAGCTACGGCACTTCCAGCTACGGCTACGACGTGCGCTGCTCGCGCGAGTTCAAGGTGTTCACCAACATCAACTCGACGATCGTGGACCCCAAGCATTTCGACCCGGGCAGCTTCGTCGACATCGTCGGTGATGAGTGCATCATTCCGCCGAACAGCTTCGCACTGGCACGCACGGTCGAGTATTTCCGCATTCCGCGCGATACCTTGGTGGTGTGCCTGGGCAAGAGTACCTATGCGCGTTGCGGCATCATCGTCAACGTGACCCCGCTCGAGCCGGAGTGGGAAGGCCACGTGACCCTGGAATTCAGCAACACCACGCCGCTGCCGGCGCGCATCTACGCCAACGAAGGCGTGGCGCAGATGCTGTTCTTCCAGTCCGATGAAGTGTGCGAGACCTCGTACAAGGATCGTGGCGGCAAGTACCAGGGCCAGACCGGTGTGACCCTGCCGCGCACCTGACAGCTTGCGTCAGCGCGTATCGGTAGCGCCGGGCCATGCCCGGCGTTTCCGTTTGTGGGGCCGCGCTGCGCTTGCCGGGCATGCCCCGGCGCTGCAGGACAAAGGCGGCGCATGCGCCGCCTTTGTTTATTTGCCGCGACCGAACAGGATCGCGATGCCTACGGCGACCAGGCCGAGCGGCCACCAGGTCAGCAGCAGGCGAGACAGGTTCAGGTTGGTCCAGCCCAGGTTGCTGGCCAGCATGAACAGGCCGATCAGGATCAGCAGGATGGCGGCGACGATATTGAATCGCATCGGGTCGGCACTGGCTCAGGAATGGGCCGGATATCCTAGCCGTTCCTTCCAGTAGGCGACATGCTGGTCCAGTGCAGCCGGTTCATAGCGGTGCGCCGGACCGCTGCCCCAGACCGGTCCCGGCCACGCCGGATCGCCGTCGTGGCGGCCGATCACGTGGAAATGCAGCTGGCGTACGATGTTGCCCAGCGCGCCGATGTTGATCTTCTCCACCCCGTCTGAACCGTGCAGGGCCTTGCAGGCGCGGTTGAGCTCGGTGCGCAGCTTGTCCTGCTGCTCGCCGTCCAGCTCGATCCACTCGGTCACCCCGGCCAGACGCGGCACCAGGACCAGCCAGGGGAATCGTTCGTCGTTCATCAGTCGCACTTGCGACAACGGGCCTTCGGCCACCAGCACGCTATCGGTGGCCAGGCGTGAATCGAGTTCGAAATCGCTCATCCAAGATGCTCCGAGAAGAAGTCCAGGGTGCGTTGCAGCGCCAGGGCGGCGCTGTCTGGATCATACGCATGTCCGACCTCGCGGTTGAAGGCATGGTCGGCCGGATAGACGTAGGTCGCCATCTGCGGCAGCTTCTCACGGTGCGCCTGGATCGCCTCCGGCGGGATGCTCTTGTCCTGCGCGCCGAAGTGGAACATCACCGGGGCCTTCGGCGTCTCGTCCAGGAACTGCACGTTGCGCGCGCCGTAGTAGCTCACCGAGGGCAGGCCCAGGCGCAGCGCGGACAGCAGGGCGACGCTGCCACCCCAGCAGTAGCCGACCGTGCCGACCTTTCCATGCGGTGCCAGCCGGGTTGCCGCGGCGCGGACCACTTCCAGTGCCTTTTCCATGCCCAGCGCGGTAACCCGCTCCAGCCCATCCTTCACTCCCTCGGGGGTGTAGGGCAGGGCATCCGGGTCGGCCTCGGGGCCGTCGACCAGGTCGAAGAACGACGGCGCCAACACGGCGTAGCCCTCGGCCGCGAATCGCTCAGCGACGCTGCGGATGTGCGGGTTGGCGCCGAAGATCTCCTGTACCACCACCAGGCTGCCGCGCGGGGCTCCTTCGGGCAGGGCCTGCCAGGCGCGGACCGGGCCGTAATGCGTATCCAGGGTGATCCATTCGGACATCGGGGGTACCTCGTTGCAGGGGCCAGGCCTGCATTGTCGATGCTGGGCGGGTTAGCGCGATGTCAGCGGTTGTGCGGAATCGGGCGGCTCATGATTCAGAGGCGGCCGTTCAACCCCGGTATACTGGCGCCCCTTCAGGCCCCGGCCCCCAGGTCCCCCTGCCATGCCGGCAGGGGCCCAGGCCCCCAGAGTCCCGCGATTCCATGTCCCAGCTGAACCCCAAAGTCGGCTTCGTCAGCCTTGGCTGCCCGAAGGCCCTCGTCGATTCCGAGCGCATCCTCACCCAGCTGCGGTCGGAAGGCTACGACATCGTCCCGTCCTACGATTCGGCCGACGTGGTGGTGGTCAACACCTGTGGCTTCATCGATTCGGCGGTGACCGAATCGCTGGATGCCATCGGCGAGGCGATGAACCAGAACGGCAAGGTCATCGTCACCGGCTGCCTGGGCAAGCGCCCGGAGCAGATCCGCGAGGCGTACCCGAACGTGCTGGCGGTGTCCGGGCCGCAGGATTACCAGAGCGTGATGGAAGCGGTGCATGCGGCGCTGCCGCCCAAGCACGACCCGTTCGTGGATCTGGTGCCGGACTACGGCATCAAGCTGACCCCGCGCCACTACGCATACCTGAAGATTTCCGAAGGCTGCAACCACCACTGCAGCTTCTGCATCATTCCGTCGATGCGCGGCAAGCTGGTCTCGCGTCCCGTGGACGAGGTGCTGCGCGAAGCCGAGCGCCTGGTGCGCGGCGGTGTGCGCGAACTGCTGGTGGTTTCGCAGGACACCTCTGCCTACGGCGTGGATGTGAAGTACGCCGAGAAGATGTGGCGCGACAAGGCCTACCAGACCCGCCTGAAGGCACTGTGCGAAGGCCTGTCCGAACTGGATGCGTGGGTGCGCATGCACTACGTCTATCCGTATCCGCACGTCGATGACGTGGTGCCGTTGATGGCCGAGAACCGGATTCTGCCGTATCTGGACATCCCGTTCCAGCACGCCAGCCCGCGCATCCTGCGCCTGATGAAGCGCCCCGGCGCGGTCGAGAAGACCCTGGAGCGCGTGCAGAACTGGCGCCGCATCGCGCCGGACATCACCGTGCGTTCGACCTTCATCGTCGGTTTCCCGGGCGAGACCGAGGCCGAGTTCGAAGAGCTGCTGTCCTTCCTGGACGAAGCGCAGCTGGACCGCGTCGGTGCATTCGCCTACTCGCCCGTCGAGGGCGCCACGGCCAACAACCTGCCGGATCCGGTGCCGGAGGAAGTGAAGCAGGAACGACTGGCGCGCTTCATGGAGAAACAGGCGCAGATTTCGGCTTCGCGTCTGGAAGCCAAGATCGGCACGGTGCAGCAATGCCTGGTCGATGCCATCGAAGGCGATATCGCGGTGGCGCGTTCCAAGGCCGATGCTCCGGAGATCGACGGCCTGGTGCATATCCAGAACGCAGACCAGGTGGCGTTGCGCGTGGGTGAGTTCGTCGACGTGGAAATCACCGAGAGCGACGAGCACGATCTCTACGGCGACGCACTGCCGCCGACCACGCGCCCGGCATTCGACCTCAAGGTGCTGTGACCGGGGCGGAGGCTGCTGATGGCGGCCCCCGCCGCTTCGTGCCACCGCTGCGTGCGGCGGTGGACAGTGCTGCGTTCGATCATCCGCTGTTTGCCGGTATCGCTGGGTTCGGTGATCTGCTGACGGCAGCGGACTGGCCACGCGTGGTCGATCTGGACGCGCGCCTGGCGCTGCCGGGCAAGCGCTTTGTTGAACAGGATGTGGCATTGCTGGCAGACGGCCTGCATTACGAAACGCGCATTGCCGAAGGGTGCATCGCAACCCGCGCGGGCAACTGGCACGACCTGTTCAATGCCCTGGTCTGGGCACGCTACCTGCCGATCAAGTGCGCACTCAACGCGCAGCAATGCCGGCACATCGAGGGCATGGCCGCAGGACAGCGCAACCGCGCGCAGGCCGCGCTGACCCAGTTCGATGAAACCGGCGTGGTGGTACGCATGCGCGACCCGGCATTGCTTGCAGCCTGGGATGCTCACCAGTGGCGCGTGCTGTTCGAGCCGATCCATTGGCAGTCAGGTCGGATCGCCATCGCCGCAGTATTCGGTCATGCCTTGATGGAACAGGCGCTGCTGCCGGGCCGGCTGCTGGTCGGCAAATGCGTGGTGCTGCAGGGCGATGACGATGTGGACTGCATCGTCACGGTCGCGCGGGCCATCAAGGAGGGCAGGGTGCTGCTCGATCCCTTGGAACTGCGTCCGCTGCCATTGGCGGGCATTCCCGGCTGGCACACCGACCAGGTGCCAGCCTTTTACGCGAACGACGATTATTTTCGTCCGCTGCGCGAAGGGCGCCGCTATCCGCCGCCGCTTCTCTAGAACCGAGCCCATGCCCGGCTGAGCGCCGCTGCCCGCCACAGGCTCAGCCGTTGGCCGCGGTCTCGTACTCCACACCGATCACCGCAAAGGTGTGGTTGCCACTGGGCAGTTCCACTGAAAACTCATCATCCAGGCGCTTCTTCAACAAGGCCCGCGCCAAGGGCGAATCGATGCTGATCCAGCCCAGTCCCGCATCGGTCTCATCCGGCCCGACGATGCGGTAGCGGCTGGTCTGCCCGCTGTCCACGTTCTCCAGTTCCACCCACGCACCGAAGAACACTGCTTGTGGATCAGTCGGCGTGGTGTCGACCACACGCAGCGATTCCAGGCGCTTGGTCAGGTAGCGCACGCGACGATCGATCTCGCCCAGCTGCTTCTTGCGGTAGGTGTATTCGGCATTTTCCGAGCGATCGCCTTCGGCCGCGGCCGCGGCCAGCGCCTTGACCACTTCCGGTCGACGCACCCGCCACAGCTCATCCAGCTCGGTTTTCAGGCGCGCATGGCCGGCGGCGGTGATCAGTGCGGTGCTCTTTTCTGCGGGGGGACGCCAACGCGACATGTAATGCGGCTTCTCGTGCGGAATGAAACAACTACGGCGCGCCGTCGCCGGCGCGCCGCGAAGGTGAAGGTACTATCGGAGCTCTCAGCGCTTGCCGCCGAAGATGCCACCGAGGATGCCGCGCACGATCTGGTTGCCCAGCTTGGTGCCGACCGTACGCGTGGTCTGCTTGGCCATCGTCTCGATCATGCCCTGGCGGCGTTTGGTGCCGAAAATCGCGTCCTTGATCGACTGCCCGAAGCCACCTTCCTGCGCCTCGTCCTGCTCACGGCTGCGCGCGGCGGGCGCATCGGTTTTCTCGACGGCCTTCTGCGCGCGCTGGGCCAGCAGTTCGGCGGCCGATTCGCGGTTGACGGCAGTGTCGTAGCGGGTGCCGACCGGGCTGCCAGCACGCACCTGCGAACGTTCGGTCTCGGTGACCGGTCCCATGCGGCAGCGCGGCGGCGCGATCATCGTCTGCTGCACCGGCATCGGCACGCCCTTGTCCTGCAGCGTGGACACCAGCGCCTCGCCGGTACCGAGCTGGCTGAGCACCTTCACCACATCCAGCTTCGGGTTCGGTACGAAGGTCTCGGCGGCGGTCTTCACCGCCTTCTGGTCGCGCGGGGTGAATGCGCGCAGCGCGTGCTGTACACGGTTGCCGAGCTGGCCGAGGATGTTGGCCGGCACGTCGTCCGGGAACTGCGAGCAGAAGTACACGCCCACGCCCTTGGAACGGATCAGCCGCACCACTTGTTCGATGCGCTGTACCAGAGCGGGCGGTGCATCGTCGAACAGCAGGTGCGCTTCGTCGAAAATGAAGACCAGCTTCGGCTTGTCGAGGTCGCCCACTTCGGGCAGCTGCTCGAACAGCTCCGATAGCAGCCACAGCAGGAAGGTGGAGTACAGCTTGGGCTTGAGCACCAGCTGGTCGGCGGCAAGGATGCCGATGACACCGCGGCCGTCATGGCTGACCCGCATGATGTCGGCCAGTTCCAGCGCCGGTTCGCCGAAGAAATGCTCGCCGCCGTCCTGGGCCAGCCGCAGCAGGGCGCGCTGGATGGCGGCCACCGACTGCGCACTGACCAAGCCGTACTCGGTGGAGATGTCCTTGCGCTCCTCGGCCACCAGGCCGAGCAGGGCGCGCAGGTCGTCCATGTCCAGCAGCAGCAGGCCGCGGTCGTCGGCCAGCTTGAACACGATGTCGAGCACGCCGGCCTGGGTGTCGTTCAATTCCAGGATGCGGGCCAACAGGGTCGGGCCCATCTCGCTCACGGTGGTGCGCACCGGGTGGCCGAGCTTGCCGTACAGGTCCCAGAACACGGTGGGGCTGGCGGCCGGGGCATAGTCGCTCACACCGATCTCGGCCGCGCGCTTGAGCAGGTTCTCGGCGCCGGTACCCGGCACGGCCAGACCGGACACATCGCCCTTCACATCGGCCAGGAACACCGGTACCCCGATCCGCGAGAAGCCCTCGGCCAGGGTCATCAGGGTCACGGTCTTGCCGGTGCCGGTGGCGCCGGCGACCAGCCCATGGCGGTTGCCGAGTTTCGGCAGCAGGGTGACAGCCACATCGTCGGTGATGCCTTTGCCGAGCAGAATCGGATCCATGGTCCAGCCCTTGTGATGAATGTGCCAATGTTAACCGCCGACAGTGACGGGCCGAAGGTCGGCTTGCCCCGACCTTGGCAGCGCCGCTACTCTGCCTGCCTGTTTCATACACAGTGCCACCAATGCCCGTTCCTGTCCTGATTTCCCGCACCTGGCCGCTGCTGGCCCTGGCTGGCCTGGTTTCCCTGGCACCGGAGGCCCACGCACAGCGGGTTTCGGCCCGGGACAAGGTGAAGGTGGATGCACTGCAGCAGCGCATGACTGCAGCCGAGAAGCGCTACAGCGATGCCGTGCTGCTGGTGGCCAACGCCGATCCGAAGGGTCGCAACGAGGCCGATGCCGCGCTGGAGGACATGGAAGATGTCATCAGCGAATGCGTGAAGCAGAAGGGTTGCCAGATGAGCAACATGCTGGCGACCTACAAGCGGCTGCTCAAGCACGACGCCGATGCCGCCGCCGATGATGACGTGGTCGATGAAGCCGGCGACCGCCTGGAGGCCGACCCGGACCATGTCGGCCCGCTGGCTGCGGATGTGCCGGAGGCGGCACGCGCAGCGGCGCTGCTGAACGACAAGCGCCATGCCTTCGACAACATGGTCGAGTACAACCCCGCCGTGCAGGCCGGCATCCGCCGCTGGCTGACCGACATGCGCCCGGCGCTGATGACCACCTACGAGAACTACCAGAACCTGCGCGCGGTGATGTGGCCGGAATGGGAGAAGCGCGGCCTGCCCGAGGCGCTGCTGTTCGGCATCATGGCCAAGGAATCCAACGGCCGTGTACATGCGTCCTCACGTGCTGGCGCCGCGGGCCTGATGCAGTTCATGCCGGCCACCGGCCGCCGCTTCGGCCTCGGCCCGGACGGTACCGGTTTCGATACCCGCTTCGATGCGCGCAGCGCCGCTGAAGCCAGCGCGACGTACCTCAACGAGCGGATGCGTGAGCTCAACAACAACGTCGAACTGTCGCTGGCCGGTTACAACGGCGGTGAGGGCCGCGCAGCGCGCGTCTACAAGCAGTACCCGGGCCAGAGCTTCTGGGTGGACAGCGTCTACAACCAGTTCCCGGGCGAAACCAAGGACTACGTGCCGATGGTGATCGCCGCGTCCTGGATCTTCCTGCACCCCCAGCAATACGGCGTGGAGTTCCCGAAGATCAACGCGCAACCGGCCACCATCCGCCTGGCCCGCTCGACCACGATCTACGAACTGACCATCTGCCTGGGCAGCCATGGCACCCGCGACGGCTACATGCGCGCATTGCGCAACCTCAACCCGCGCTATGAGGCCGATGGCTGGATTCCGGCAGGAACCCTCATCAACGCCACCAACCGCATTGCTGGCCTGTACGCGCGCAACTGCGTCAGCGGCCCGCGTGCCGATCTGGCCCGCACCCTGATCACCGCCGACCTCAATGCCGCGATCGTGCGCCCGAGCGCCGCCAGCTACACCGGCAGCGTGGCCGTGGGCGGGGTGGTGCCGGTGGTCGATCCCAATGCCGCCAGCAGCGTGCCGACCACGCCCGCAGCGCCGTTGGCTGCGCCGCGCCCGGCGCCGGCCCCGCGCGCCAAGCCGGCCCGCAGCTACAAGGTCGGCAAGGGTGAGACTCTGGGCCGGATCGCCGCGAAGTTCCAGTGCGATGTGCCGGTGCTGGCCCGCGCCAATGGCCTCAAGGCCCCCGGCTACAGCCTGCGCCACGGCCAGGTGCTGAAGCTGCAGGGCTGCGACAAATAATCTCTCCGCACTCTGGATATCGCATGGACCTCGAAGACACCCGCAACCTGTTCACCAACCTCCGCGAGAACACCGACTGGGACCTGGATGCCCCGCTGCTGTGGGGGTACTTCTTCGTGCACTCCACCGCCGAGCCGCTGCAGGCACTGGGCACCCACCTGCAGGCGCAGGGCTATGTGCTGGTGGAACTGTTCGAGCAGGAGCCGGAGGACGGTGACGCTGCATTCCACGTGCTGCATGTGGAGCGCGTGGAAGTCCACGACGAAACCTCGCTGGACAAGGGCCGGCAACGCTCGATGCGTTGGATCAACGGAGATGCCGGCCAGCGGCCGGCACTACCGCAGGATCAGCGAAGCTTGGCCAGTGCCTGGCCCAGCTGCACCGGATGTTCGGCATCCAGATGCGGGGCAAATTYGGCCACGCCCGGCGGCAGCAGCACGATCACGGTCGAGCCGTAATTGAAGCGCGCCATCTCTTCGAAGCGCTGCAGCGTGATGCCGCGGCCCCGGTAGTCCTTGCGGGTGATGCGGTCGCCGTAATGCGGAATCTCTTCGCCGCTCCATACCGTTTCCACGCCCGACACCAGCAGCGCACCGACCATCACGCTGACCATCGGGCCGAAGCTGGTGTCGAAATGGCAGACCAGGCGTTCGTTGCGCGCGAACAGGCCGGGCACGTTGTTCACCGCAGCCGGGCCGACGCTGAACAGGCGGCCGGGCACATGCACGGTTTCGCGCAGGGTGCCGGTCCACGGCATGTGCACGCGGTGGTAGTCGCGCGGCGACAGGTACACCGTGGCATACAGGCCCTCGTTGAACGGCTTGGCGTCCTCGGCGCTGCCCAGCAGCTCGGCGGCGGTGAAAGACTGCCCCTTGGCCTGGAAGATGCGCCCGGCGTCGATCTTTCCGAGCTGGCTGATGCGGCCGTCCGCCGGCATCACCAGGCTGCGCGGATCGGCATCGGCCACGCGTGCGCCGGGCTTCAGCGCGCGGGTGAAGAACTGGTTGAAGGTCGGGTAGCTGCGCGGGTCCGGGTTGGCCGCTTCATCCAGGTTGACGTTGAACTTGCGGGTGACCGTGTCGATCAGCCAGCGCGATACGCGCGGGTTGTCCGAGTACGCCAGCGAACGCGCCATCGAGGACAGCAGGCGGTGGGGCAGGACGTACGTCAGGGCGGTGGTCAGACTCATGGGGCGGATTTCTCGGTCAGCTTCTGCAGGTCGCGGGCGATCGCCGGCGCATTGAACGGGGGCCGCACCAGGCCGGCAAGCCGGCCCTGCGGATCGAGCACGGCCAGGCTGGCGGAGTGCTCGAGGGTGTAATCCTCGGGATTCTCGTCGAAGTGCTTGCCCGGCACCTTCTGGAACACGAAGCCCAGCGAGGTGGCAAAGCGCTCCAGCGAGGGAATGTCGGCGGTCGCCGCCAGGGTGTCCTTGTGGAAGCCGTGGGCGTACTCGCCCAGGCGCGTGGCGGTGTCGCGCTCCGGGTCGACCGAGACGAACAGCACGCGCGGGCGCAGGCCATCGGGCAGCGCTTCCCACTGATTCTGCGCACCGGCCAGCTCGGCCAGGGTGGTCGGGCAGACGTCCGGGCAGAAGGTGAAGCCAAGGAATACCAGGGTCCAGTGGCCCTTCAGTTCGCCGGGAATCAGGCGCGTGCCGTCGGACTGGGCCAGGTTGTAGTCGGGCAGGGTGCGCGGCTGCGGGTACAGGGTGATCGCTTCGGTGGCCGGCTGCCCGGCCGGCGGCTTCGGCGCGAACACCTGCTGGGCGGCGAGCAGGCCAAGGCCCGCTGCCAGAGCGATCAGCAGGATGATGCCGACGTTGCGATTGAACATGGGATTCCGCCGCAGGAAGTGGCCACCATCATACCGGCTGCGACTGGATCGTTTCTGCCGCAACGGATGCCGGCGCAGGCGGCAACCCCTATAATCGGGGGCCACTTTGCCCGCAGTACCGCCATGACCGCTGAAACGGCCGCCGAACTCCATACGATCATCGATCTGATCCGCTACGGCACCAGCCGTTTCAACGCTGCGGGCCTGACCTTCGGGCACAGCTACGACAATGCCCTGGACGAGGCCACCCAGCTGGTGCTGCACGGCCTGCACCTGCCGCACGACCTCGGCCCGGCCTACGGCCAGGCGCGCCTGTTGCTGGAAGAGAAGCTGGCGGTGCTGGAGCTGTTCCAGCGCCGCATCGACGAGCGCGTCCCGGCTGCCTACCTGACCGGTGAAGCCTGGTTCGCCGGCCTCAGCTTCAAGAGCGACACACGCGCCCTGGTGCCGCGTTCGCCGATCGCCGAACTGATCGAGTGCGGCTTCGAGCCGTGGCTGGCCGGCCGCGATGTCAACCGCGCGCTGGACCTGTGCACCGGTTCGGGCTGCATCGCCATCGCCATGGGCCACTACTACCCGAACTGGGAAGTAGACGGCGTGGACCTCAGCGATGATGCGCTGTCGCTGGCCGAAGAGAACAAGGAACGCCTGCAGGCACACAACGTGACGCTGCTGAAGTCGGACCTGTTCAACGGCCTGACCGGCCGCCACTACGACCTGATCGTCACCAACCCGCCGTATGTCACCAACGACGAGACCGATGCCCTGCCGCAGGAATACTCCTACGAGCCGGAGATGGGCCTGCGTGCCGGCGACGACGGCCTGGACCTGGTGCTGAAGATCCTGCGCGACGCGCCGCTGCACTTGAGCGAGGACGGCCTGCTGATCTGTGAAGTGGGCGAATCCGAACAGCACCTGATCAAGCTGCTGCCGGAAGTGGATTTCGCCTGGGTCGAATTCAAGGTCGGCCAGATGGGCATCTTTGCGGTCGAGTGCCGCGAGCTGATCGCCCACAGCGCGCGCATCACCGAACTGGCGGCGCAGCGCCCGTGAGCTCCAATTCGTTCGGCAAGCTGTTCACCGTCACCACGTTCGGCGAATCGCACGGGCCGGCCATCGGCTGCGTGATCGATGGCTGCCCGCCGGGGCTGGCGCTGGACGCGGCCGAATTCAGCCACGACCTGCAGCGTCGCGCCACCGGCAAGAGCCGGCACACGTCGGCGCGGCGCGAGGCCGACGAGGTCGAAATCCTGTCCGGGGTGTACGAGGGCCTGACCACCGGCACCCCGATCGCGCTGCTGATCCGTAACACCGACCAGCGCAGCAAGGACTACAGCAACATCGGCCAGCAGTTCCGTCCGGGGCATGCCGATTACAGCTACTGGCACAAGTACGGCATCCGCGACCCGCGCGGTGGTGGCCGTTCCTCGGCACGCGAGACCACCATGCGCGTGGCCGCTGGCGTGGTTGCCAAGAAATGGCTGGCCGAACGCTTCGGCGTTACCGTGCGCGGCTACCTGTCGCAGCTGGGCGAGATCACTCCGGCCGGTTTCGACTGGTCGGTGGTCGAGGACAACCCGTTCTTCTGGCCGCATGCCGCACAGGTGCCCGAGCTGGAGGCGTACATGGATGCGCTGCGCAAGTCCGGCGATTCGGTCGGTGCCTGCGTGGACGTGGTCGCCGACAATGTGCCGCCGGGCTGGGGCGAGCCGATCTACGGCAAGCTTGATGGCGAGCTCGCGGCCGCACTGATGAGCATCAACGCGGTGAAGGGCGTGGAGATCGGCGACGGTTTCGCCAGCGCCATGCAGAAGGGCACCGAACACCGTGACCTGCTGACCCCGCAGGGTTTTGCCAGCAACCATGCCGGCGGCATTCTCGGTGGCATTTCCACCGGCCAGCCGGTGGTCGCCTCGATGGTGCTCAAGCCGACTTCCAGCCTGCGCCTGCCCGGTGAATCGCTGGATACGGCCGGCAATGTGGTGGAGGTAGTCACCACCGGCCGCCATGATCCCTGCGTCGGCATCCGCGCCACGCCCATCGCCGAGGCGATGATGGCCCTGGTGCTGATGGACCAGGCGCTGCGCCACCGCGCGCAGTGCGGCGATGTCGGCACCATCACCCCGCGCATTCCCGGCCAGCTTGATGGCTGATACGCGGCCGACGGTATGGGTGAGCCAGCCGCTGATCGACGCGGCCATCGCGCCGCTGCGCGATCGCGTGCAGCTGCGCACCACCGATACCGTCACCGCCTGGTCGCCGCAGCAGATCGCCGCGCAGCTGGCGGATGTTGACGGGGCGATCATCACCCTCAACGAGCGCATCGGTGCGACCCAGGTCGCCGATGCCGCGCAGTTGAAGGTGATCGCCAATGTCGGCGTCGGCTACAACAATCTGGATGTTGACGCCCTCAGCACCGCCGGCATTCTCGCCAGCAACACCCCGGACGTTCTCACCGAGACCACGGCCGATCTCGGCTTTGCGCTGTTGATGGCCACTGCGCGCCGGATCACCGAATCCGAGCGCTGGCTGCGCGAGGGCCAGTGGGGGCAGTGGTCGTTCCAGACCATGCTGGGTGCCGACATCCATGGCAGCACGCTGGGCATCCTCGGCATGGGCCGCATCGGCCAGGGCATCGCCCGTCGTGGCGCGCACGGCTTCGGCATGAAGGTGCTGTACCACAACCGTTCGCGGCTGCCGGCCGACACCGAAGCCGCGCTCGGCGCGACCTACGTGGATCTGGACACGCTGCTGGCGCAGTCCGACCATCTGTTGACCGTGTTGCCATACACCGCCGCCTCGCACCACATCATCGACGCCGCCGCGCTGGCCAAGATGAAGCCGTCTGCCACCCTGGTGAACATCGCCCGCGGCGGCATCGTTGACGAACTGGCGCTGGCCGATGCACTGGCCAACGGTCGCCTGTCGGCGGCCGGCCTGGATGTCTACGAAGGCGAACCGAACGTGCGGCCGGAACTGCTGGCCCTGCGCAACATCGTGCTGACCCCGCATATCGGCAGCGCATCGCTGGCCACGCGTACGGCCATGGTGCAGATGGCCGTGGACAATCTGCTGGCCGGGCTGGGCCTGGACGGCAGCCCGTCGCGCATGCCGAGCGCGATCAACGCCGACGCGGCCCTTGCCGCGCGCGCGCCCTCGGACAAAAAAAGCGGGAAACGATAGGGAACCTCCGCGCATCCATCCGAGGAGGCTCCCCGAACCCAGCTGTCGTGCGTGAGTTTTCCCCCTTCCCGTTTTCGTGAGAGTTCCCCCATGAGCAATGCACAACGCAGCTTCCACGTCGCCATCGTCGGCGCCACCGGCGCGGTCGGCGAGACCATGCTGGCCATCCTGGCCGAGCGCGATTTCCCGGTCGGCACCCTGAGCCTGCTCGCTTCCGAGCGCTCGGCCGGCGGCGAAGTCGAATACAACGGCAACAAGGTCAGGATCCAGGACCTGGCCACTTTCGACCCGAGTGGCGTGGACATCGCCCTGTTCTCGGCCGGTGGCAGCGTGTCCAAGGAATACGCCCCGAAGTTCGCTGCGGCTGGCGCGGTGGTGATCGACAACTCCTCGGCCTTCCGTTACGACGATGACGTGCCGCTGGTGGTGTCGGAGGTCAATCCGGACCAGGTCGCCAACCGGCCGCGCGGCATCATCGCCAACCCGAACTGCTCGACCATGCAGATGCTGGTCGCGCTGGCACCGCTGCACCGCAAGTACGGCATCGAGCGCATCAACGTGTCCACCTACCAGTCGGTATCCGGCGGTGGCCGTTCGGCACTGGAGGAACTGGGCAAGCAGACCGGCCAGCTGCTGAGCTTCCAGGAAATCGATCCGCAGCGTTTCCCGGTGCAGATCGCCTTCAACCTGATCCCGCACATCGACGACTTCCTGGACAACGGCTTCACCAAGGAAGAGATGAAGCTGGTCTGGGAGACCCGCAAGATCCTGGGCGACGACAGCATCCTCGTGAACCCGACCGCGGTACGCGTGCCGGTGTTCTATGGCCACTCCGAATCGGTGGCGATCGAAACCCGTGACAAGGTGACCGTCGCCGAAGCGCGCGCGCTGCTGGAACAGTCGCCGGGCATCGAGGTGGTGGATCGTCACGAGGCCGGTGGCTACCCGACGCCGGTCACCCATGCCTCGGGCACCGACGCGGTGTACGTCGGCCGCATCCGCGAGGACCTGTCGCATCCGCGCGGCCTGAACCTGTGGATCGTGTCGGACAACGTGCGCAAGGGCGCAGCCCTCAACGCGGTGCAGCTGGCCGAGCTGGTCGCCGCCGAGAAGCGCTGATCCCTGCTGTTGCATGACCGGTAGTGCCGGCCGCTGGCCGGCWGTGCCTTATCGGTGCATGCCCGTGCCTGCCGGCCAGCGGCCGGCATTACCGCAGTCCGCCTCCCCGGTGGGTGCGGACCGTGGTCCGCACGCTTTATAGTGTCGCCCATGAATAAACGAGCCAAGGGCGCACGGCGTCCGCTCACCTGTCTTTCCGCCGCGCTGCTGGCCCTGGTCAGCAGTTCGGCCATGGCCCTGGGCCTGGGCGACATCCGGGTCCTGTCCAAGCCGGGACAGCCGCTGCTGGCCGAGATCCCGGTGATCTCGGCCGATCCGTCCGAACTTGAGAACCTGCGCGTCGCGCTCGCTTCGCCGGTCACCTTTGAGCGCGTTGGCCTGCAGCGCCCGGCAGGTCTGGTCAGCGAACTGCAGTTCGAGCTGACCCGCAATGCGCAGGGCAGGGCGGTGGTGCGGGTAACCTCGCAGACCCCTGTGGAAACACCCTCGTTGAGCTTCCTGGTCGAGGCCGATTGGGGCCAGGGTCGGCTGGTGCGTGAGTACTCGGCGCTGGTCGATGCACCGGCCAGTGCACTGGCCGTGGCCGAACCGGAAATCGTCGCGCCGGCCGGCGTGCTGTCGGACACCATCGTCCGTGATGCGCCTGCCGCCGCTGCAACCGCACCCGAGCCGGCACCGGTCACGGCGGCCGCCGCACCTGCTGCACCGCGTCCACGGGCCGCGTCACCTGCGCCAGCACCAGCAGTGCCAGCGCCTACGCTGGCCACAGACGGCAGCGTGACCGTGCAGCGCGGGCAGACGCTTTCGCAGATCGCCGGCTCGCTGGCCCGTGGCAATCAGATCAGTCGCGACCGGGCGATGATCGCGCTGTTGCGTGCCAACCCCGAAGCCTTCATCCGAGGCAACGTCAACCTGCTCAAGCAGGGCGCGGTGCTGCGCATGCCGGGCGATACCGCACTGGCTGCGGTGGATGCGGCCGAGGCCGCCGCGCTGGTTCGTGAACATGCCGCGCAGTGGCGGCAGGCACGCACCGTGCCACAGCCGGCCGGCGCCCCGATGCCGATGGCCAAGGCCGATGGCGCTGCTTCTTCCCCGGCTGCGGCCACAGGGGCACGACTTGAAATCGCTCCGGCGCTGGCATCCGACGCCGCGCACGCGGGCACAACCACCGGCACCAGTGCCGGCAGCGAGGGTGACATGCTGGGCAACGAACAACTGCGCCAGGCCAAGGAGGACATCGCCACCCGCGATGCCGAAATCGGCGATCTGAAGCAGCGCGTGGCGGAGCTGGAGAAGCTCAAGGAGCAGCAGCAGTCACTGATCGCGATGAAGGACAACGACCTGGCCGCCGCGCAGCAGCGTTTGGCCCAGGCGCCCGGTGCGCCCGGCGCTGGCACGCCGTGGTACTGGCTGGGCCTGCCGCTGCTCGTGCTGGTTGCCTTGGGCGCCTGGCTGCTGCGTCGTCGCAAGCCCTCGCCGCTGCCGCCGCTGCGCGAGGAACACGATGCCGCCGGCCTGGCAGCAGCGCTGCCGGCAGGTGCCGCGCTGGATACCCTGACCGAACAGGACGCCGGGGTGAACTTCGCCGCCGATGGCGGACGCCAGGAACCGGCGATGCCGGCCTGGGCTGCCACTGCCGACCATGACGTGCCGGCTGCGGACATCCATGAGGATGCCTCGCCGGCCGAGTGGCGGGCGGGTGAGCTTGATGAAGACGAACGAGTTGAACTGCCTGCAGCGGTGAACGATCTGCCGCGCTGGGACGATCCTGCCGGCGCTGCTGCGGTGGCGCCCATCGAGCCAGCCGAGGTGGCCGTGCCCGAATACGCGCTGCAGGCCGAACAGGAGCCGCAGTTCCGCGGTGTGTTCGATCTGCCTGCCGAACCGCATGAGACGGCTGCACCGGTCGACCTGCATGACGACCGTACTGCCGCCGAGGACGCCGCCGGGTCTCGGGCAGACGGTGGTCATGACTGGACCCCGCGTGTCGGCCAGGAGCGGCTGGAACTGGCCATCGCCTATCTGGATCTGGGCGACGCACAGACCGCGCGTACCTTGTTGCATGAGGTGGCCGAAGGTGGAGATCTGCATTGCCAGGCGCAGGCCCGCGAGCTGCTGGCCCGTCTGCCCTGACATCGCGTTGACAAGGACCTGCCATGACCCGCGAACGTCGTCTCGACTACGTTGAATTCGCCTCGTGCGACCCGGCTGCGAGCCGCGCCTTCTTCGAAGAAGTGTTCGGCTGGTCGTTCGTCGATTACGGCAGCGACTACACCGCCTTCGATGATGGCCGACTGCAGGGAGGCTTCTTCCGCGGCCAGCCACAGCGCGCCAGCGAAGGCGCGCCACTGCTGGTGCTGTATGCCGACCAGCTGGCACCGATGGAAGCGGCGGTGCGCAGGGCCGGTGGCCAGATCGTGCGAACCGTGTTTTCTTTCCCCGGCGGCAGCCGTTTCCAGTTCGTCGAGCCCGGTGGCAACGAACTGGCGGTCTGGTCCGAGCGCGACCCGGCCTGAGTGCCGCCCCACCCGCAACATCGAGGTAGCACATGCGTTACGCGCTCGGCGTCGAGTACGACGGCAGCGATTTCAGGGGATGGCAGAACCTGGGCGAGGGCGGACCCAGTGTCCAGGCCAGCCTGGAGCAGGCCCTGTCATCGGTGGCCGACACCCCGCTGCAGGTGGTCTGCGCCGGCCGCACCGATGCCGGCGTGCACGGGCAGTGCCAGGTCGTGCACTTCGACACCGACGTGGTGCGTGATCCGCGCGCCTGGATGCTCGGCACCACCACCCGCCTGCCGCGTTCGATCGCGGTGCGCTGGTGCGTGCCGGTGGCGGATGACTTCCATGCCCGTTTCTCCGCCCGCGCACGACGTTATCGCTACCGTCTGCTCAATCGCGAAGTGCGCCCGGCGCTGGGCCGGCAGACCCTGAGCTGGGAGCGGCGATCGCTCGATGCCGAGCGCATGCACCAGGCCGGGCAGGCCCTGCTGGGCGAGAACGATTTCAGCGCCTTCCGCTCGGTCCAGTGCCAGGCCCTGCATGCCCGGCGAGAGCTGCAGTCGCTGCAGGTCAGCCGCCACGACGACGTCATCGAGGTGGCGGTGCGCGGCAATGCATTCCTTCATCACATGGTCCGCAATATCGTCGGTTCGTTGATACTGGTCGGCAGTGGCGAGCAGCCGGTGGAGTGGATCGCCGAACTGCTGGCCGGGCGCGACCGCACCGTGGCCGGTCCCACCGCTCCTCCGCAGGGACTGGTGTTCCTGGGGCCGCTGTACCCCGACAACTGGCATCTGCCCGCCGAGGTAACGCTATGAGCCGCTCCTACTACCGTACCCGCATCAAGTTCTGTGGCATGACCCGTGCCGGCGACGTGCGCCTGGCCGGCGAGCTGGGCGTGGATGCGGTGGGCTTCATCTTCGCCCGCGAGAGCAGCCGCCGGGTCGCGCCGGCCGAAGCGCGCGCGATGCGCCAGGCGATCGCACCGATGGTCGACGTGGTGGCGCTGTTCCGCAACAACAGCAGGGAAGAAGTGCGCGAGGTGCTGCGCACCGTGCGGCCGACCCTGCTGCAGTTCCATGGCGAGGAAGACGAGAGCTTCTGCCGCAGCTTCAACATGCCTTACCTGAAGGCGATCGCCATGGGCGGGCGCGAGGAGATCAATGCGCGCACCCTGCAGCTGCGCTACCCCAGCGCCGCCGGCTTCCTGTTCGACAGCCATGCACCTGGCGGCGGCGGCGGTACCGGCGTGGCCTTCGACTGGTCGCGTATCCCCACCGGCCTGCACCGGCCGTTCCTGTTGGCCGGAGGCCTGACGCCGGAGAACGTGCATGACGCCGTGCTGGCGACCCTGCCGTGGGGCGTGGATGTCTCCAGTGGCATCGAACTGGAGCCGGGCATCAAGGATGGCTACAAGATGCGCACGTTCGTGGAAGAAGTCCGGCGCTCCGATTGCGCCGTGCTGGATTGAGACACGGTCACTTCCGAGGTGTCCGGTCTTCACATTTGAGCCTGCACACCCTCTTCACATAGGATGATCCCAAGCGTGCTGGCCATGAGGGCCTGCACGAGGATCGACGGAGCCGCTGGTGGCGTGCTCCGAACGGGCGCTTGGCGCCCCCGCCCAGGAAGGCAAGCAATGCAGGAATTCCTAACCGTCGTGCTCGGTTATCCGACCCTCCCGTACAGCGTCGCGCTGGCGGTGGCGGTTCTGTATTGGGGGATTGCCGCCTTTGGCCTGGTCGATGACGGTTTCGGCGAGGCCGGTGCCGATGGCGCCCTTGAAGGCGATGCCCATCTCAGTGGCCTGTCAGCGCTGCTGGCGCGCTGGGGCCTGGGCGGCGTGCCGCTCATGGTGGTGGTGACGCTGCTGAGCCTGTTCGCCTGGACCCTCACCTACTTCATCCATCTGTACCTGCTGCTGCCGTTGCCCGACCTGCTGCGCTGGTCATTGGGCACCGTCGTGGCGGTGCTCGCACCCCTGCCGGCCGTGCCGGTCACCGCGCTGCTGCTGCGTCCCATCCGCCGCTTCCTGCTGCGCCTGCGCCCGGTGCCGCAGGCCTCGCTGCTGGGCCGGGTCGGCGTGGTCGCTTCGCCGAAGGTCGACGCACGCAGTGGCCATGCCACCGTCGATGACGGCGGTGCCGGCCTGGTCCTGCAGATCCGCAGCGACATCGAACTGCAGCGCGGCGAGCGCATCGTGCTGGTCGAGCACGTGGCTGCACAACACCATTACCGGGTGGTCCGCGCCGACGCGGTCGCCCTCGACTTCCAGGACAACCTGCTTCCGGGCAACAAGGAGAAACATCAATGACGTTGGCATCCGTGCTCCCCTTCCTGATCATCGTGGGCGGCGTCCTCGCCCTCCTGCTCGGCGTGGCGGGCCTGTTCAAGGCGTTCTACCGCAAGGTCGACCAGGGCGTGGCCCTGATCGTCAACGACATGAGTTCCACCCCGAAAGTGCATTTCACCGGCGCGCTGATCATTCCCGTGCTGTACCGCGCCGAGCTGATGCGGATCAGCCTGATCACCCTGCAGATCGACCGCCGCGGCAAGGAAGGCCTGATCTGCCGCGACAACATGCGCGCCGACATCGCCGTGGCGTTCTACCTGCGCGTCAACGAGACCCAGGCCGACGTACTGCGCGTGGCCAAGGCGATCGGCGCCGACCGCGCGTCGGACAAGCATGCCGTCGATGAGCTGTTCAACGCCAAGTTCTCCGAAGCACTGAAGACGGTCGGCAAGAAGTTCGATTTCACCGAGCTGTTCGAGAAGCGCCAGGAATTCCGCGACGAGATCATCGCGGTGATCGGCAACGACCTCAATGGGTATGTGCTGGAAGACGTGGCCATCGACTACCTGGAGCAGACCCCGAAGTCGCTGCTGGACCAGTTCAACATCCTCGATGCGCAGGGCATCCGCAAGATCACCGAGCTGACCGCTGCGCAGAACGTGGTGACCAACGAGCTGGAGCAGAACGAGAAGCTGGCCATCACCAAGAAGAACGTCGAAGCCCGCGAAGCGTTGCTGGCGCTTGAACGGCAGCAGGCCGAGGCCGAGGCGCGGCAGAAGCGCGAGATCGAGACCATCCGTGCGCGCGAGGAAGCCGAGACCGCCAAGGTGCAGGAAGAGCAGCGCCAGTTGTCCGAGAACGCCCGCATCGAAGCGCAGCAGGTGATCGACATCCGCGAGCAGAACCGCATGCGCGAAGTTGAAGTGGCCGAGCAGAACCGCCAGCGCGCCGTGGCCATCGAGGCCGAGCGCGTCGAGCGCGCACGGCAGCTGGAGCAGGTCACCACCGACCGCGAAGTGCAGCTGCAGGGCGTGGAGCGCGACAAGGTGGTCGAGCAGGGCAAGATGGACGTGGCCAACATCACCCGGGAACGCATCTCCATCGACAAGACCGTGGCGCAGGAAGAAGAGCGCATCAAGGAAGTGCGCGAAGTCTCCGAGGCCGACCGCCAGAAGCAGGTGTTGATCCTGGAAGCCGAGGCGAAGGCGCAGGAATCGCTGGTGCGCGAAGTGAAGGAAGCCCAGGCCCGCGAGACCGCCTCCAAGCATCGCGCGGTGGAGCTGACCACGCTGGCGCAGGCCGAGCACGAAGCCGCCGGCAAGCAGGCCGAGGCCAAGCGCCTGCTGGCCGACGCCTTCCGCGCCGAGCAGGCCGCACCCGGCCTGGCCGAAGCGCAGGTGCGCGAAGCCTCGGCGCTGGCCATCGAGAAGGTCGGCATCGCCGAGGCGCGCGTGATCGAAGCCAAGGCCGAAGCGAACCTGAAGCAGGGCAGCAACGAGGCGCGCGTGCTGGCCGAGACGCTGCAGGCACAGGCACAGGGCGAGGAGAAGATGGGCCTGGCCCGCGCCACCGCCACCGAATCGCTGGGCAACGCCGAAGCCGGCGTGGTGCAGAAGAAGCTGCTGGCCGAGGCCGAGGGCCTGGTCCGCAAGTTCGAGGCCATCGCCTCGCTGAGCGACCAGGCGCGCGGCCATGAAGAATTCCGCATGATGCTGGACAACAGCCTGAAGCAGGCGCTGGCCTCGATCGAAGCCGGCAAGGAAGTCTCGCGCGAGAACGCCGGCGTCATCGCCAGCGCGCTGCGCAACGCCGACATCGACCTGGTTGGCGGCGACGGCGGCATGTTCGAGAACCTGATCAAGGCGGTTTCGCTGGGCAAGTCGATCGAAGGCTTCGCCGGCAAAAGCCCGATCGTGCAGGACCTGATGCAGCGCTACCTGGGCGTCAACGTGGCCGACAATGCACCGCGGCAGATCGCCGAGGACGCAGAGACCGTGCCCGTCGCGGCGACTGTCGTGGTCGACAGCGCGCGCTGATCCACCCGGCGATGGCCATCGCCATCGCCCACCCGTGCCGGCCGCATCGACGGCCGGCCGTCCGTGAGCCGGAACCCTGCTGATGTCCGAAACCAAAGCGTCCACCGAGTCCGCCGCACCAGAGGCTGCCGGCGATACCGTCGACCAGGCCGTAGCCCAGGGCGGCGCCTATGAAGTCCTGCGGCGCCGTCTCGGCGAACAGGGCCAGCGCCTGCAGGCCGTTGCCGAGCAGCTGAACCGCCAGCGCCTGGCCGAGTTCGGCGACAGCCGCCTGGAGGTGGTCGGCCGCTTCCGCATCCGCAGCGAGAACAACTGTGTCGGCCGCGACATCGTCCAGGTCGGCCCGGATCGCCTGCTGTTCGGCTACAACGTGTTCATCGGGCTCAAGACCCAGACCCGCATCGAAGATGTGTTCGGCCTGTACCGGCTGGTACAGGGCGCTGATGGCTACGACGTCGCTGCCCTTGAACTGAAGGGCAGTTTCCTCGACCAGCCCGGCTTCGTGCATGACTTCAACGAGCTGTACGCCTACTACAAGCATGCGCGCCTGCTGCAGCTGATCGTGGTGGGCGACAAGCTGCTGGCCTCGTTCCAGATCGGCGAGCGCAGCAGCGACGTGCGCGTGTTCCGCTGGGCGCTGTCACGCGAAGGTGAACTGACCTATCTCGATGCACGTGGCGAGCGTGACATCGCCTTGCCGCCGCCCTTCGATTTCGAATGGACGCGCGCCACGCGCGACCTTGCCGTCAACGGCCGCCATTCGCATCTGAACATCCTCGATACCCTGTTCGTGGAAACCACCGGTGGCGATCTCACCATCAAGGTGGAGAACAACACCGAAACCGGGCAGGGCATCTACAGCGAACCGGTGGAAGACAGCACGCAGTCGCTGGACGACGCCCAGTTCGAGTTCGCCCGGGTCGGCTCGCTGGTGCTGCTGAAAGTGCTGCCCTACCGCGAAACCGAATGGCGCGGACTGATCTACAACACGCTTACCGGCGACATCGTACGCAACGATGCCATCGTCCAGGCCTGCGTGCAGCTGCCCGAAGACCACGGCATCATCTTCCCCGGCGGCTATTACCTGCAGGGTGGCGAGCACAAGGCGTTCGACGCCTCGATGGATGGCATGCAGTTCAAGCGCAGCATCCGTTCGCCCAACGGCGAGGACGTGCTGTACATCTTCTACGAGCGCGAAGGCGGGCGTTCGGCGCTGTTCGTCTACAACACCATCCAGCGCGTGCTGCAGAACCCGGTCTTCGGCCACGGCTATGCCTTCATGCAGGACGGGCGCATGGTGCTGTTCCATGCCGAGGGCACCGAGCCGACCCGCATCCATCCGATGCAGGTCTGGCAGACGCCCTTCAGCAGCGATGAGTTCGCCGCCAGCCGTCCGCCCGGCAATACCTTCATGGGGCGCATCGGCAACGCCGAGCTGGTTCGCGGCATCTCCAACCTGTTCAACCTGGCGCGCGAGATCGACGGCCAGGATGTATCGGTGCAGCGCTACCAGCGCCTGGTAGCCGACACCCGGCGGCTTTTCGATGCGCATCATTGGCTGGGTGACGAAGCCTGCGATGGCGCCGAAGCCCTGCTGCGGCAGATCAGCGCCACCGGCGAATCGGTGCTGGACGAATACGAGAAGGTGCAGTCGATCCGCCAGCAGTCGGCGCAGGCGATGGCTGAGGCAGAGGCCACGCACAAGGCACTGCTGGGCCGGCTGCAGCCGGAAAACTGGAACGAGGTGCAGGCCTTCGTCGAAGCGCTCAACGCGATCACCGCACTGCGCGGTCGACTGCTGACCATCCGCGAACTGCGCTACATCGATACTGCGCGCATCGAGGCGATGGCCGCCGAGCTGGTGCAGGCGCACGACCGTGTCGGCGCCGCCACCGGTACCTTCCTTGCCGGCGATGCAGCACTGGCCCCCTTGACCGCCCGCATGCAGGCGCTGGACGAAGCCGCACAGCAGGCCGCCAGTGCACGCCAGCTGGATGAGCAGCTGGACGGCCTGCGCGGCATGGCCGGCGATCTGGACATGCTGTCCGAGCTGATGGCCGGACTGAAGGTCGACGATGCGACCGCGCGCACCCGCGTCGTCGAATCCATCTCGCTGCTGTACGGGCGCCTGAACCAGGCACGCGCACGCGCCGAACAGCGCCGCAAGTCGCTGGGTTCGGCCGAAGCTGTGGCCCAGTTCGCCGCCCAGTTCGCCCTGTTCTCGCAGTCGATCACCAGCGCGCTGGCGATGGCCAGCGACCCTGAGCGCGCCGACGAACAGTTGTCGCGCCTGCTGGTGCAGCTGGAAGAACTGGAAAGCCAGTTCGGCGAGCACGAGCAGTTCCTCGGCGACATCCTGAGCAAGCGCGAAGAGCTGGTCGAAGCCTTTGATACGCACAAGCAGGCCCTGCTGGATGATCGCCAGCGCAAGGCACGCTCGGTGCTCGATGCCGCCAACCGCATCCTTGATGGCCTCGGAAAGCGTACCGAGCGGTTCGGCACGGCCGACGAGCTCAACGCTTTCTTCGCCGGCGATCCGCTGATCCTCAAACTGCGTGAACTGGCCGAGCGCCTGCGTGCGCTGCGCGACAACGTCAAGGCTGACGATGTCGAGGCGCGCCTGAAGGGCGTGCGCGACCAGGCCGTGCGCCAGCTGCGCGACCGCAGCGACCTGTACGAGGCCGGTGGCAACGTGGTCCGCCTTGGCCCGCGCCATCGATTCAGCGTGAACACCCAGGCGCTGGACCTGACCCTGCTGCCACGGGGTGAAACCCTTGCCATCCATCTCACCGGCACCGATTTCCTGGAGACCCTGCACGATCCCGAGCTGGATGCGCTCAAGCCGTTCTGGCCGGTGACCCTGGATTCGGAATCGGCAGCGATCTACCGCGGCGAATACCTGGCCGGGTGCCTGTTGCTGGCTGCGGAGGAGGGCCGCGATGGCCTGGACCTGGCCCAGCTGCAGCACGATGCAGCCGAACCGGAAGCGCTGGGCCAGCGGGTCCGCGCCTTTGCCGCGCCCCGTTACCGCGAGGGCTACGAGCGCGGTATCCATGACCATGACGCCGCCCTGATCCTTCGCGCGCTGCTGCCGCTGCAGCAGGCCGCCGGCCCGCTGCGGCATTCGCCCCATGTGCGTGCGTTGGCACTGCTGTTCTGGGCCGCGCGGCAACGCGATGAAGCCGTGGCGCAGTGGCCCGGCCGACAGGCCGGTGCCGAGGCCATCGCGCGTCTGTTCGGTTCCGATGAGGGGCGCCAGGCCCTGCGTGCGGAAATGGCCAAGGCGCTGCATGACCATGCACTCGCGCATGCACTGCCGTTCGACGCCGCCGCCGCCGATGCAGCAGCGGCATACCTGGGCGAAGAACTGGTGGCCGGCGAGCCGGTGTTCAGCACCAGCCGGCACGCGCAGGCATTGCTGGACGCGCTGTCGCAGCAACTGGAGCAGGCGGGCCAGCGTGATGCGCTTGAACGTGCGCTGCAGCGATCGCAGGATCCGCTGGCCATGCGTTGGGCATTGGCCGGGCAATGGCTGCGGGCGCTCGCCGGGCTGCCGGCACAGTCGGCGCATGCCGGCTATGTCGAAGAAGCAGCGGCATTGCTGCTGGTGCRGCGACAGCTGCGCACCCGTGCCAGCGATGCACCGCTGCAGGCGGACGTCAGCGGCCTGCTGGGTGAACACGCCCGCATCCACAACGGCAGCCTGACCGTGTCGCTGGACGATTTCCTGGCACGCCTGCAGCACCACCTGCAGTCGTTCGTACCGGCCTTCCATGCCTATCAGGCGGTGCGCCAGGGCATCATCGGTCGCGAACGCGAAACCCTGCGGCTGTCGGAGTTCAAGGCCCGGCCGTTGTCGTCCTTCGTGCGCAACAAGCTGATCAACGACGTATATCTCGGCGTGATCGGCGACAACCTGGCCAAGCAGATGGGCACCGTTGGCGAGAACAAGCGCAGCGACCTGATGGGCCTGCTGATGATGATCTCGCCGCCCGGCTACGGCAAAACCACGTTGATGGAGTACGTGGCACATCGCCTCGGCCTGGTCTTCATGAAGATCAACGGCCCGGCGCTGGGCCACGAAGTGCGGTCGCTGGATCCGCAGCAGGCACCGGACGCCACCTCGCGGCAGGAGCTGGAAAAGCTCAACCTGGCGTTGGAGATGGGCAACAACACCATGCTGTATGTCGATGACATCCAGCACACGCACCCCGAGTTCCTGCAGAAGTTCATCTCGCTGTGCGATGGCACGCGCCGCATCGAAGGCGTATGGCGCGGCCGTACGCGCACCTACGACATGCGTGGCAAGAAGTTCTGCGTGGTCATGGCCGGCAACCCGTACACCGAATCCGGCGAAGTGTTCAAGATTCCGGACATGCTGGCCAACCGTGCCGACATCTACAACCTGGGCGATGTGCTCGGCGGCATGGAAGCAGCCTTCACGCTCAGCTACATCGAGAACAGCCTGACCTCCAACCCGGTATTGGCGCCGCTGGCCACGCGCGAGATGGCCGACCTGTACCTGCTGGTCGACCGCGCGATGGGCAAGGATGTGTCCACCAACGGCCTGAGCCACGCCTACAGCGGCGCCGAGATCAACGAGATCACCGCCACCCTGCAGCGCATGCTGCAGGTCCGCGATGTGGTCTACAGGGTCAACCAGCAGTACATCGCCAGCGCTGCCCAGGATGACCGCTATCGCACCGAGCCGCCCTTCCGCCTGCAGGGCAGCTACCGCAACATGAACAAGCTGGCGGAGAAGATTTCGCCGGTGATGAATGACGACGAGCTGCAGCAGCTGATCTCCGACCACTACCTGGGCGAAGCGCAGCTGCTGACCACCGGTGCCGAAGAGAATCTGCTGAAGCTGGCCGAGCTGCGTGGCGTGCTCGATGAAGAACGCGCGCAACGCTGGGCGCAGATCAAGCGTGATTTCCTGCGCAACAAGGCAATGGGCGCCGGTGACAGTGATGTCGGTGGCCGCGTGGTCGCGCAGCTGGCCGACATCGCCAGTGCGTTGCAGCTGCCGCCGCCACCGCCGGCAGAGGTGGCCGTCGCACCGGAGCCTGCGCCATGGCCCGCCCTGCTGGCAGCGCTGCAGCGCCTGGCCGATGCGCGTCCGGCCAGCGCGCCGGCTGCCGCCGTACCGCAGGCCGCAGCCACGCCATTGGCCGAAGACCTGCAGGCTGGTCTGGCACCGCTGCTGCAGCTGCTGGTCGCCTCGCAGGAACAGCAGGTGCAGTTGTCGCAGACGTTGGCGGCGTTTGCCGGGTGGGCCCGGCAGCAGGTAACTGCCGATGTGGCAACGACCGACACGCGTCGTCGCCCGCGCGTGCGTCGTGCAGCGACTCCGGAAGAACGTGCGCTGGACGAAGCGCTGATGCGCCACTTCTACGGTGAATCATTGCCGCCGGAAACGGTGGCTGATGACGGCCCACGGCCGCCGCCACTGCCGTGACCTGCGTGCGCACCCTGCCCGAACCCACGCTTCCGGCGCGCGCCGATGTGGCCACGCTGGCAGCGTACGGCAGCCACTTGCTGCAGGTATTGGCCGAGCCTGCACCGTTGCAGGCCGGCGCGGAAGGCGAGGGACTGGTGGCTGCGCTGGCGCGGATCGCATTGGCGTTGCAGGCCAGCGATCCGGCGCGCCTGGGCCGGCAGGAGAGCTGGTGGGGGCGCCTGCTCGGCCGTGACGTTGAACGCCAGGCACAGGCGCAGGGGCTGCAGGCGCAGCTGGGCGTGCTGGCGCTTCAGGCGCGCGAGCAGGCCCAGGGTCTCGCGCAGCGTGTGCAGCAGCGTGCCCGGGCCATCATCGACAACGATGCGGCTGCCGCCGCGTTGGAGGCCTGGGCCACGTTCGGCGCCGCGCAGCTGGCAATGCTGGAAGGAGCCGCGCAGGCCGCTCTGGCGCCGCGCGTGGACCACCTGCAGCGGCTGGCCACGCTGCGACGTATCGAAAGCGGGCAGTGGCAGCTGCTGCAGCAGCAGGATGAGGCCCTGCTGCAGCGCTTCATCCGCATCCATGATGTCCTGCTGCCGGCCTGGCGCCAGGCCGCATTGGCGCGCCAGGCACAGGCGCAGGCTGCACAGGCCGAGCAGGCAGCCACGCTGCAGGCCCAGATCGACGACGAAGTAGCCGCTGCTCAGGCTAGACTGCCCTGAGCCGGCCGCCGCTGCCGCTTATCCACCGCAAGGACACTGCCCGATGACCCAGGACAGCCAGAACTCCGGCACGCTCGTGCCCGCCACCACGCCCGCCCCTGAACTTGATGACAGCACGTTGAAGGCCCTCGGCCTGGTCCGCGACGACCTGCCGCGCATCGCCGAAATCGGCCGCGAGCTGGAAGACCTGCGTCCGGGCAACCTGCAGATATTCGGTCGTGAAGCCGCCGCTCGGACAACGGCCTTCTCCAGCCAGCTGCTGGATCAGGTGCGCAACCGTGACCTCGACGCCAATGGCGAGAAACTCGGCGAAGTGGTGCGCATCGCGCGCGAGCTCAAGCTGGATGGTTTCTCCCAGCGCTCGAAGGTGCCGTTGATCGGTGGCCTCATCGATCGCCTGCGTTCTTCCAAGGGCGAACTGGTGCAGAAGTTCAGCGATACCAATTCGCAGATCGAACAGCTGCTCGGCGACGTGGGCGCGCAGCAGGCGCTGATGGGCAAGCGGGTGACCGATTTCGACCGCATGCATGACGTCGTCCGCGAGGAACGTCACGCCCTGGGCCTGTATGCCGCCGCCGGCAAGCAGCGCCTGGCCCAACTGCAGTCCGAGCAGTTGCTGGCGCAGGGCAGCGAAGACCCGCAGCAGCGCATCCGCCAGAGCGAGATCGACAATGCGATCCGCCTGATCGAGAAGCGCGTCTCCGACCTGCAGCTGATGCAGCATGCGGCTGATCAGTCGTTGCCGATGATCCGCCTGATCCAGGCCAATGCGCTGCAGCTGATCGAGAAGTTCAACACCGTCCGCGACATCACCATCCCCTCGTGGAAGCGTCAGTTCGCGATCCAGTTGTCGCTGGGCGAGCAGAAGAACGCCGCCGAACTGGCCAATGCCATCGATGATGCGACCAATGAGTTGATGCGACGCAATGCCGATCTGATGCGCCAGGCGTCGGTGGACACCGCACGCAGCAACCAGCGCGGCGTGATCGATGTGGCTACGTTGCGCCACGTGCACGATCAGCTGATCGCTACCGTCGAGGAAGTGCGCAGCATCCATCGCGAGGGCATGCAGCAGCGTCAGCAGGCCGAAGTCGAGTTGTCGCGCCTGCGCGAGGACCTGCAGCAGCGGCTGGCGGCACCGACGGCGCCGTAGCTGGGTACCTGCTGTCCAAGCGGCGTGCAGGAATGCGACGAATATCCCATTTCTGCATGAATACGCACCGACGAGGGTGGGGATGACGTCCTCGCAACATTTGATCGGACACAATGTGCCCCAGCCTGCCACGGCTGGGTGCCAGCCTGTGTGCGTTCCACCATCTCGCGCCCCTGCGGCGCGTCATGCTTTCAATGAGGTTGCAATGGATATGCCGCGTCTCTCCTCCCCGCGATTCCGCTTGGCCCGTGTTTCTGTCGTTCCTGTCTTGCTGCTGGCCTTGGCCGCCTGCGCGGCGGGAGAATCCTCGAATTCCGCGGCCTCGTCGCCGGCCACGACGGCGCCTGCCGCTGCTGCGACGGCCACGGCGACGCCTGGGACTGCCCCCGTATCGGCCGACAATGGGCTGGCCGCGCTGATCCGCGCCAGCGGGGTGACGTGCAGCAATGCTAGTGCCGGTACCGGCTGCACGGCAGGCGATGTCGACAGCGGTGACTTCTACGATGTTGAACTGTCGCCGGACTGCGGCGACCAGGGATTCTTCGCCGGCGTGGCCGAGGCCAAGGGCGTGGAGACGCTGGATGCGGTACCGAGCAGCGGCAGCAAGGCCACCGCCACCGCGAAGCTGTCGAAGGGGCAGCTGGTGTGCGTGCAAGGCATCGGCCGCACCGGACAGAATCCGCTGTTCTATTACGTTGTCGCCATTCCGGCCAACACGGTCGGCAAGTGCAAGGACAATGCGTTGTGTGACACCTATGGTGACAGGCCGATCAACAATCGGGTCGCCACGGGAGGCGAGGCCTGCCATGCGGCAGCCCCGGGACACTACGCCGGGAACTGCGCACAGGGCTGGGTCAGTGCGGATGTGCTGGACGTGTTTTCCAACGGAATGTAATCGCCGCCAGGGGAGCGGTCCAATCAACCACTGGCAAAGGAACAGCGCATGTCGGATCCAAACGTCACCCGGGTAGTCAGCAGCGTCGGTACGACGCGCACGCTGGAAATGGACGATGGCAGTGTCATCGAACGGTCAGGCGGCAGCGTCTCGTGGCGCAACAACAACCCCGGCAATCTCAAGTTCGAGTTCGCCGGCAGCGCCGACAAGACGGTAACCAACCCCCGTACCCGTGAGCAGGCGCTCGAGGCGGCGCAGGGTCGTTACCAGGGCGTAGTCGGTCTGGACCAATGGGGCAACGCGGTCTTCGAAAGCTATGAAGCCGGGCGAGTGGCGAAGATCCAGCTGCTGGAGCGCCGGTTTGGTGACAAGACCGTCGAGGAAATGCTGCCGAGTTACTCCAAGCAGGACTACAGCGGCACAACCCACCACAAGGAGCAGGCCGCCACCATCTACGCCGAGGGTGATCGCAACGGCGTTGATCTGCGCTCGAAGACGGTGGGCGAAATGAGCGTGCGCGAGCGCGAAGTGCTGGCCGACGGCATCCGCCGTTTCGAGGGCTGGCAACCTGGCGATGTCGCTACCGTCCAGCAGCCGACGCGCACATCGGCTGCCGTGCCGGCGCAGACCCAGACCCAGACCCAGACCCAATCAACGACGCCTGCTGCGACCGCACCCGCTGCGGCTCAGGTGGTGGCTGCGGCCGGCAGTGCCGCCGTCTACAACGAGGCCCACCAGCATTTCATGGGCTCCGGCCGCCAGTACGAGTATGGCCGGCCGGACCATCCGCGGCCGGGTCGTGACAGCAGCCGGCTGGAGCGCGACCTGGACGGGGACGGGCGGCTCGGCGTGGATTGCTCTGCATTCGTCTGGCGCGGTCTGAAGAATGCGGGCTACGACGTGCGCGGCGAGAACGCCGCGGGCTTCACCACCTCGACCCTGTTCAACGGCGCGAATACGACCGCGTACGCGCGCGAGCATTTCGATGTGACCTCGGCGGCGGATGCGCGCAAGCCCAATGGCTCGCTGAAGCAGGGTGACATCCTGATGTTCTCCTCTTCGCAGGGTCAGCATGTCGGCATTTTCAAAGGCTACGACGCGCAGGGAAACATCCAGTTCATCGGTTCCCAGGGCAGTACCGGGCCGGCTGAAGTCACCATTCGCCCGGGTGGTTACTGGGACGGTGGTGGTACGCGCATCGTCGGTGCACTGACGCCCAAGCCGGAGTTCCAGGTCCGTGCGCCGCTGCACGGCAATGGCGAGCCGGCGCTTTCTCGCCCCGCCGCACCGGCGGGGGCATCGGCAGCGCAACCGGCGCCATCGCACGCAGCATCGGCCGAGGTGATCCGGCACGGCCAGCGCGGCAGTGATGTGCAATCCCTGCAGCAAACCCTCAATCAGCTTGGCGTGCGCGACGCGCACGGCAACCGGCTGGCCGAGGACGGTCGCTTCGGTGACCACACCCGCGAGGCGGTGCTCGCCTTCCAGAAGCAGCAGGGTCTGGTGCCCGATGGCATCGCCGGCCGCAACACCCACGCTGCGCTGGCCACAGGCCGTTTGCAGGGCCAGGAGCCGGCGGCTGCCGCGCCGAAGGGACCATCGCTGAACGATGCTTCGCATCCGGACAATGCCCTGCACAACGCAGTGCGCAGCAAGCTGCCAAGCGTGTTCTCCGAAGAAGCCGCGGCCAACATCACCCTGCATGCAAAACAGAACGGCATCGACGCCGCCGACAAGCTGCAGAGCATCACGGTGCAGGATGGCAAGGCGTTCGTGATGGGAACCACGCCGGGATTCCGCGCCGCCGTTGACCTTGCCCAGGCGCCACCATCGCTGGAGCACACCAGCGCGAAGCTGCTGTCCGATCCTTCGCAGCACCAGCAGGTGCAGGAAGAGCAGCAGCGGGTCGCGATGGGCGGCCGCTGAGGCCTGCGCAGTGCTGGCACCGGGTGGATCATTCCGCCCGCGTTGCCGGCCATTGCGCACCCGCCGCGGGGCGCCTCATCGCAGCTGGGCAGTCACCCAGTCCGCCAGCGCGTCCACGCGCGCATCGACAGGGCCGTCCGGTCGCGCCAGCACCCAGAAACCCCCGGTCGCGGCGAACCCCCACGGCGCGACCAGCCGCCCCGCTGCCAGATCCTCGGCCACCAGTGGCTCCGGCGCGATCGCAGGGCCCAGCCCCGCGACCGCTGCTTCCAGCAGGTAGTACAGGTGTTCGAAGCCGGTGCCGAGCTGCAGCTGGGCCGGGTCCAGCCCGTGCGACTGCGCCCATGCAGGCCACGCCTGCGGGCGCGAACTGGTGTGCAGCAGCGTTTCCCGCAGCAAGGCCGACGGCGGTACCTGGCGCAGCCGCTGTGCCGCCGGATGCGAGGGGGCCACCACCACACCCACCCGTTCCGGTGCCAACTCGCGCACCTGCCAGCCGCGCGGCCACGGCCCCTGCGCCAGCAGCAGCACCGCATCCAGCGTGGCCTGTGCCTCGGTGAAACTGCCATCCAGGGCGGACCACTGCAGGCGCACGCCGGGGAGAGCAGCCTGTAGTGCCGGCAGCCGCGGAATCATCCAGCGCGCCAGCACGCTGCCGCTGCAGCCCAGTACCAGGGCTGGCTCCGCGCTTGGCCGCCGCAGTTCGCGCACGCAGTCTTCAATGCCGCCGAACGCCTCGCTGCAGGCCTGTTGCAGGCGGGTGCCGGCGGCCGTCAGGCGCAGTCCTCGGCCGGCGCGCTGGAACAGGGCAATGCCCAGATGGTCTTCCAGCAGCTTCAGTTGCCGGCTGATCGCGCCATGGGTCACATGCAGCGCCTGTGCAGCGCGGCCGACGCCGCCGAGGCGTGCGRTGGCCTCGAAGGCCCGCAGGGCATTCAGGGGCGGCAGCAGTGACGTGCTCATGTGAGATTTCCTGACGGGAGTGGCCAGATAATATCCATTTTCCGGACACAATCCGTGCGCTAGAGTATCCACCTGTCTGAACGACCGGTCGTCCCATGCCTGACTCTCCCATCGCCGATTTCCATGCCTTCCCTGATGCCCAGGGCCACTTCGGCCGTTACGGTGGCAGCTTCGTCGCCGAAACCCTGGTCGGCCCGCTGCAGGAACTGGCCCAGGCCTATGACCAGGCCCGCCAGGATCCGGCGTTCCAGCTGGCCTATGACCGCGACCTGGCCCATTACGTGGGCCGGCCGAGCCCGATCTACCACGCTGAACGATTGAGTGACCACGTCGGTGGCGCGCAGATCCTGCTCAAGCGCGAGGACCTGAACCACACCGGCGCGCACAAGATCAACAACACCATTGGCCAGGCGTTGCTGGCGGCGCGGATGGGCAAGAAGCGCATCATCGCCGAGACCGGCGCAGGCCAGCATGGCGTCGCCAGTGCCACCGTCGCGGCGCGGCTGGGCCTGGAGTGCGTGGTGTACATGGGGGCCACCGACATCGAGCGGCAGAAGATCAACGTCTACCGCATGAAACTGCTCGGTGCGACGGTGGTGCCGGTGACCTCCGGTTCGGCCACCCTGAAGGATGCCCTCAACGAAGCGATGCGCGACTGGGTCACCAACGTGCAGGACACCTTCTACATCATCGGCACGGTGGCCGGCCCGGATCCGTACCCGCGCATGGTGCGCGACTTCAACGCCATCGTCGGCCGCGAGGCACGCGAGCAGATGCTGGCCGAGTACGGTCGCCTGCCCAATGCGATCACCGCCTGCGTCGGCGGCGGCAGCAATGCGATCGGCCTGTTCCATGCCTTCCTCAACGACCGCCAGGTCGAGATCGTCGGCGCTGAAGCGGCCGGTGATGGCATCCACACCGGCCGCCACGCAGCTTCCATCGCCGCCGGCCGCCCGGGCGTGCTGCACGGCAACCGCACCTATGTGCTGTGCGACGACGATGGCCAGATCATCGAGACCCATTCGGTGTCGGCCGGCCTGGATTACCCGGGCGTCGGCCCCGAGCATGCGTTCCTGGCCGACAGCGGCCGCGCGCGCTACGTCGGCATCACCGACGAAGAGGCGTTGCAGGCTTTCCACCTGCTGGCGCATACCGAAGGCATCCTGCCGGCGCTGGAGTCCAGCCACGCGCTGGCACAGGCGATGAAGCTTGCGCGCGGGCGTCCGCGCGACCAGATCGTGCTGTGCAACCTGTCAGGACGTGGCGACAAGGACGTGCATACCATCGCGGCGCGCGAAGGGCTGGTGCTGTGAGCGCGCTGATGCGCAGTACGGGCGTGCTGCTGGTGCTGGGCCTGGCCGCGTGCCAACCGCCGGAACCGCCGGTGCTTGCGCCGGCGGCCAAGGCCGCTGCGCAACCGGCGCAGCCGATGGCGGCCAACGATGACGTCGACCCGATCGCGCGGACGCCCATCGATGATCCACCGGCCTCGGCCGCGGTTTCCAGCGACGACGCGCCCGCCGTGGCGTCGGTGGCGCTGGATCATGCCGGAGAGGTGCTGATCGGCCAGCACATGAGCGATCTGAAGGCCTTCGGACCGTGGACGGCAATGGGCGCGGTCGAGGCCATCGGCGGCAGCTGCGAGTACTACGACGGCAAGGGACTGCCGCCCGGCGTGTCGATGATGACCGACGAAGACCGCGTGGTCCGTTTCGATCTCGGCCCGGGCGAGGACGCCAAGGCGCCGGTCGACCAGCCGGGTCCGTTCGGCCTGCGCATCGGCATGACGCGGGCGCAGGCGGTGGCGCAGTTCCCCGGCGCGCCGGTCTCCAGCCCGCATGCCTACGACGGCGATCAGGGCGAGTACCTGACCTGGCAGGACCCGGGCTCGGCCCTCGGCATCCGCCTGGAAGTGTTTGAAGGGAAGGTCATCCTGATGTACTGGGGGACCAGCGAAGCGATTGAACTGATTGAAGGATGTGCCTGAGATGCCTGTTTCCCGACTCGATGACTGTTTCCAGCGCCTGCGCCAGCAGCAGCGCAAGGCCCTGATCCCCTTCATCACCGCCGGTGATCCTTCGCTGGAAGCCACGGTGCCGGTCATGCACGCGCTGGTCCAGGCCGGTGCCGATGTGATCGAACTGGGCGTGCCGTTCTCCGATCCGATGGCCGACGGCCCGACCATCCAGCGCAGCTCCGAGCGCGCGCTGGCGCGCGGTGCCGGCAACCGTTACGTGCTGCAGGCGGTGGCGCAGTTCCGGCAACAGGACACGCAGACGCCAGTAGTGCTGATGGGCTATCTCAACCCGGTGGAGATCCACGGTTACGTGGCGTTCGCCGAAGCGGCGGTGGCTGCTGGCGTGGACGGCGTGCTGCTGGTCGACCTGCCGCCGGAAGAGGCCGGCGAAGCCCAGCAGGCCTTCGACGCTGCAGGCCTTGCGCTGGTTCTGCTGGCATCGCCGACCACCAGCGAGGCGCGCGCCGACAAGCTGCTGGCGCTGGCCCGTGGCTATCTCTACTACGTCAGCTTTGCCGGGGTCACCGGCGCCTCGGAACGACTGGACAGCGACGCGGCCAGTGCACGCCTGCAGGCGCTGCGGGCCAGGGCCAGCGTGCCGGTGGTGGCCGGCTTCGGCATCAAGGACGCAGCCAGTGCGGCGGCCATGGCCCGGCAGGCCGACGGCGTGGTGGTCGGCAGCGCACTGGTGGCGGTGCTGGCCGAAGCGACCTCCGCCGAGGATGCGGCGCAGCGCGCTGCAGCGTTCCTGGCTCCGCTGCGGCAGGCGCTGGACGCGTAACGGTAGTGCCGGCCGCTGGCCGGCATCCGCCCGACCCATTCGGGTGCAAGCGGTTGCCGGCCAGCGGCCGGCACTACCGCCGACGCTAAACGTACGTCCCAGCATGGTTTTTTCCAGCGGGCCCAAGGCCGGGCAGGGGGTGCACGGGCGGGGAAAGCGGAGCTAGACTGTCCGCCTTTGCGGCCCCCGGGCCGCCCTGAACGGAAGTGTCCTCCCGCATGAGTTGGCTCAGCAAGTTGATGCCGTCTGGCATCCGCACCGACAACACCCCCAGCAAGAAGCGCAGCGTCCCCGAGGGCCTGTGGGAAAAGTGCAGCAACTGCGGCAGTGCGTTGTACCGTCCGGAGCTGGAAGAGAATCTGGAGGTCTGCCCGAAGTGCGGCCACCATATGGCCATCCGCGCGCGCGCCCGTCTGGCTGCGCTGTTCGACGCCGACAGCACCACCGAGATCGCTGCCCGCCTAGGGCCGACCGACCTGCTGAAGTTCAAGGACCAGAAGAAGTACAGCGAGCGCATCAAGATCGCGCAGAAGAACACCGGTGAGTACGACGCGCTGATCGCCATGCGCGGCCTGCTCAAGGGCCGTCCCCTGGTGGCCTCGTCCTTCGACTTCGCCTTCATGGGTGGCTCGATGGGCTCGGTGGTCGGCGAGCGCTTCGCCCTTGCCGCCGAGACCGCCGCCGAGATCGGCGCACCCTACGTGTGCTTCTCCGCCAGTGGCGGGGCGCGCATGCAGGAGGGCCTGTTCTCGCTGATGCAGATGGCCAAGACCTCGGCAGCCCTGGGCAAACTGCGTGAAGCCGGACAGCCGTATATTTCGGTGCTGACCCACCCGACCACCGGCGGTGTGTCGGCGTCGTTCGCGATGCTGGGTGACATCAACATCGCCGAACCGCATGCACTGATCGGCTTCGCCGGCCCGCGCGTGATCGAGCAGACCGTGCGCGAGAAGCTGCCGGAAGGGTTCCAGCGTTCGGAGTTCCTGCTCGAGCACGGCGCCATCGACCAGATCTGTGACCGCCGTGAACTGCGCGACCGCCTGGCCGACCTGCTGGCGATGCTGCGGCGCGAGCCGGCACCGGAGGAGGTTTGATGGGGGGGCGCAAGTACTTCGGTACCGACGGCATCCGCGGTCGGGTCGGTCAAGGGCCGATCTCGGCTGATTTCGTGCTGCGCCTGGGCAACGCCCTGGGCCGCGTGCTGGTCGCCCAGCGTGGCCAGGAGGGGCGCCGTCCGATCGTGGTGATCGGCAAGGACACGCGGATCTCCGGCTACATGTTCGAAGCCGCACTGGAAGCCGGGCTGGTCGCTGCGGGCGCTGACGTGCAGCTGCTCGGCCCGATGCCGACCCCGGCCGTTGCCTTCCTGACCCGTACCCTGGGCGTGGATGCGGGCATCGTCATCAGTGCTTCGCACAACCCGCACTACGACAACGGCATCAAGTTCTTCTCCGCCCAGGGCGAGAAGCTCGACGATGCCACCGAGCTGGCGCTGGAAGCCGCATTGGACGTGCCGTTCACCACGGCCGTTTCGGAGAAGCTCGGCAAGGCCTCGCGTGCACGTGAGGCCGTCGGCCGCTACATCGAGTTCTGCAAGTCCAGCGTGCCGCGCGCGTTCGATCTGCGCGGTGTGCGCCTGGTGCTCGACTGCGCGCATGGCGCCACCTACCAGATCGCGCCGCTGCTGTTCCGCGAACTGGGCGCGGAGGTCATCGGTATCGGTGCCGAACCCAATGGCGTCAACATCAACGACGGCGTCGGTTCGACCCACATCGACAACCTCGCTGCAAAGGTGCGTGAGACCCGCGCCGACCTGGGCATCGCCTTCGATGGTGATGGTGACCGGGTGTTGATGGCCGATGACCGCGGCAATCCGGTCGACGGCGATGACCTGGTGTACATCCTGGCGCGCGCATGGCAGGCCGACGGTCGCCTGCGTGGCCCGGTGGTCGGCACCCTGATGAGCAATTTCGGCCTGGAAAAGGCCCTGGCCGACCTGCAGATTCCTTTCCAGCGCAGCAACGTCGGCGACCGCTACGTGCATCAGGCACTGGTGGAGGGAGGCGGCGTACTCGGCGGCGAAGCGTCTGGCCATCTGCTGTGCCTGGACCGGGCCACCACCGGCGACGGTATCGTCAGTGCCCTGCAGGTACTGGTGGCGCTGAAGCAGCAGGGAAAGAGCCTGCGCGAAGCGCTGCAGCCGTTGTCCAAGGTGCCGCAGAAGACGGTCAACGTGCGCCTTGGCGATGTCTCGGCCAAGGCCACCGTGCAGGCCGAGAGCGTTCAGGCTGCACTGACCGAAGCGCAGCAGGCGGTTTCCGGCCGCGGGCGTGCCTTCCTGCGTCCTTCCGGCACCGAACCGGTGGTGCGGGTCACGGTCGAGGCCGATGACGCGACGCTGATGCAGGACACCCTGGACCGGCTTTCGGCGGCGGTCAGGACGGCGGCCGCGGCCTGAGCCCGGGCGCTGGATCGAACCAACAACATGGCCGCTTGTGCGGCCATGTTGCTGTCTGCCGCAAGCAAGGCATCAGGCGCTGCGCGTCATCTCCGTCTGCCATTTCCAGGTGTCGCGGCACATGTCCGCCAGGCCGTGGCGGGCGGTCCAGCCCAGCTCGCGCAGGGCGAGGGACGGGTCGGCAAAACTCACCGCGATATCGCCGGTACGGCGACCGGTGATCCGGAATGGAATCGGCCGGCCGACGGTCTGCTCGAAGGCCTTGATCAGTTCCAGCACGCTGTGGCCCTGTCCGGTGCCCAGGTTCAGGGTGATGCTGCGGCGCTTGTCGCGCAGGTACTGCAGCGCCAGCACATGGGCCCGCGCCACGTCCTGCACATGGATGTAGTCGCGTACGCCGGTACCGTCGCAGGTCGGATAGTCATCGCCGAATACCTGCACTTCCGGCAGCAGGCCGGCGGCCACCTGGGCGATGTAGGGCATCAGGTTGCTGGGCGTTCCGTGCGGCAGCTCGCCGATCAGCGCGCTTGAATGCGCCCCCACCGGGTTGAAGTAGCGCAGCGTTGCCACATGCAGCGACGTATCGGCGCCGACCAGGTCGGACAGCAGCTGCTCCACCACCAGCTTCGAACGGCCATAGGGCGTCATCGCGCAGGTCGAGGCCGTTTCGGCCACCGGGCAATGGTCCTGGTCGCCGTAGACGGTTGCCGACGAGCTGAACACGAACGTGCCCACGCCGGCATCGCGCATGGCGCCGAGCAGGGCGAGTGTGCCGCTGATGTTGTTGTCGAAGTAGTCCAACGGCATCTGCCGCGATTCGCCAACCGATTTCAGCGCGGCAAAATGCAGTACCGCATCGATCGAATGCTCGCGCAGCACCGCGGTGATCCGCGCACGGTCGCGCACGTCGGCCTGTACGAACAGCGGCGCGATGCCGGTGATGTCGCCGATCCGGCCGATCACCCCGGCGTCGCTGTTGCACAGCGAATCGACGATGACCACCGCATGGCCCTGCTGCTGCAGTTCCACACAGGTGTGGGAGCCGATGAATCCCGCACCGCCGGTAACCAGAACGTTCATTTCCTGTATTCCTTCCACTCTGTTGGGGCTTCCTTGCCGAAGCTGCGTCAGCCCTGGCCCGGGAAAACCATCACGGCCCCGGCACCATCTTCTTCTGTCGCGCCTTGAAGCCATTGAACAGCGGTGCGATCAGCGGGTTGTAGCTCCACGCGATGCGCTTGCGCAGCCAGCTTGCCGGCCGGTTGCGGATGGCGAAGCGGTAGATGCGCTCGGGATCGCCGCCAACCACGTTGCGTCCGAACGGATGGGTGGTATGCAGGTAGCGGAACCCCTGCTCACGTGCCACTTCGATGTAGTCCTGGTCGAAATCACCGTACGGCCAGCACAGCGTGTCCGACACCTCGCCCAGCTTCTCCAGCAGCACTTCCTTGGCCTTGGACAGATCGCCACTGATACCGGCACGGCGCTGGGCGCGATCCAGGTCCTGGCGGCGCAGCCAGCGCGTGTGGGTGTGGGTATGGCAATGGATCTCGAAGGTGCCCGCCTCGATGGCCGCACGTGCTTCGCTCCAGCGCATCATCACCTCATCGCTGCGGCCCTGCTTGTAGATCAGGTCTTCGCAGGCGCGATGCTCGGGCGTTTCCGGCAGCGTGGCACCGGCGATGCCGGCATGCGGGCGTATCGGCCCCTCGTGCATCCAGCCGGTCACCACGAACACCACCGCGTGCATGCCGTACTTCTGCAGGATCGGATGGGCGTAAACCCAGTTGTCCAGGTAGCCATCATCAAAGGTGATCACGATCGACTTGCGCGGCACCGGCTTGCCGGCCAGGAAGCCGGCGTACTGGTCCAGCGTCAAGGACGTCCAGCCGGTGCGCGCCAGCCAGGCGATCTGGCTCTCGAAATTCTCCGGCGACACCGTGATCATGCCGGGCGAGTTGCTGACGTGATGATGCATCAGCACCGGTACGGTTCTGGCATTAGCCATGACCCAGCTCCTTCATCCATTGGTGGTAGTAGTGTTCGGTGGCTTCAGCGTGGCCTTCGGGGCTGAAACGCTTGGCGCTGCAGATCCACTCCCAGCCGGAACGACCCATCTGTCGGCGGCGTTCGGGATCGTCCACCAGCAGCCGCAGCGCGCCGGTGAGCGCGGAATTGTCGCCAAGCCGGGTGAGGATGGCATTGCTGCCTTCCACCAGCATTTCGGGCACACCGCCGACCCGATGCGACACGATCGGCAGGCCCGCCTGCGCCGCTTCCAGGAACACCGTGCCCGATGCTTCCTTGTGTGTGGCCAGGGCGAAGATGTCGAAGCCGGGCATCAGCTGGCTGGCATCGCTGCGGAAGCCCAGCAGATGAACCTGGCGCTGCAGATCGTGTTCGGCGCAGGTGGCCTGCAGGCGCTGCATCACGGCCTGGCCATCGCCGACCACCACCAGATGCAGGCGGGGGTTGGCCTTGCACAGCGGCACCATGGCCTGCAGCAGTTCGGCGTGGCCCTTGGGTTCGCGCAGCACTGCCACGCAGCCTACGACGATGTCCTGTTCCTCGAATCCGAGCTCGGCGCGCACGCGTGCGCGCGTCTCCTGCAACTGCTGCCAGGAGGGCTCATGCGTGGTGTCGGTTGGCGCAACCGCCATCGGCGGCACGATGCCGATGTGCTCGGCGGGAATTCCGCGGTCCGCCAGCAGTTGCTTGACGAAGTTGCTCACCGTGATGACCCGGTGGGGCAGGCCGGTGTAGGTCAGCAGCGAATTCACCGGGCTCATCAGGTGGCGCGAGCGCACCACCAGCGGTGTGCCGCCCAGGCGTGCGCCCGCGGCGGCAATCAATGCGTCGCGACGGCTGGTGGTGTTGACCACGTCGTAGCGCTCGCGGTGGACCAGCCGTGACACCGACCAGATGCCGCGCAGCAACCGGGCCATGCCACCCATCCGCAGCGTATGCACGGTGAAGCCATCGTCGCGGGCGCGCATGGCCAGGCGCGCGTCCGGTTGGCACAGCAGGGCGACATGATGGCCGCGCGCGCGCATCACCTGCATGTGGCGGAAAATGTAGATCTCCTGCCCGCCCATGCCTTTGGCGGCTTCGGTATGCAGGATGCGCAGCGGACGGTTCATGCGTGGATCGGTCCTTGGATTCAGCGGTTGCGGAAGCGGGTCAGCGCTTCCCATGCCGCGCGGATGCTGGCGGCGTCGGGGGTCTGTTGCGGCAACGGGCGGTAGCGCGCATCGAGCGCGGTGGCGTTGCCGAATTTGTCGAACACGTAGATCGCCTCGCCATTGCGTACCGCGCGCTGCGACCAGCTTTCCACCACCAGCGCACGCTTGCCGGTCGGTGCCGCCAGCAGGTCATGGCCGGTGCTGTAGTCGGTCAATGCGTTCTCGCAACCGAGTCCCTGGCGCATCAGTGTGGGTACCCAGTCTTCATGCGAGCTGACGCGTGCGTCGCGGCCGCCCTCCTGGCCAGGCCAATGCAGCACGAAGGGCACCTGCAACTGGTAGTTGGAGAAATTGCCGTTGTGGCCCCAGTAGTTGAGCTTGAGGTCGTTGAATTCCTCGGCGTGGTCGCCGGTCACCAGCACGATCGTGTTCTGCTCCAGACCCTGTGCGCGCAGGTCATCCAGCAGCGATCCAATCAGGCTGTCGGCGTAATGCACCGCGGTGTGGTAGCGGTTCAACTCCGGCGTTGGATCGTGCCCGGGGCCGAACTTGAGGAAATCGATGGCATCGGCCATCGGCGTGGCGAGCGGCGGATAGCCGGCCGGCATGTGGTAGGGCGCGTGGGTGGAATCGAGGAACACGAAACCGAACCACGGGCGCTGTGCAGCCTGGCTGGCGCGGATGTCCTTCTGCAGTCCAGCGACGATGGCGGCATCGCGGCCATCGGAGGTCAGTTCGGACGGCCCCTGGTGCAGCTGGTCGCGGACATCGGCGAACGCGGTGCGATCGAACTCCGGGCTGTACAGCGGCGCGCTGCCATACAGGTGCAAGTCATAGCCCTGCTGTCCCAGTACCTTGAACAGCTGCGAGCCGCGCTGCTCGTCGAGCATGCTCGGCCAATAGCCACCCGGCAGGCCGTACAGCAGCCCGAACAGACCATAACGGGTGGCGTTGCCGGTGCTGAAATGATGCTCGTACACCCGCGAGGACCGGGCCAGCGCCGAGGCGTTGGGCATGAACTGCGGGGTGAGCACGTCATGGCGCAACGACTCCAGTACCACCATCAGCACGTTCGGCCGCTGGTGGCTCTGGCAGCGCAGGGGTTGCAACGGATAATTCAGCTGGGCATGGCGCGGATCGGGCAGGCCGACCTGGTGCTGGCTGACCACGCCGAAGCGACGCATCGCGCTCTTGGCGGTGATCGGCTGCGCCCATGGCAGGTAGTTCCATTGGCTGATCACTGCGCGTTCGCCGAGCGCGTCGTAGTAGGCAGTGGCGACCTGGCCGCCGCCCATCAGCAGGGCAACCACCGCCCAGGCCTGCAGTACCCGCCGCCGACGCGGCGCTGCGGGCAGCAGCTTCCAGCACGCCCAGGCCAGCAGGCCCTGCGCGGCGAAGATTGCCGACACCAGAGCCGTCACCTGCAGCCAGGTCTTCCAGGACAGGCTCACCTGATCCTGCAGGGCGCCGCCGAACACCATGTTGGCGACCATCGCGTTGAGGTGGAAGCGATACAGCGCGAAGACCTTGGCATCCACCAGCAGCAGGCACAGCCACAGACCCTGGCAGATCACCGCCGAGACGCTCAACGCGCGCGCGCTGCGCGGCCACAGGCCGATGGCCAGTGGTAGCAGGCCGGCCAGTGCACCGAACGCGAGCAGGTGGCCTGGCAGGGCGAACGCCAGGTAGGCCAGGCCGAGTGTGCCGCCAGGGTTGTCGCGCAGCGGCACGTTGCCCAGCGCGATGAACGCGGCAAGCACCGCGTTGGCCGCGATGAACAGCGACCACCAAGCCAGCCTGCGCCAGCGTCGGGCGGGCCCGGGAAGAACGGCGGCGGTGGCGTCGGGCAGAGCGGCGTCCATGGGAGAGGCGGGTTCAAGTGGGCAGCAAGGGCGTTTCCCGGCGTGACGAAGTCGTTAAACCGCGCGCGGGTGGCGCATTGTATCGGTTTGTTTCAGTGTGTCGGTGGCATGCCCCGATCTATCTGTCACAATGTTCAGATCGGTCGCCATGACATGGCGGGCCCGTACCGACTCAACGACAAGCCAGGAACCGCTGTGAGCCAGATCCCCACCCTCGACATCACCCGTTTCGACAGTGACCGCGACGCCTTCGTGGCCGAGCTGGGGGCGGCGTACCGCCAATGGGGATTCGCGGGTATCCGCAACCACGGCATCCCGCAGGCCGACATCGACGCGGCCTACGACGTCTTCAAGGCCTTCTTCGCACTGCCTGATGAGACCAAGCGCAAGTACCACGTGGCAGGCAGCGGCGGCGCCCGTGGCTATACCCCGTTCGGTGTGGAGACCGCCAAGGGCTCCAAGCACTTCGACCTGAAGGAGTTCTGGCACATCGGCCGCGAGATCGCCGACGACTCCAAGTACCGGGAAGTGATGGCGCCGAACCTGTGGCCGTCCGAGGTCGAGGGTTTCCGCGAGCGCGGTTACGGCCTGTACCAGGCGTTGGACAACCTCGGTTCGCGCGTGCTTTCGGCCCTGGCCCTGCACATCGGCCTGCCGGAGCACTTCTTCGCCGACAAGACCAATTTCGGCAATTCGATCCTGCGCCCGATCCATTACCCGCCGATCACCACCGACGACATTCCGAACGTGCGTGCCGGTGCGCATGGCGACATCAACTTCATCACGCTGCTGGTCGGTGCCAGCGCGGCGGGCCTGGAAGTGCAGTCGCATGACGGGGACTGGGTGCCGTTCACCTCGGACGCGGACACCATCGTGGTCAACATCGGCGACATGCTGCAGCGCCTGACCAACCACGTGTATCCGTCGACCATCCACCGGGTGGTCAATCCCCCGGGTGAGCTGGCCCGCCAGCCGCGCTATTCGGTGCCGTTCTTCCTGCACCCGAACCCGGACTTCCTGATCGACGTGCTGCCCTCGTGCATCACCGAGGAAAGCCCGAGCCGGTACCCGGAGCCGATCACCGCGCACGGCTTCCTCGAAGAGCGCTTGCGCGAGATCAAGCTGAAGTAATGAGAAGGCCGCCGAAAGGCGGCCTTTTTCTTTGCAGGGTTGCACCCTGCACCCGCAGAGGCCGGAGCCAAAGCCAAAGCGGTTCTGGAATGTTCCGTGAGGAGGCGGGGAGGTGTCGGATGGCGGGGACGCCGTAAACCCATCCATGGGGGCTTGGCCGCGGCAGGCGGGGACGCCGTAAACCCATCCATGGGGGCTTGGCCGCGGCATCCATGCCGCGGACACCCCGCCATCCGACACCTCCCCGCCTTCGACAGCTCCCTGCGGCTGTTGGTAGGTGTCGACCTTGGTCGACACGATCTATCCAGGTCATGCGTGGATGAGATCTGTCAGATCTCGAAGCAGGGGAGGGGGCCAAAGCTCCGCTTTCGCTTTTGCTTTTGATCTTCTTTTTTCTTTCCGTGGCGGGCGGACCGCCGCAATGTGTCATGGGCCGGGCGGGTGGGGCTGGCGAGGGTGTCCGCGGCATGGATGCCGCGGACAAGCCCCCAGGGATGGGTTCACGGCGTCCCTCGCCGGTCCCGCCCGCCCGGCCAACCCCACAAATCCAGCCGGGGCTCTCCGCGACCAACCCCCAACCCCCGCCACGAGGGGCTGCGCCGTTGGCTGAAAATCCATGTAACCGCTTACACGGAAACGGTTTTTTGCCGCAGCAGGTATCATGGGCGGCTGAGTTCACACAGGAGCCACCCGCTCATGCGCCGCAAGATCGTCGCTGGAAACTGGAAGCTGCACGGCAGCCGTCAATTCGCCACCGAACTGCTGGGGCAGGTCGCTGCCGGGCTGCCCAAGAGCGGGGTGGAGGTGGTCATCCTGCCGCCGATGCCCTATCTGGGTGAGCTGGTCGAAGACTTCGGCGAGACCGGCTTGGCCTTTGGCGCACAGGACGTCAGCAGCAACGAGAAGGGCGCCTACACCGGTGAGGTCTGTGCGGCCATGCTGCACGAGGTGGGTGCCCGCTATGGTCTGGTCGGCCACTCCGAGCGCCGCCAGTACCACAACGAGAGCAGCGAACTGGTCGCGCGCAAGTTCGCCGCCGCCCTGCATGCCGGCCTGGTGCCGGTACTCTGCGTCGGTGAAACCCTTGAGCAGCGCGAGGCCGGGCAGACCGAGTCGGTCATCGCCAGCCAGCTGGCCCCGGTGCTCGAGCTTGTCGGGGCCGCAGGCTTCGCCAATGCCGTGGTCGCCTACGAGCCGGTCTGGGCGATCGGAACCGGCCGCACCGCAACCAAGGAGCAGGCGCAGCAGGTGCACGCGTTCATTCGTGGCGAAGTCGCGCGCATCGATGCTAGAATTGCTGATTCACTGCCCATTGTTTACGGCGGTAGCGTGAAGCCCGACAATGCCGGGGAACTGTTCGCGCAGCCGGATGTCGATGGTGGGCTGGTTGGTGGTGCCTCCCTGGTGGCCGCCGACTTCCTGGCCATCGCAGAGGCGGCGGCAAACAATTAGTTACGGTTGCCGGCTAGCCGCCGGCACTCTAGTCCGAGGGCGGATTTCCAATGCTGATGTTGATCCTCAATGTCGTCTACGTGCTGGTTGCCGTAGCCATGGTCGCGCTGATCCTGATGCAGCGTGGCTCGGGTGCGGCGGCAGGTTCGGGCTTTGGCGCTGGCGCCTCGGGGACCGTGTTCGGTGCGCGTGGCGCGTCCAACTTCCTGTCCAAGTCGACCAAGTGGCTGGCCGTGGTGTTCTTCGGCATCAGCCTCTTCATGGCCTGGTACGCCGGCCATGGCAACCGCCCGGCCGCCGATCAGGATCTGGGTCTGATGTCCGCCCCGGCGGCCAGCGCTCCGGCCGCTCCGGCGGGCGAATTGCCGGCCGTTCCGAAGGCCGATGCGGTCCCGGCCGCCCCGGTTCCGGCCGCAACTGTGCCGGCTCAGGCGGAATCTTCGGTTTCTGGTGAAGAAAAGCCTTCGGAAGGCTCCCAGAAAGACTGAAGCCGGTTACAATACGCGGCGCATCGGGAAGATAGTCTGATGTGATCGTTTGCCCAGGTGGCGGAATTGGTAGACGCACTACCTTGAGGTGGTAGCGACTTAGGTCGTAGGGGTTCGAGTCCCCTCTTGGGCACCATTTAGTAAGTAAAGCGGGTTGGTCTGGCGCGCAAGGCGCCAGGCAGCTTCCCGTCCACTCCCCCATGCCAAAGCGCCTGCAGGCGCAGCGGCAGAGGCAAGAGAGAATCGCTGTGCTGGCCGAATATTTGCCGTCTCTGCTGTTTCTGATCGTTGCCACCGGTATCGGCATTACGCTGATGCTGGTTGGTCGATTCCTCGGTCCCCGCCGCCCCGATCTGGAAAAGCTGTCGCCGTACGAGTGCGGCTTCGAAGCCTTCGAAGACGCGCGTATGAAGTTCGACGTGCGCTACTACCTGATCGCGATCCAGTTCATCGTCTTCGACCTGGAAATCATCTTCATCGTGCCGTGGACGCAGGTCTTCATGGAGCTTGGCGCGCGTTCGCTCGTCACCATGGGTCTGTTCGTCGGCATGCTGTTCCTCGGTTTCATCTATGTCTGGAAGAAGGGAGCGCTGGAATGGGAGTGATTCAGACTCTCGATGGCCTGATGACCAATCCTGTCCCGGAAGGGCGGGTTGACGACATCCTGCGGCCGGAAGGCGACAACCCGCTGCTGGAAAAGGGCTTTGTCACCACCAGCGTCGATGCGCTGCTGAACTGGGCACGCACCGGCTCGATGTGGCCCATGACCTTCGGTCTGGCCTGCTGTGCGGTCGAAATGATGCACGCAGGTGCGGCGCGACTGGATCTTGACCGCTACGGCGTGGTGTTCCGCCCGTCGCCGCGCCAGTCCGACGTGATGATCGTCGCCGGCACCCTGGTCAACAAGATGGCCCCGGCGCTGCGCAAGGTCTATGACCAGATGCCCGATCCCAAGTGGGTGATCTCCATGGGCAGCTGCGCCAACGGTGGTGGTTACTACCACTATTCCTATTCTGTGGTGCGCGGCTGTGATCGCGTGGTGCCGGTGGACATCTATGTCCCGGGCTGCCCGCCGACCGCCGAGGCGCTGGTGTACGGGATCCTGCAGCTGCAGAAGAAGATCTGGCGTACACAGACCATCGCCCGCTGACCCCTTCACCTGACAAGAGCGCGCCAAGCCCCCATGGCAGAGCAAGCATCCTTCATCGACCGACTCTCCGCACGTTTCGCAGGTGCGAAGGTCATCGTGGTCGAACCCCGCGGCGAAGTGACGCTGGAAGTGCCTGCCGCTGAGTGGCACGCCACCGCCCTCGCGCTGCGTGACGAGTTTGGTTTCGAGCAGGCCGTGGACCTCTGCGGCGTCGATTACCTCGGTTATGGCTCCGATGAGTGGGACACCGCCGACGTGTCCTCGCAGGGCTTCAGCCGCGGTGTCGAAGGCAAGGCCCAGGGCCGCTTCGCCTGGGGCGAATTCCCCAGCGAGGAGAGCGCCGACGGCGCCCGCCCTCAGCACATGCCGACCCAGCGCTTTGCCGTGGTCGCACAGCTGCGTTCGTACCAGCACAACCTGATGATCCACCTGCGCTGCTTCGCGCCTGACGAAGCGCTGCCGGTGGTGTCCTCGCTGACCAGCATCTGGCCGGGGCTGAACTGGTTCGAGCGCGAAGCGTTCGATCTGTATGGCGTGATCTTCGAAGGTCACCCGGACCTGCGCCGGATCCTGACCGACTACGGTTTCGTCGGTCATCCGTTCCGCAAGGACTTCCCGCTGATCGGCAACGTCGAAGTCCGCTACGACGAAGAAAAGAAGCGTGTCATCTACGAACCGGTCACCTCGGTGGAGCCGCGCGTCGGCGTGCCGCGCGTGATCCGCGACGACGCCCGCCTGCAGACCGCTGCCGGCGAGCGCTCGCAGGAGGCAGTGAAGTGAGTCACGTACACCAGGCCGGCGAAGCATTCGCCAGCAATGCTGCCGAAAGCCGGCAGGAAATCCGCAACTACACCATGAACTTCGGCCCGCAGCATCCGGCTGCGCACGGTGTGCTGCGCCTGATCCTGGAGATGGACGGCGAGACCATCATGCGTGCCGACCCGCACGTGGGTCTGCTGCACCGGGGCACCGAGAAGCTGGCCGAATCCAAGCCCTTCAACCAGTCGATCGGCTACATGGATCGCCTGGATTACGTGTCGATGATGTGCAACGAGCACGCCTACGTGCGCTCGATCGAGACCCTGATGGGCATCGAGGCGCCGGAGCGCGCGCAGTACATCCGCACGATGTTCGACGAGATCACCCGCATCCTGAACCACTTGATGTGGCTGGGTTCCAACGCGCTCGACCTGGGTGCGATGGCGGTGATGCTGTACGCCTTCCGCGAGCGCGAAGAGCTGATGGACTGCTACGAAGCGGTCTCCGGCGCGCGCATGCACGCGGCGTACTACCGTCCGGGCGGTGTCTACCGCGACCTGCCGGACCACATGCCGAAGTACAAGGAATCGCGCTGGCACAAGGGCAAGGCCCTGAAGAACCTCAATGCCTCGCGCGAAGGTTCGCTGCTGGACTTCCTGGAGAACTTCACCAATGAGTTCCCGGGTCGTGTCGACGAATACGAGACCCTGCTGACCGACAACCGTATCTGGAAGCAGCGTACCGTCGGCATCGGCGTGGTCACCCCGGAGCTGGCCCACCAGTGGGGCATGACCGGCGTGATGCTGCGTGGCTCGGGCGTCGCCTGGGATCTGCGCAAGAAGCGCCCCTATGCGAAGTACGATGCCGTCGATTTCGACATCCCGCTGGGCAAGGAAGGCGATTGCTACGATCGCTACCTGTGCCGCGTTGCCGAAATGCGCGAGTCCAACCGCATCATCAAGCAATGCGTGGCATGGCTGAAGGCCAACCCCGGCCCGGTCATGGTCAAGAACTTCAAGGTCGCTCCGCCCAAGCGCGAGGACATGAAGGACGACATGGAAGCGCTGATCCATCACTTCAAGCTGTTCAGTGAAGGCTATTGCGTGCCGGCCGGCGAGACCTACGCCGCGGTTGAAGCGCCCAAGGGCGAATTCGGCTGCTACCTGGTTTCCGACGGCGCCAACAAGCCGTTCCGCGTACACCTTCGTGCGCCGGGCTTTGCCCACCTGTCCTCGATCGATTCGATCGTGCGCGGCCACATGCTGGCCGACGTGGTGGCGATGATCGGTACCTACGATCTGGTGTTCGGCGAGGTTGACCGGTAATGCCGTCCGCCACGCCAACGCCCGCTGCAGGCAGCCGGCGCAAGCCGGCGCCGCAGTTTCTGCAATTTCACGTTATGCATTTCGCTGAGGTCGGCCGATGAAGGCGACAGGTAATTTCGAGGCGGCGCGCGACGTCGACCCGATGGTGGTGTTGAGCGACAAAACCCGCGCTCACATCGATCACTGGCTGTCCAAGTTCCCGCCGGACCGCAAGCGCTCTGCCGTGCTGCAGGGTCTGCATGCTGCCCAGGAGCAGAACCAGGGCTGGCTGACCGACGAGCTGATCGCCGGCGTGGCCAAGTACCTGGACCTGCCGCCGGTGTGGGCCTACGAGGTTGCCAGCTTCTACTCGATGTTCGAGACCGAGAAGGTGGGCCGCAACAACGTGGCCATCTGCACGAACATCAGCTGCTGGCTCAATGGCGCCGAAGACATCGTGCGCCATTGCGAGAAGAAGCTGGGCATCAAGAACGGTCAGTCGACCGCTGACGGCCGGGTCTACCTCAAGCGCGAGGAAGAGTGCCTGGCCGGCTGCGCGGGTGCACCGATGATGGTCATCAATGGTCACTACCATGAGCGTCTGACCCTGGAAAAGGTCGACGAGCTTCTGGACGGGCTGGAGTAAGGGCATGGCACATCACCACGAATCCAAGGGTCCGGTCGGCCCCGCGCCGCTGCCGCACCAGGTGGTCTACACCACCCTGCATTACGACACCCCGTGGTCGTACGAAAGCTATCTGAAGACCGGTGGCTACGCTGCCCTGCGCAAGATCCTCGAAGAGAAGATCCCGCCGGAGCAGGTCATCGAGATGGTCAAGGCCTCGGGCCTGCGCGGCCGCGGCGGCGCCGGTTTCCCGACGGGCCTGAAGTGGTCCTTCATGCCCAAGGGCAACGTGCAGAAGTACATCCTCTGCAACTCGGATGAATCCGAGCCGGGCACCTGCAAGGATCGCGACATCCTGCGCTACAACCCGCATTCGGTGGTCGAAGGCATGGCGATTGCCTGCTACGCCACCGGTTCGACCGTGGGCTACAACTACCTGCGCGGTGAATTCCACCACGAGCCGTTCGAGCACTTCGAGCAGGCCCTGGCCGATGCCTATGCAAACGGCTGGCTGGGCAAGAACGTGCTGGGCTCGGGCGTGGATATCGACATCTACGGCGCCCTGGGTGCCGGCGCCTACATCTGCGGCGAAGAAACCGCGCTGATGGAATCGCTGGAAGGCAAGAAGGGCCAGCCGCGCTACAAGCCGCCGTTCCCGGCCAATTTCGGCCTGTATGGCAAGCCGTCGACGATCAACAACACCGAAACCTACGGTTCGGTGCCGGCGATCATCCGCAATGGTCCGGAATGGTTCAAGGGCCTGAGCCTGACCGCCAATGGCGGCCCGAAGTGCTTCTCGGTGTCCGGCTGCGTGCAGAAGGGCGGCAACTTCGAAGTGCCGCTCGGTACCACCTTCGACGACCTGCTGGAAATGGCCGGCGGCCTCAAGCCGGGTCGCAAGCTCAAGGGCGCGATCCCGGGCGGCGTGTCCATGCCGGTGCTGACCGCGGCCGAGCTGAAGGGCCTGCCGATGGACTACGACACCATCCGTGCGCTGGGCTCCGGCCTGGGCTCCGGTGCGGTCGTGGTGCTGGATGACAGCGTCTGCTGCGTCAAGTTCGCCTGCCGCATCAGCCAGTTCTTCCACAAGGAATCCTGTGGCCAGTGCACCCCGTGCCGCGAAGGTACCGGCTGGATGCACCGCGTGCTGGAGCGCATCGTCGCCGGCAAGGCCACGATGGAAGACCTGCACCAGTTGAAGACCGTGGCCGGCCAGATCGAAGGCCATACCATCTGTGCGTTCGGCGAAGCGGCGGCATGGCCCATCCAGGGCTTCCTGCGCCAGTTCTGGGACGAATTCGAGTACTACATCGTCAACGGTCATTCGATGGTTGACGGCAAGAAGGTGGAGGCAGCCGCTGCATGAGCGCGCAACCCATAAATCCCAGCGTGCCACCGGACCACGTCACCATCGAGATCGATGGCAAGTCGCTGGTCGTGCCCAAGGGTTCGATGATCATCCAGGCCGCCGACAAGGCGGGCATTTCGATTCCGCGCTTCTGCTACCACGAGAAGCTGCCGATCGCTGCCAACTGCCGCATGTGCCTGGTGGATGTGGAAAAGTCGCCGAAGCCGGCACCGGCCTGCGCCACGCCGGTGATGGAAGGCATGAAGGTCGCCACCCGCAGTGAAAAGGCGCTGAAGTTCCAGCGCTCGGTGATGGAGTTCCTGCTGATCAACCACCCGCTGGATTGCCCGATCTGCGATCAGGGCGGCGAGTGCGAACTGCAGGACGTGTCGCTGGGCTACGGCCGTTCGGTCAGCCGCTTCAACGAGCGCAAGCGCGTGGTGGCCGACGAGGACATGGGCCCGCTGGTCGCCACCGAGATGACCCGCTGCATCCAGTGCACCCGCTGCGTCCGCTTCACCGCCGACGTTGCCGGTACCTATGAACTGGGTGGCATGTACCGCGGTGAAAACCTGCAGATCGGCACCTACGACGGCAAGCCGCTGACCACCGAGCTTTCGGGCAACGTGGTCGACGTGTGCCCGGTCGGCGCGCTGACCAACAAGGTGTTCCAGTTCCGTGCCCGTCCTTGGGAACTGACCGCGCGCGAATCGCTGGGCTACCACGACGCGATGGGCTCGAACCTGTTCCTGCACGTGCGTCGCGGCGAAGTGCTGCGTACCGTGCCGCGCGACAACGAGGCGGTCAACGAGTGCTGGCTGTCCGATCGTGACCGTTATTCGCACCAGGGCCTGTACAGCGAAGACCGTGCGGTCAAGCCGCTGCGCAAGGTCAATGGCGAGTGGAAGGAAGTGAGCTGGGCTGAAGGCCTGGCCGCGGCCGCCGAGATCCTCAAGGCCAACCAGGGCGACAACCTGGGCGTGCTGGTGCATCCGTCGACGTCGAACGAAGAGGGCGCACTGCTGGCCCGCCTGGCCACCGGCCTTGGTTCGGCCAACATCGACCACCGCATCAACAACCGCGACTTCTCCGACGCCGCCACTGCCGACGTGTTCGGCCTGCCGCTGGCCGAGATCGAAGGCGCGGACCGCATCGTCGTGCTGGGCAGCAACATCCGCCACGAGCTGCCGTTGCTGCACGCCCGCCTGCGCAAGGCGCAGACCCAGAACGGCGCGAAGATCCACGTGGTCAACCCGGTCGACTTCGACTTCGCGTTCAGCGTTGCCGGCAAGCAGATCGTGGCGCCGTCGAAGTTCGCCGATGCGCTGGCCAACGCCGAGCTGCGTTCGGCGGTGCAGGGTGGTACCAATACCGTGCTGATCGTCGGTGGCATCGCCGAGAACCATCCGCAGGCTGCCGCGATCCGCGCCGCTGCGCGTGATTTCGCCGCCGCCACCGGTGCCAAGCTGTGCCGTATCCCGCAGGGCGCCAACGCGATCGGCCTGAGCCGCGCCGGCGTGCTGCCGGCCGGCAAGGACGTGGCCGCGATGCTGGCCGATCCGCGCAAGGCCTACGTGGTCTACGGTCTGGAACCGGGCCTGGACTTCGCCGATGCTCCGGCCGCGCGCAAGGCGCTGGTCGGCGCACAGGTGGTGGCCTTCAGCCAGTTCGCCTGCGCCTCGACCCGCGACGTTGCCGACGTGATCCTGCCGATCGGTGCGCTGCCGGAAATCGATGCCACCCTGACCAACCTCGATGGTCGCGAGCAGTCGGCGCGTGCCGGCGGCAAGCTGCCGGGCGAGGCCCGCGAGGGCTGGCGCGTGCTGCGTGCACTTGGCGGTGAGCTGGCCGTGGCCGGTTTCGAGTTCATCGACCTGGCCGGCCTGCGCGCCAGCCTGGCACCGGTGAACGTGCAGGTGTCCGCTTCGGCACAGCCGGTGCAGGCGGGCGAGGGCATGGAAGTGGCCTCGACCGCTGCGATCTACCGCACCGATGCGGTGGTCCGTCGCGCCCCGGCGCTGCAGTCGCATCCGCTCAACAACGCCCCGCGCATCGTGCTCAACGCTGACGATGCCGCCCGCCTGCAGCTGCAGGAAGGGCAGATGGCCAAGGTCGGCACCGATGCCGGCAAGGCCACCCTGCCGGTGGTGGTCGACGCCCGCGTCGCTGCGGGTTCGGTCTGGATTGAATCGGGCCACGGCGCAACCGCGCCGCTGGGTGCCGCTCGTGTTTCGGTGGTGGCTGCATGAACGAATTGCTGATTAACGCGGTCGATCCGCTGCACCAGTGGCTGCTTGGCCTGGGTGACATCGGCGCGCTGATCTGGATCATCCTGAAGATCCTCGTGATCACCGTCCCGGTGATCGTCTCGGTGGCCTTCTACGTGGTCTGGGAACGCAAGCTGATCGGCTGGATGCACGTCCGCCACGGCCCGATGTATGTGGGCATGGGCATCTTCCAGGCCTTCGCCGACGTCTTCAAGCTGCTGTTCAAGGAAGTCCTGCAGCCCAGCAGCGCCAACAAGGCGATCTTCCTGCTGGCGCCGCTGATCACCCTGGCCCCGGCCTTTGCGGCGTGGTCGGTGGTGCCGTTCGACAACCAGCTGGTGCTGTCCAACGCCAACGCAGGTCTGCTGTACCTGCTGGCGATGACCTCGCTGGGCATCTACGGTGTGATCCTGGCCGGTTGGGCCTCCAACTCGAAGTACGCGTTCCTTGGTGCCATGCGCGCCTCGGCACAGATGATCAGCTACGAAATCGCGATGGGCTTTGCCCTGGTCGGCGTGATGATCGCTTCGGGCAGCCTCAACCTCAGCAACATCGTGGCGGCCCAGGCCGGCAGCTCCGGCTTCTTCGACTGGTTCCTGATCCCGCTGTTCCCGCTGTTCATCGTGTACTGGGTGTCCGGCGTCGCCGAAACCAACCGCGCGCCGTTCGACGTGGTGGAAGGCGAGTCGGAAATCGTCGCCGGCCACATGGTCGAGTACTCCGGCGGTGCGTTCGCACTGTTCTTCCTGGCCGAATACGCGAACATGATCCTGATCAGCTTCCTGATCTCGATCTTCTTCCTCGGCGGCTGGCTGAGCCCGATCCAGGGCTGGGTCAACCCGGGCGAGATCTCGCCGTTCATCGACTGGATCTGGAAGGGCGGCTGGCCGTGGCTGTTCGTCAAGGTCTTCTTCTTCGCCAGCGCCTACATCTGGTTCCGAGCAAGCTTCCCGCGCTTCCGCTATGACCAGATCATGCGCCTGGGCTGGAAGGTCTTCATCCCGCTGACCATTTTCTGGATCGCGGTTACCGCCGTCATGGTGTTCTTCGGCGTGATTCAAAAGGGCGTCTAAGTGATGAACAGGATTACCCATTACTTCAAGAGCCTGCTGCTGCTCGAACTGCTGGCCGGTCTCTGGCTGACGCTGAAGTACAGCTTCAAGCCGAAGTACACGATGATGTACCCGATGGAGAAGTTCCCGCAGTCGCCGCGCTTCCGTGGCCTGCACGCCCTGCGCCGTTATCCCAACGGTGAAGAGCGCTGCATCGCCTGCAAGCTGTGCGAAGCGGTGTGCCCGGCATTGGCCATCACCATCGATTCGGCCAAGCGCGAGGACGGCACCCGCCGTACCACCCGCTACGACATCGATCTGTTCAAGTGCATCTTCTGCGGCTTCTGTGAGGAAAGCTGCCCGGTGGACTCGATCGTCGAGACCCACATCCTCGAGTACCACTTCGAGAATCGTGGCGAAAACATCGTTACCAAGCCGCAGCTGCTGGCCCTGGGCGACCGTCTCGAATCCGAGATCGCCGAGCGTCGTGCCGCCGATGCCGCTTACCGCTGAGGTCGAGAGATGGATTGGGTAAATATCGCTTTCTGGGTCTTCGCCATCGCGGCAACGGTTTCGGCCGGTGCGGTGATCAGCGTGCGCAACCCCGTGCACGCCGTCCTGTGCCTGGTGCTGACCTTCTTCTCCATCGCCTGCGTGTGGCTGCTGGTCGGCGCCGAGTTCCTCGGCGTGGCACTGGTGCTGGTTTACGTTGGTGCGGTGATGGTGTTGTTCCTGTTCGTGGTGATGATGCTCGACATCGATCCGGACAAGCTGCGTGAAGGCTGGGTGCGCTACCTGCCGGTCGGCCTGATCGTGGCCGTGGCGATGCTGGTGCAGATGCTGATCCTGATCGGCGTGAAGGGCAGGACGGTCAACCCGTTCCCGGCCGACAACGCCGCCGCGCTCGCCGCCGACAGTTCCAACGTCACCTGGCTGGCACGCAGCCTGTTCACCGAGTACCTGCTGCCGTTCGAGTTCGCCGCCGTCATCCTGACCGTGGCCGTGGTCGCCGCGGTGATGCTGACCCTGCGCCGTCGTGAAGGCCTGAAGACGCAGAACCCGTCGCAGCAGACCATGGTCAAGGCGCACGACCGCCTGCGCGTGGTCAAGATGGACGCCGAGCAGCCGCAGATCCACAGCAACACCAAGCCGGTCGCGGGCGACGAGGAGACCAAGGCATGATCTCGATCACTCTGGGCCACATCCTGGCGCTGGGCGCGGTGCTGTTCTGCATCAGCCTCGCCGGCATCTTCCTCAACCGAAAGAACATCATCGTCCTGCTGATGTCCATTGAGTTGATGCTGCTGTCGGTCAACATCAATTTCGTCGGGTTCTCGCGGGAACTGGGGGACACGGCCGGCCAGCTGTTCGTGTTCTTCATCCTGACCGTGGCTGCTGCCGAGGCCGCCATCGGCCTGGCGATCCTGGTGACCCTGTTCCGTACACGCCGAACGATCAATGTCGGCGAAGTCGATTCGTTGAAGGGCTGATCCACAGATGGAAATCACTCTCTCCAAGAGTCTGTTGATCGCAGTGGTGCTTGCACCGCTGTTCGGCAGCATCATCGCCGGCCTGTTCGGTCGCCAGGTCAAGCGCTTCGGTGCGCAGACCATCACGATCCTCGGTGTCGCGGTTGCCTGCGGCCTGTCGATGCACACGCTCTACCAGCTGTTGTGGGGCGGGGCGCAGCCGTTCAACCAGAACCTGTACACGTTCTTCGAAGTCGGCCAGTACTCGGCCCACGTCGGTTTCATGGTCGACAAGCTGACCGCGATGATGATGGTGGTGGTGACCTTCGTGTCGCTGCTGGTCCACATCTACACGATCGGCTACATGCAGGACGATCCGGGCTACCAGCGGTTCTTCAGCTACATCTCGCTGTTCACCTTCTCGATGCTCACCCTGGTGATGAGCAACAACTTCCTGCAGCTTTTCTTCGGCTGGGAAGCAGTGGGCCTGGTGTCGTACCTGCTGATCGGCTTCTGGTTCAAGCGGCCGACCGCGATCTTCGCCAACATGAAGGCGTTCCTGGTCAACCGCGTCGGTGACTTCGGCTTCCTGCTGGGCATCGCCGGCGTGCTGTGGGTGTTCGGTACCCTGGACTACTCGCAGGTGTTCTCGCAGGCTGGCATGCTCGCCGACCCGCGCGCACAGCTGCAGATCTGGGACGGCACCATGTTCGGCATGCAGCTGCTGAACGAGCCGGTGATCTGGTCGATCGCCACCGTCATCTGCATCGGCCTGTTCATCGGTGCCATGGGCAAGTCGGCCCAGGTTCCGCTGCACGTCTGGCTGCCTGATTCGATGGAAGGCCCGACCCCGATCTCGGCACTGATCCACGCCGCGACGATGGTGACCGCCGGTATCTTCATGGTCACCCGCATGTCGCCGTTGTTCGAGCTGTCGCAGACCGCGTTGAACTTCATCCTGTTCATCGGTGCCACCACCGCGTTCTTCACCGGCCTGATCGGCATCGTGCAGAACGACATCAAGCGCGTCGTCGCGTACTCCACGCTGTCCCAGCTGGGTTACATGACCGTGGCGCTGGGTGTGTCGGCATACTCTGCTGCCGTGTTCCACCTGATGACCCACGCCTTCTTCAAGGCGCTGCTGTTCCTGGGTGCCGGCTCGGTCATCATCGCGATGCACCACGAGCAGGACATGCGCAAGATGGGCGGCCTGCGCAAGTACATGCCGATCACCTTCATCACCATGTGGATCGGTACCCTGGCGCTGGTCGGTACGCCGTTCTTCTCCGGCTTCTACTCGAAGGACACCATCATCGAGGCGGCCGAGATCCATGCTCACATGCAGAACAGCTGGGTGGCCACCTATGGCTACTGGGCGGTGCTGGGTGGCGTGCTGGTGACCAGTTTCTACAGCTTCCGCCTGCTGTTCCTGACCTTCCACGGCAAGGAACGCTTCCGCGACGCGCACGATGACCATGGTCATGGACATGACGATCACCATGCTGCCGACGCCCACCACGCTGATGCGCATGACGACCACGGTCATGGCCACGGTCCGCATGAGCCGCATGAAACCCCGTGGGTGGTGACGCTGCCGCTGATCCTGCTGGCCATCCCGTCCATCGCCATCGGTTTCTTCAGCATCGGTCCGATGCTGCATGGCACCGACTGGGCCGGTCACCACGCCCATGCGGCGATCAAGGGCCAGGTCAACACGTTCTTCACCGGCATCGTCGATTTCTACGATCCGGCCAAGAACACCGTGGCCTTCCTGGGCGAAGAGTTCCATGGTCCGGTGGCGTTCGCGCTGCACGGCATGATGCTGCCGCCGTTCTGGCTGACCCTGGCAGGTTTCCTGCTGGCCGCGTTGTTCTACCTGTGGAAGCCGGACCTGTCGGGCAAGGCACGCAAGACCTTCGCCCCGGTGGTGTCCGTGCTGGAAAACAAGTACGGCTTCGACAAGCTGTGGATCGATGGCTTTGCCGGTGGCAGCGTCAAGCTGGGCAAGGTCTCGCGCTGGATCGACAGCAACATCGTCGACGGCGTGGTCAATCTCTCGGCACGTGTTGTGGACGTCGCAGCCAGCGTGCTGCGCCGTACCCAATCCGGTTTCCTCTATCACTACGCCTTCGCGATGATCATCGGCCTGATTGCCCTCCTGGGCGTGCTGATGCATTACCTGCGTTGATGACCTGTACGGAATAAGAAGACGTGTCGAACTGGCCTCTACTCAGTGTCCTCATCTGGCTGCCGATCCTCGGCGGTGCCCTGATCCTTGCGATCCGTGATGCGCAGACCGCCCGTTGGGCGTCGCTGGGCGTCGCGGTGCTGACCTTCGTTGCGAGTCTCTCGCTGCTGGGCGGCTACAACCCGGGCATCGACGCGCTGCAGTTCGTCGAGACCCACGCCTGGATCCCGACCTACAACATCGGCTACAACCTGGGCGTGGACGGCATCGCCGTAGCGCTGATCCTGCTGACCACGCTGGTCAGCGTGCTCGCCCTGATCGGTGCCTGGAGCGCGATCGACAAGCGCGTGAACCAGTACGTGGCTGCCTTCCTGATCCTGGAAGGTGTCACCGTCGGTATCTTCTCGGCCACGGACGCGATGCTGTTCTACGTGTTCTTCGAGGCGATGCTGATCCCGATGTTCCTGATCATCGGTGTCTGGGGCGGCCCGCGCCGCATCTACGCCGCGCTGAAGTTCTTCCTGTACACCTTCCTCGGCTCGGTGCTGATGCTGGTGGCGCTGATCTACCTGTACATGAAGGGCGGCAGCTTCCAGCTGGCCGACCTTTATGCACTGCAGCTGTCGGGCAAGGAACAGACCTGGATCTTCTTCGCGTTCCTGATCGCTTTCGCTGTCAAGGTGCCGATGTTCCCGGTGCACACCTGGCTGCCGGACGCGCACGTGGAAGCGCCGACCGCCGGTTCGGTGATCCTGGCCGCCATCGCACTGAAGATCGGTGGCTACGGCTTCCTGCGCTTCAACCTGCCGATCGTCCCCGATGCGTCGCAGGAATGGGCATGGCTGGTCATTGCACTGTCGCTGATCGCGGTGATCTACGTCGGCCTGGTCGCCCTGGTGCAGGACGACATGAAGAAGCTGATCGCCTATTCGTCGATCGCGCACATGGGCTTCGTCACCCTGGGCACCTTCATCGCCTTGTGGCTGGTGCGTGAAGCCGGCAACGTCGATGCGGCACGCCTGGGCCTGCAGGGCGCCATGGTGCAGATGATCTCGCACGGCTTCGTGTCCGGCGCCATGTTCTCCTGCGTCGGCGTGTTGTACGACCGCATGCACAGCCGCCGCATCGCCGATTACGGCGGCGTGGTCAACGTGATGCCCTGGTTCGCCACCTTTGCCATGCTGTTCTTCATGGCCAATGCGGGCCTGCCGGGCACCAGCGGTTTCGTCGGTGAATTCATGGTCATCCTGTCGGCGTTCCAGCGGAACCCGTGGATCGCCCTGGGCGCAGCCACCACCCTGATCATCGGTGCGGCCTATACCCTGTGGCTGTACAAGCGCATCTTCTTCGGTGAGGTGGCCAACAGCCACGTCGCCGAACTGAAGGACATCAACGGCCGCGAATGGCTGGTGCTGGGCGTGTTCGCCATTGGCGTACTGGCCCTGGGCGTCTACCCCAAGCCGCTGACCGACCTGATGGAGCCCTCGATCGCAAAGCTGGCGATGCAGATCGCATCCAGCAAGTTGCTGTAATTCCAGGATTTGATGATGACCACCTCGCCGCTGCTGCCACTGACCGCCGCTGACCTGCCACCGCTCGCTCCCGAGCTGGTGCTGATCGGCAGCGCCTTCGCCCTGATGATCCTCGACCTGTTCGTCAGCGAGCGGAACAAGATCGTCACCCACCTGTTCTCGGTCGCCGCACTGGCCGTGGTGCTGTTCATGCTGGCTACCGGCGTGGGCGGGCAGGGGGAGGTCTTCCATGGCATGTTCGTGCGCGATACCGCCGCGGACGTGATGAAGACCGGGATCGTGCTGCTCAGCGGCCTGACCCTGATTTACGGCTGGGGCTACCTGCGCGAGCGCAAGTTGTTCCAGGGTGAGATTCCTGTGCTGATCCTGTTCGGCACCGCCGGCATGATGATCCTGGTGTCCGCCGGCAGCCTGCTGATGGTGTACCTGGGCCTGGAACTGCTGGCCCTGTGCTCCTACGCGCTGGTCGCCAGCAACCGTGAAAGCGGCCTGGCCTCGGAAGCGGCGATGAAATATATCGTCCTCGGCTCGCTGGCTTCTGGCCTGCTGCTGTACGGCATGTCGCTGATCTACGGCGCCACCGGCAGCCTGCACCTGGATGCCATCCAGGCCGCCATCCCGCACTCGGAAGAGCGCGTGCTGCTGATCACCGGCGCGGTATTCATGATTGCCGGTGTTGCCTTCAAGCTGGGTGCCGCACCGTTCCATATGTGGCTGCCCGACGTGTACCAGGGTGCTCCGGCTCCGATCGCGCTGTTCATCAGCTCGGCACCGAAGCTGGCCGCCTTCGGCATGGCCTACCGCCTGCTGGAAATGGGCGTGGGCCCGCTGTCCACCGAACTGCAGCTGCTGATCGCCGGTCTGGCCGCGGTCTCGTTGGTGATCGGCAACCTGATGGCCATTGCGCAGAGCAACCTCAAGCGCATGCTGGCGTTCTCCACGGTCTCGCATATCGGCTTCCTGCTGATGGGCATCGCCGGCGGCGGTTCGCAGGGCTATGCGGCCGCGCTGTTCTACGCCCTGGCCTACGCGATCATGTCGACCGCGGCCTTCGGCGCGATCATCGCGCTGTCGCGCGCCGGTTTCGAGGCCGAGAACATCGAGGACTTCAAGGGCCTGAACGCCCGCAACCCGTGGATGGCCGGCCTGGTGCTGTGCATCATGGCGTCGCTGGCAGGCATCCCGCCGTTCCTCGGTTTCTGGACCAAGCTGGCCGTGCTCGGCGCAGCCATCAACGGCGGCCTGCTGTGGCTGGCGATCCTGGGCGTGCTGTGCGCCGTGGTCGGTTGCTTCTACTACCTGCGCGTCATCAAGGTCATGTACTTCGATGAGCCGGTGGGCGAGGCCATGCCGCGCAGCAAGGACCGCGTGCTGGGTGTCGTGCTGGGCGTGAACGCACTGGCACTGCTGGCGCTTGGCCTGGCCTGGAACCCGATCATGGTCTGGTGCCAGCAGGCATTTGCGCATCTTGCATAAAAGTTGACACAAAGCTGCGCGATTCGTGTAATATACGCAGCTTGAGTTGTCACTGCAGCGGTTCAGCCAGAACATCGTTGCGGAGCGTCCCCTCTCCAGAGTGGGGCAGCAGTTCAAACACTTCCGGTGCGGGGTGGAGCAGTCTGGCAGCTCGTCGGGCTCATAACCCGAAGGTCGCAGGTTCAAATCCTGCCCCCGCTACCAACACATCGAATCGGCGCCAACCCGTTCGATGAATGAGGAAAAGCTTGCAGGTTTTGAAGTTATCCCTCATAATTCCGCTTCTGATGCGGGGTGGAGCAGTCTGGCAGCTCGTCGGGCTCATAACCCGAAGGTCGCAGGTTCAAATCCTGCCCCCGCTACCAAGTAAAGAATGCGCCTTCGAAGCTCTGCTTCGAGGGCGTTTTTCTTTGCGGCTTCCGCCGATCCGCCGGGCCATGCCTGGCGAGCGCAGCGAAGGGTTTCAGGACGGCCGCAGCCTTGCACCAGAGCGGTGCAGGGGCTATCATCAGCGGCCTAGAAGTACCCCTGACGGCGGCGCTCCCCATCGGAGAACCACCCGGAAGGAGGGCCGCAACACGCTTGTTCAGCGCGTTGCAACCGGAATCCAGTCACCGGAGTCTTTCCGGAAAAGGGGCCCAGCGGGCCCTTCGTCGTTTTCGGGGCGTCATGTTTCCATGCTGGCCAAGGCCGGCACCCAACCAAGAGATCAAGGCAGGCTGTGAGCGACAAGGCAACCGACATCGCGAATCTGCTCGCCCCGACCGTTGTGTCGCTGGGCCTGGAGCTGCTGGGCGTTGAGTATCTGCCGGCCCCCGGCGGTGCGACCCTTCGCCTTTACATCGACGTGCCGCTGGCGGAACAGCCGGAGCGCATCATCAATGTGGACGACTGTGAGCGGGTAAGCCGCGAAGTGTCCGCACAGATGGACGTCGAAGACCCGATCAGCGGCAATTACACGCTGGAAGTGTCTTCGCCGGGCGTGGATCGCCCGCTGTTCAACCTGGAGCAGTTCGGTCGTCACCTCGGCGAATCGGCCAAGGTCACCCTGAAGCTGCCGCAGGAAAACCGCCGTCGCCTGCAGGGTCGCATCGAAGCGATCGACGAGGCGCAGGGCAGCATCACCTTCATCGTCGACAACGCCGCACTGGTGGTGTCGGCCGACAACATCGACAAGGCGCGGATCATGCCTGACTGGGTGGCGCTGGGGCTGGCCCCGAGCAAGCCGACCGGTCCGGCGCCGAAGCGTCCGAAGCCGAACAAGAATTCTTCTTCCAACGAGCCGGCGGCAAAGAAGCCGCGCGCGGAGTGAGCCAATGAGCAAGGAACTGTTGCTGGTAGTGGACGCGGTCGCCAACGAGAAGGGCGTGCCGCGTGAAGTGATCTTCGATGCCATCGAGGCCGCCCTGGCCTCGGCAGCGAAGAAGCGCTATCCCGACGAGGAAGTGCTGACCCGCGTGGTCATCGACCACAAGGACGGCAACTACGAAACCTACCGCCGCTGGGAAGTGGTGGCCGATGACGTAGTGATGGAATCGCCGGATCGCCAGATCCGCCTGATGGACGCCATCGACGAAGCCGAAGGCGTGGACGTCGGCGATTACATCGAAGAGCAGATCGAGAACCCCGACTTCGGTCGCATCGCCGCCCAGGCCGCCAAGCAGGTGATCGTGCAGCGCGTGCGCGAAGCCGAGCGCCAGCAGGTTGTCGATGCGTGGGCCGACCGTGTGGGCGAGCTGATCACTGGTGTGGTCAAGCGCGCCGAGCGCGGCAACATCTATGTCGACCTTGGCGGCAACGCCGAAGGTTTCATTCCGAAGGACAAGGGCATTCCGCGTGATGTCCTGCGTGCCGGCGACCGCGTCCGCGGTTACCTGGCCGAAGTGCGTTCGGAGCCGCGTGGCCCGCAGCTGTTCATCAGCCGCGCCGCGCCGGAATTCATGATCGAGCTGTTCAAGCTGGAAGTGCCGGAAGTTGGCCAGGGCCTGGTGGAAATCAAGGCCTGTGCCCGCGATCCGGGCGACCGCGCCAAGATCGCCGTACTCGCCCACGATGCCCGCACCGATCCGATCGGCGCCTGCATCGGCATGCGTGGTTCGCGCGTGCAGGCCGTGTCCAACGAGCTCAATGGCGAGCGCGTGGACATCGTCCTGTGGAACGAGAACCCGGCCAACTTCGTCATCAACGCGATGGCACCGGCCGAGGTGCAGTCGATCATCGTCGATGAAGACAAGCATTCGATGGACCTGGCCGTTGCTGAAGACCGTCTGGCCCAGGCAATCGGCAAGGGCGGCCAGAACGTGCGCCTGGCCAGCCGCCTGACCGGTTGGCAGCTGAACGTGATGACCCAGGACCAGGTGACCGCCAAGTCGGAGGCCGAGCAGGCTTCTGCCCGCCAGCTGTTCATGGACAAGCTGGAAGTGGACGAGGAAATCGCTGGCATCCTGGTCAGCGAAGGCTTCGGCACGGTCGAGGAAATCGCATATGTACCGGTCGGCGAACTGCTGGCCGTGGAAGGTTTCGACGAAGACATCGTCGAAGAGCTGCGCGCACGTGCCCGCGATGCGCTGCTCAATGAGGCCCTGGCAGTCGAGGAAGGCCTGGAGGACGGCCAGCCGGCGCAGGACCTGCTGTCCCTGAAGGGCATGGACGAAGCCACCGCATATGCGTTGGCCGGCCACGGCGTGCGTACCAGCGAGGACTTGTCCGACCTGGCCGCCGACGAGGTCATGGACTTCGGCATCGAAGGGCTGGACCAGGAGCGCGCCGCGGCGCTGATCCTGGCCGCGCGTGCCGAGGAAATCGCCCGACTGGAACGCGGCGAATGAGCCGGCAATGAACAGGGCCCTGAGCCGATCAGGGCGTAGAATCCGCGCCACCTCCAGATGCGGGGGGGCGCCCACAAGATCATAGGATCCGAATGTCGCAGCAAACCACCATCCGCAAGCTTGCTGAACTGGTCAATACACCGGTCGAAAAACTGCTGGAACAGCTGGCTGGTGCCGGCATGAAGTTCAGCGGTCCCGACCAGGTCGTGACCAGCTCCGAGAAAGTGAAGCTCCTGGGCTTCCTACGTCGCTCGCATGGCAAGCCCGAGCAGGCCCCGGAAGAGACTGATCAGTCTGCCAAGAAGATCACGCTCAACCGTCGCAAGCAGCAGGAAGTGACGGTCAATTCCGGTCGCAGCAAGACAACCGTGAACGTGGAAGTGCGCCAGAAGCGCACCTACGTCAAGGCCGATGGTGGTCGCGCGATGACCCCGGACGAAGAGCGTGCCGACATCCTGCGCAAGCTGGAAGAGTCGCGCGCACGCAACCTCGCCGAGCAGCAGGCACTGGCCGAGAAGGACCGCCTGCGTGACGAGGAAATCGTCCGCAAGCGCGAGGAAGAGGTCGCTGCCAAGGAGCGTGCCGAGGCTGAGAAGAAGGCGGCCGAGGAAGCTGCGGTCGCCGCCAAGGCTGCCGAGGCGTTGGCTGCCAGCCAGCCGAAGGTGCGCGCACCGATCGACGAAACCGCGCCGCGCCCGCCGCGCGCTCCGGCTGCAGCCCCGGCTGCTCCGCGTAGTGCGCCGCCGCGCAGCGACGACCGCAACAATCGCAACGCGCCGCGCAACGAGCGTGGCCCGGGTGATCGCTTTGCCGGTCAGATGCACTTGTCCGCCGCCGATCGTGCGCGCCGTGGCAACAGCAACAACAGCAACAACCGTGGTCGCCCGGGCAGCCGTCCGACGTCCGGCCGTCGCGACATGTCGCGCGGCGGTGGCAACTCCGGCCCGCACGCCTTCGAACGTCCGACCGCACCGGTCGTGCGTGAAGTGGCGATCGGCGACACCATCACCGTGGCCGACCTGGCGCAGAAGCTCGCGCTGAAGGGCGGCGAGGTGGTGAAGGCGCTGTTCAAGATGGGCGTGATGGCCACCATCACCCAGTCCATCGATCACGACACCGCCGCACTGGTCACCGAAGAACTGGGTCACAAGGCGATCCGCGCCAGCGACAACGACGCCGAAGACGCGCTGTTGGCATCGGCGGGTGAGAACAAGGGCGAGGCCGTACAGCGTCCGCCGGTGGTCACCATCATGGGCCACGTCGACCACGGCAAGACCTCGCTGCTGGATTACATCCGTCGCACCAAGGTCGCCACCGGCGAAGCCGGCGGCATCACCCAGCACATCGGTGCGTACCACGTTGAAACGCCGAAGGGCGTCATCAGCTTCCTGGATACCCCGGGCCACGCCGCGTTCACCTCGATGCGTGCCCGCGGTGCCAAGCTGACCGATATCGTGGTGCTGGTCGTGGCTGCCGATGACGGCGTCATGCCGCAGACCAAGGAAGCGATCCAGCACGCCCGTTCGGCGGGTGTGCCGCTGATCGTGGCGATCAACAAGATCGACAAGTCCGGTGCCGACCCGATGCGGGTCAAGAACGAGCTGCTCTCCGAGCAGGTCGTGGCCGAAGACTTCGGTGGCGACACCCAGATGGTGGAGATCTCGGCCAAGACCGGCCTGGGCATCGACGATCTGCTGGAAGCTGTTTCGGTCCAGGCTGAACTGCTGGAACTGAAGGCGGTCGACGAGGGTCGTGCCAACGGCGTGGTCATCGAATCCTCGCTGGACAAGGGGCGTGGCCCGATCGCCACGGTGCTGGTGCAGCAGGGCCGCCTGAAGAAGGGCGATTACCTGGTGTGCGGTATCCAGTACGGCCGCGTGCGTGCGCTGTTCGACGAAACCGGCAAGCAGCCGGAGTTCGCTGGACCGTCCATTCCGGTGCAGGTCCTGGGCCTGTCCGGCGTGCCGGAAGCCGGTGACGACTTCGTCGTCGTCGACGACGAGCGTCTGGCCAAGGACGTTGCCCAGCAGCGTGAGACCAAGCGCCGCGAGTCGCGCCTGGTCGCCACCGCTGGCAGCCGCATGGAAGACATCATGGCGACCTTGGGCAAGGGCGAGGGCCAGCAGGTCCTCAACCTGGTCATCAAGGCCGACGTGCAGGGTTCGGTGCAGGCGTTGAGCCAGGCGCTGGTGGCGCTGTCCAATGACGACATCCGCATCAACGTGATCCACTCCGGCGTGGGCGGCATCACCGAGTCGGACGCCAATTCGGCCGCCGCTTCGAAGGCCACCGTCATCGGCTTCAACGTGCGTGCGGATGCTTCGGCCCGTCGCATCATCGAATCCAACGGCGTGGACCTGCGTTACTTCTCGATCATCTATGACGTGATCGATCAGGTGAAGCAGGTGGCCTCCGGTCTGCTGGGCGTGGAGATCCGCGAAGAGATCATCGGTATCGCCGAGGTCCGCGACGTCTTCCGCAGCTCCAAGCTGGGTGCCGTCGCCGGCAGCATGGTCATCGAGGGCGTGGTCAAGCGCAACAAGCCGATCCGCGTCCTGCGCGACAGCGTGGTGATCTTCGAAGGCGAGCTGGAATCGCTGCGCCGCTTCAAGGAAAACGTCGAGGAAGTCCGTAACGGTACCGAATGCGGTATCGCGGTGAAGGCCTACAACGACGTCAAGCCGGGTGATCAGATCGAGTGCTTCGAGCGTATCGAAGTGCCGCGCACCCTGTAATGCTGTGCGGTGGCCCGACCAACGGTCGGGCCCTACCATGTACATGTAGCGCCCGACCGTTGGTCGGGCGACAACTCAATCAAGAGTCCCTCGTGCCCAAGACTTTCCATCGAACCGACCGTGTCTCCGCCCAGCTGCGCCGTGAACTCGGCACCCTGGTGCACAACGCCGTGCGTGAGCACGGGTTGCCCTCGGTGAGCGTGTCCGACGTGGAAATCACCCGCGACATGGCCCACGCCAAGGTGTTCGTCACCGCGCTGATGCCGGAACGTTCGGTTGAAGCCGTGAAGGGCCTGAAGGAACTGGCCTGGGGCCTGCGCATGGAACTGGCGCGCGCGATGAAGCTGCGGCACGTGCCGGAGCTGCATTTCCACTACGACGACTCGGTCGATCGTGGCGAGCGCATCGACAACCTGCTGCGCGACCTGCCCGATACCGTGGCAGCCGAAAAGCGTCGCGAAGGCGACGAAGAATAAGGTAGCGCCGGGCCATGCCCGGCGTCTTTCCATTCCGGCAACGCGAAGCCCATGCGGGCCGCGCTGCGGCAGCCGAGCATGGCTCGGCTCTACCAAATCCTGTCATGACCCGAATTCAGTTCCGCCGCCTGGATGGCATCCTGCTGCTCGACAAGCCGACCGGCATGAGCTCCAACGCCGCGCTGCAGGTCGCCCGTCGCCTGTTCCGTGCGGAGAAGGGCGGCCACACCGGCAGCCTTGATCCGCTGGCCACCGGCCTGTTGCCGCTGTGCTTCGGCGAGGCCACCAAGATCGCCGGCCTGCTGCTGGGCTCGGCCAAGGCCTACGACGCCGAGATCGTGCTGGGCCTGACCACCGATACCGACGACGCCGAGGGCCAGGTGCTGCTCGAGCGGCCGGTGCCCGTGATCAGCGCCGAGGCCCTGCAGGCGGCGATCGCGCCGCTGCTTGGCGACATCCTGCAGCGTGCGCCGATCTATTCCGCGCTCAAGCAGGGCGGGGAGCCGCTGTACGTGAAGGCCCGCCGTGGCGACGTCATCGAGGCGCCCGAGCGCCAGGTCAAGGTCCACGCCATCGAGATTCTGGAGCAGCAACCCGAGCGGCTGCGGCTGCGGGTCACCTGCGGCTCGGGCACCTATATCCGCAGTCTGGCCCGTGACCTTGGTGAAACGCTGGGCTGTGGCGCACACATCAGCGCCCTGCGGCGCCTGTGGGTGGAACCGTTTCACGAACCGGCGATGGTCACTCTGGAGCAGCTGAGGGCCCTGGTGGAAGCCCAGGACGAGGCCGCCATGGACGCGCTGCTGCTGCCGCTGGCGGCGGGTCTGTCCGAGTACCCCCGGGTCGACCTGGACGCCGAGCAGGTCCAGCGCTTCTGCGTAGGCCAGCGCCAGCGCGACCCCTCTTGGCCGCGCGGCCTGGTGGCCGTGTTTGGTCCCGGATCGGCGGTGCAGGGCCTGGGCCAGGTCGATGATGGCGGTCTGCTGGCCCCGCAGCGCCGCTTCAACCTCTGAACGAAGAAGCCCGGTTCAGCCCCGGACCTTGTTCCAAAGCCCCCTGGCCGTTACAATTTCGCGGCCGTTTTACGGCAGCCTGCCGAAGGCGGGTTTCATCCATTTGTTGGTTCACGGCGAGCCAGGCGGTGCGCGAAAGCGCGTTCCTGCCGGCCACGCATCACAGAGAAAAAAAGACATGTCGATCGACACCCAGAAGGTCATTGAAGACAACAAGCGCAGCTCGGCTGATACCGGCTCCCCGGAAGTCCAGGTTGCACTGCTGACCGCCCGCATCGAACTGCTGACCGGCCACTTCAAGACCCACAAGAAGGATCACCACAGCCGCCGTGGTCTGCTGCAGATGGTCAACCGCCGCCGCAGCCTGCTCGACTACCTGAAGAAGAAGGACGTCGAGCGTTACAAGGCCCTGATCGAGAAGCTTGGCCTGCGTCGCTAAGCAACGAATCCCCCGCGGCGCAGCGATGCGCCGCGGTTTTGTTTTGTAGCACCGCAATACCTTTTTCAGATCGGAACGACCGATCATCCGTTGGCGGCAAGGGTCGCCCTCGGTCCATTCGCAGACAGCATCCCCAAGGACACCCTCCGTGGCAAAAATCACCAAAACCTTCCAGTACGGCAAGCACACCGTCACGCTTGAGACCGGCGAAATCGCCCGCCAGGCCGGTGGCGCCGTCATCGTCAAGTTCGACGACACCGTGCTGCTGGTCTCCGCCGTTGCCGCCAAGAGCGCGCGTGAGGGCCAGGACTTCTTCCCCCTGACCTGTGACTACCAGGAGAAGTTCTACGCCGGTGGCCGTATCCCGGGTGGCTTCTTCAAGCGCGAAGGCCGCGCGACCGAGAAGGAAACCCTGATCTCGCGTCTGATCGATCGTCCGATCCGTCCGCTGTTCCCGGAAGACTACAAGAACGAAGTCCAGATCATCGCCACCGTGATGTCGCTGAACCCGGACATCGACGGTGACATCCCGGCCCTGATCGGTGCCTCGGCCGCGCTGTCGCTGGCCGGCACCCCGTTCAAGGGTCCGATCGCCGCCGCCAAGGTGGGTTACAAGAACGGTGAGTACATCCTCAACCCGACCGTGACCGAACTGAAGGATTCGGAGCTGGAGCTGGTCGTTGCCGGTACCGCCAACGCTGTGCTGATGGTGGAATCCGAAGCCGCGCTGCTGTCCGAAGACGTGATGCTGGGCGCCGTGACCTTCGGTCACCGCGAAATGCAGAAGGTCATCAACGCGATCAACGAGCTGACCGTGGAAGCCGGCACCAAGCCGTCGACCTGGGTCGCCCCGGCCAAGAACGACGTGCTGATCAGCGCCCTGCAGGAAGCCATCGGCCCGCGTCTGGGCGAAGCCTTCCAGGTGCGTGACAAGCTGCAGCGCCGCGACGCCATCTCGGCGATCAAGAAGGACGTGGTCGAGTCGCTGGCCGGCCGCGTGGCCGCTGAAGGCTGGAACCCGGCCGAGCTGTCGAAGGAATTCGGCGAGCTGGAATACAGCACCATGCGCAACTCGGTGCTGGACACCAAGGTCCGCATCGACGGCCGTGCGCTGGACACCGTCCGCCCGATCGCAGTGAAGACCGGCATCCTGCCGCGTACCCACGGCTCCTCGCTGTTCACCCGCGGTGAAACGCAGGCCATCGTGACCATCACCCTGGGCACCGCCCGTGATGGCCAGGTCATCGATGCCGTCTCCGGTGAGTACAAAGAGAACTTCCTGTTCCATTACAACTTCCCCCCCTACTCGGTGGGTGAAACCGGCCGCATGATGGGCCCGAAGCGTCGCGAGATCGGCCACGGCCGTCTGGCCAAGCGCGGCGTGCTGGCAGTGATGCCGTCGCTGGAATCCTTCCCGTACACCATCCGCGTCGTCTCGGAAATCACCGAGTCGAACGGTTCCTCGTCGATGGCGTCGGTCTGCGGCTCGTCGCTGGCCCTGATGGACGCCGGCGTGCCGGTGAAGGCACCGGTTGCCGGTATCGCCATGGGCTTGGTCAAGGAAGGCGATCGCTTCGTCGTCCTGTCCGACATCCTGGGTGACGAAGATCACCTGGGCGACATGGACTTCAAGGTTGCCGGTACCGCTGAGGGCATCTCCGCCCTGCAGATGGACATCAAGATCGAAGGCATCACCGAAGAGATCATGAAGCAGGCTCTGCAGCAGGCCAAGGCTGGCCGTCTGCACATCCTGGGCGAAATGGCCCACGGCCTGACCGCCCCGCGTGAGGAGCTGTCGGACTACGCGCCGCGCCTGCTGACCATCAAGATCCACCCGGACAAGATCCGCGAAGTGATCGGCAAGGGTGGTTCGACCATCCAGGCCATCACCAAGGAAACCGGCACCCAGATCGACATCCAGGATGACGGCACCATCGTCATCGCTTCGGTCAATGCCATCGCTGCCCAGGCCGCCAAGGCCCGCATCGAGCAGATCACCTCGGACGTCGAGCCGGGCCGCATCTACGAAGGCAAGGTCGCCAAGATCATGGACTTCGGTGCATTCGTCACCATCCTGCCGGGCAAGGACGGCCTGGTCCACGTGTCGCAGATCTCCAGCGACCGCGTCGAGAAGGTCGGCGACGTGCTGAAGGAAGGCGATGTGGTCAAGGTCAAGGTGCTGGAAGTCGACAAGCAGGGCCGTATCCGCCTGTCGATGAAGGCCGTCGAGGAAGGCGAAGGCGCCACCGCCGAGTAATCGACCGCAGGTCGATTACGGTAGGTGTCAACCTTGGTTGACACGCCAAAATGAAAAAGCGGGCTTCGGCCCGCTTTTTCTTTGCCTGCAACACCCGCCAGGCACGACGCTACGACGACTGTTCCTCTGCTTCGTCTTGTCCCAGCCACCAGACCTGGCCGGGCTCCGGGTCCGGAAGTGGATGCTCGCGTTGTTCAATCGCCTCCAGCACGCGCCCACTGCCTGCTGCTGTCCATACCGCCATCAGCTTCTCCACTGCAGCGCGGCCCTGCGCGGCGATGCCGAGGTTGCGTTCGCTCTCCCAGTGATCATCATCACGGGTTTCGCCATCGCTGTGGTCGTCATCATGCTGGTGCGGTGTGCCATAGCTGCAGCGCAGGCACAGGTGACGTACCGAATGGGTCCAGTCTTCGACCAGGCCGATGCCGGGCAACGTCATTGCGCGCAGCGCGGCAATGTCCTCCGGCCCTTCGCACTGCACGAACACGGCATGGGTCGCCATGTCCGACTGCTGCAGGCGCTGCATGGCATTGAACACCGGTACTTCGCGCTCGCCGTAGGTCCGGTGCCCGGTGGATGCGCCGTCATGCAGCACGATGTCGCCGAAGCGGAACCCACTCTCAGGCAGTGGTACGTTCTCCACCCGTGCACGTACCGGATCCAACCGGCGCATGTACACGGTCTCGCCGCTGGACCAGGGATTCAGACGAACGCAGGCAATGCCGAAATTGCCGTTGATCGGGCCTTCGCCCTCGGGGAGGGTGATGCCGCAGCGGCTCCATTGCCGGCGTGCCTCGGCCCAGTCGCCGGCGCCGGTGGCGGCAATTCCCGCATTCCACGCGGTCGCCTCATCGACTTCATCGCGCAGCTGCTCGGAGCGGAGGTTGTCCTGCAGCGACAACGCCCACTCGCGCAGGTACTTGTGTGCCAGCCCGCGCATGTAGTGCAGGTGGGGGATGTCGGGTGTCCATTCGACGAGCTGGCCGAACAGGATTGCTGCGTCAGCAAGGTCGCCCGCATCAAAGGCCGCATAGGCGCGGGCCTCCAGCGCCTGCAGCCTTTCGAGGGTTTCGTCGTCCAGCAGTTCGCCGTCTGCGTCGTGGTCTGCGGTCATGTCCGTGTGCCAGTGAAGATCCAGCGCCACCTTAGCTCAGGCGGGTCGTGTGTTGTCCTGCAGCGAAGTGCTTTCGACGTTGTGCAGCCACGACCGTGTCAGCTTCCAGCGGCACACCACTGTCCAGCGGACGACATGCACGGACATCCGCACCACGGGCCGATCTGTTTGCTAACGTGGCGGCGCCTTCGACCCGGGAGTTTCCATGTTCCGCCAGACCTTGGCTGTACTTGCAGTGCTGATCGCCGGCACGCTGCCCATTGCCGCGCAGGCGCAACCGGCGCAACCGCCGATCTTCGGTGCGTACTATCCCGGCGGTTCCGCCGAGCGCTATCCGGTATCGAGCATCCCGGCCGAACGACTCACCCATCTGTTCTATGCGTTTTCCACCATCGAGGACGGACGCTGTGCGATCGGTGCCGAGGCGCCAGCCAACTTCGCCGCGTTGGCCGAGCTCAAGCGCAGGCATCCGCATCTGCGCACGTTGATTTCGATCGGGGGCTGGGGCGCGGGCGGATTCTCCGACGCTGCGCTGACCGATGCCAGCCGCAGGCGCCTGGTTGATTCGTGCATGGCGTTGTTCTTCGAGCGTCATGCCGGCAGCTTCGATGGCGTGGACATCGACTGGGAGTTCCCGGTCAGCGGTGGCCCGAAGGAGCTGGAGCACCGCCCGCAGGACCGTGCCAACCTGACCAAGCTTGCGCAGGCCTTCCGGCTGGCGCTGGATGCCCGCGGCAGAAAGGCGGGGCAGCCGATGCTGCTGACCGCCGCGCTGGCCGCTGGCCGTCTGCAGACCGATGGGCCCTACGACCCCGCCGCCAGCTACGATCTGCCCGCGTTGGCCAAGGTGTTCGATTTCATCAACCTGATGAGCTACGACATGGGCACCGGCTTCTCGTCGGTGTCGACCTTCAATGCCCCCCTGCATGAAGTGCCAGCCGACCCGCTGGCGCCGGAGCTGCGGCGCTGGAACAACGTGGCCGGTGCCGTGCAGTACTACCGCGAGCATGGCGTGCCGGCGGGCAAGCTGGTGCTGGGCGTGCCGTTCTACGGGCGCGGCTTCAAGGTCACCGGCGAGTCGGCGGACGGCCTGTACCAGGCCTACAGCGCGCCGGCCGATGCCGGTGACTGGCGGGTGATCAAGGCGCGCTATCTCGACCAGCCGGGTTGGACGAAGCATTGGCAGCCGCAGGCGCAGAGCCCGTGGCTGTACAACCCGGCGCAGAAGATCTTCATCAGCTACGAGGATCCGCGCTCCATCGGCCTGCGTGCGCAGTTCGCGCGCGAGCAGGGCCTGGCCGGTGTCTTCATGTGGGAGCTGACCGGTGACGATGAGCAGGCCAGCCTGCTCAACGCCATGCTCGCTCCATGGCAGAAGGCCCGCGTCGGCGACTGACCGGTTCAACATTTCCGGTCGGGGGCCGGTCCGGCGGTGACGGGCAAACGCTGTGGCCCGAAACCGCACATCGGCGCCACGCACGCAGCGCTAAGCTGCGTGCATGATCATCATCGACCGCCTGGACCACTTGGTTCTTACCGTTGCCGACATCGACCGCAGCTGCGACTTCTACCAGCGCGTGCTGGGCATGGACGTCGTGCGCTTCGGCGCCGGCCGCGTCGCCCTGCAGTTCGGCCAGCAGAAGATCAACCTGCACCCGGCCAGCGCGCCGTTGCAGCCCCACGCGCTGCTGCCGACCCGTGGCAGCGCCGATCTGTGCCTGATCACCCAGCTGGGCGTACAGGCGGTGCTGGCCCACCTGCAGGCCCAGCAGGTAACGATTGAAGAAGGACCGGTGCCGCGTACCGGAGCGCTTGGGCCAATCGAGTCGGTGTACTTCCGTGATCCGGATGGGAATCTGATCGAAGTGGCCCGCTACGTGGAACCCATGTAAACCCGCGTGCTGCGAGCATGCTTGGTCAGTTCGCCCACACGCTGTTGGGGTCACCGTTGCGGGCCCGCCGCTGGCTCGCATACGCCAGACGGGCAAAGCCAAAGGCCATCGCCAGTGCCATCGCATCGATCCAGAACAACGGCCAGTGGCCGCGTGCGGCGGCCAACCACAGCCAGTCACCGTTGAGGGCGCCGTGCGCCACCGGCACCAGCGCGGTGCTGATCGCCGCAGCCCACAGCAGTTCGCGCGCTGCCTGTGCCGGGCGGCGCAGGGCTGCCCACAGCGCACACGCCGCCCAGGTCATGAAGCAGGCCCAGCGGATGCCGTGGTCGACCTGGGCAGGCGCTACCCGCTCCAGCACCAGCGCGGCCACGAAGGCCACCGAGATCGCCACGCACAGGCCGATGCAGACGCCCACCGTGGCCCGCGCCATGTTGACGGCCGCGCGCGACTGCTGCGGCTGACGGCGCTTGCGACGCGACTCGATCCACAGCAGGTTGCCCGAATAGAACAGGAAGGCGCCGCCGAGGCCCAGCAGGAAGTACAGCCAGACCACCACGCCGTTGCCGAATTCGCCGAAATGGAGGGCATAGGCGGCACTGAGCGTGGCGTGGTTGGCATCGCGTTGACCGGGCAGCTGGCTGGCCAGCACGCGGCCGCTTTCGACATCCAGCGCGACGGCGCCGAGCGGGCCAAGCGTGCCGCTGGCCTCGCCGGTGATTTCGATGGTCGCGTTGGCATCACCGCCATTGGCCAGTTTCAGGTAGGCCGGTTCGAAATTTGCCACACCCTGCGCGCGGGCCACTTCCAGCGCCCGTGCGTGCAGTTCGCGCAGGCTGCCCGGCGCGGCAGGGATGCCACTGGCTTCGCGCAGCGGCGCGGTATCCATCGCCGTCGGTACCGCCTGCAGCGCCTTGCCGTCGTAGATCAGGGGATCGAGTACCGCCATCTGCATGAACACCAGGCAGAGCAGGGCGCCGGTCACCGCGAACATCAGGTGGAACGGCAGGCTGAGCACGCCGATCACGTTGTGCGCGTCCTGCCACTGCTGCTTGAGATTGCGGCCCGGGCGCAGCGCGAACAGATCGCCCAGCAGCTTGGGCAGGTGGATCACCAGCCCGCTGAGCAGGGCCATGCCGTACAGCAGGCTGACGATGCCCATCACGTAGATCCCGGCCACCGGCAGGCCCAGGCTGTAATGCAGTTCGTTGACCAGTTCGGCCAGCCCGGTCTGCGGTGGCGTCGGACTGCCGCCGGTCTGTCCCGGCCATGCATAGCGCCAGCTGCCATCTTCGGCCTGCCAGTAGGCCAGCGGCTGGGGATGATCGGCGCCCGGGAAGGTCATGCCGACGTGGCGACGCGCTTCCGCATGCGTGGCCAGAACATCGTCGAGCAGGTACTGGGCGTCATCCAGGCCGGCCGGCAATGCGGTTGCCGCGCCAGGCGTCTGCCACAGCGGGAGGTCGTGGTGGAACAGGGTCAGTGCGCCGGCATAGAACGCCACGAACAGCCCGAAGCCGGCGACCAGGCCGACCCAGGTGTGCAGGGTGGTGAACGTGCGCAAGGTCTGTGAACTGAATTTCATGCGGTCGATCTCATTGCACTGCGCCGGCCAGGCGCAGCAGGCCGAGTACGGCGAAGCCAAGGGCCGCGCAACCGGCCAGGGTCAGCCAGGCGCGCAACGGGCTGCGGAAACTGAAGGCCCACAGCGCGGCCAGCATCCACAACGGGACGAACGCGATCAGGCTCGGCACCAGGGCTTTCTGCCAGGGCCCCGGCGGCAGCCATGCGACCAGGCCGGTCGCCGCAGCGGCAAGGAAGAAGCCGGCGAAGATGCCGGCCAGTGCGCGCGACCACATCAGCGCGGCTCCACATCGGGGCGGTGCCACGCGGCCAGTGCCGGCAGCAGCATGGCGGCCAGCATCCAGGTGCACAGCATCGCCACCAAGCCGGCGGCAAAGCCCAGTTCGGCCATCCACAGCCACAGCGCAGCGACTGCAGCGACCAGGCCGATCTGCCGGCCCAGGCGCCCGGCACGGCGCAGGCGTGGCCAGCGGCAGTGCGGGGAGGCGGCATAGAAGGCCAGCGCGGAGAACATCGCCGACAGCATGCCGAGGCTGCAGAAGCCCAGGGTCGACAGGCCAACGGTAATCATCGGGGGCTCCGGGCCCGGCATACGGCCGGTGAACGCGGGGCACGGGCGGGACCGGCAGGCGCCGGTCGGGGCGGGTGGCGCATTGCAGGATCCTGGGGGGAAGCGGGCAGGCCGGCACGGGGCGGGCTGCGCGGACATGGTAATCATTGCGTTTTCACGCCGCCAGCCAGCGCCATTCAGGCACCGCTTGGGCTTTGTCCGCCGCTGGTTTAAGATCACGGGCAACCACATCCTGGAACCAAGGTGGCCCGCGCACTGCGCCGGCCGAGCGTGCGACATGAGCACTACCACCGCCCACTGTTGACCTGCCCCGAAGGCCCTGCATTCCAGGCGCCCTCGCGGCGCTTTTTTATTGCCCGGACGACAGCCCGGGAGCGCTTTCCAGCCCGCCACGACGGGCCCCGCATGAAGCCATTGCAATGATCACGATTACCCTTCCCGACGGCAGCCGCCGCGAATTCGAAAACCCCGTCAGCGTCATGGACGTCGCCCAGTCGATCGGCGCCGGCCTGGCCAAGGCCACCATCGCCGGTTCGGTGGATGGCGTGCTGGTCGATGCCAGTGATGTCATCGACCACGATGCGTCCCTGCGCATCATCACCGCCAAGGACGAGGAGGGCGTGGAAATCATCCGCCACTCCAGCRCCCACCTGGTCGGCCACGCGGTCAAGCAGCTCTATCCGGACGTGAAGATGGTGATCGGCCCGGTGATCGCCGAGGGCTTCTATTACGACATCTACTCCGAGCGTCCGTTCACCCCCGAAGACATGGCGGCGATCGAAAAGCGCATGGGCGAGCTGATCGCGCAGGACTACGACGTCATCAAGAAAGTGACGCCGCGCGCGGAAGTCATCGAGATCTTCAAGGCCCGTGGCGAGGACTACAAGCTGCGCCTGATCGAAGACATGTCGCCTGACATCCAGGCGATGGGCATGTACTACCACCAGGAATACGTGGACATGTGCCGCGGCCCGCACGTGCCCAACACGCGCTTCCTGAAGGCCTTCAAGCTGACCCGCATTTCCGGCGCCTATTGGCGCGGCGACGCGCAGAACGAGCAGCTGCAGCGCGTCTACGGCACCGCCTGGGCCGACAAGAAGCAGCTCGATGCGTACATCAAGCGCATCGAAGAAGCGGAGATGCGCGACCACCGTCGCATCGGCAAGCAGCAGGACCTGTTCCACCTGCAGGAAGAGGCCCCGGGCCTGGTGTTCTGGCACCCGAAGGGCTGGGCGCTGTGGCAGGTGGTCGAGCAGTACATGCGCAAGGTGTACCGCAGCACCGGCTACGGCGAAGTGCGCTGCCCGCAGATCCTGGACGTGTCGCTGTGGCAGAAATCGGGCCACTGGGACAACTACCAGGACGCGATGTTCTTCACCGAGTCGGAGAAGCGTACTTACGCGCTGAAGCCGATGAACTGCCCGGGTCACGTGCAGGTGTTCAACCAGGGGCTGCACAGCTACCGCGATCTGCCGATCCGCTACGGTGAGTTTGGCGCCTGCCACCGCAACGAGCCCTCCGGCGCGCTGCACGGCATCCTGCGCGTACGTGGCTTCACCCAGGACGACGGTCACGTGTTCTGCACCGAAGACCAGGTCGAGGCGGAAGTGACCGCGTTCCACCAGCAGGCGCTGGCGGTGTACCAGCACTTCGGCTTCGAGGAGATCCAGGTCAAGATTGCGCTGCGCCCCGAATCGCGCCTGGGCGATGACGCCACCTGGGACAAGGCAGAGGGCGCGCTGCGCTCGGCGCTGTCCAGCTGCGGGGTGGAATGGCAGGAGCTGCCGGGCGAGGGCGCCTTCTACGGCCCGAAGATCGAGTACCACCTGAAGGACGCCATCGGCCGCACCTGGCAGCTGGGCACCATGCAGGTCGATTTCATGATGCCCGGCCGTCTGGGCGCTGAATACGTGGACGAAAACAGCCAGAAGAAGCATCCGGTGATGCTGCACCGGGCCATCGTCGGCTCGATGGAGCGTTTCTTGGGCATCCTGATCGAGCACCACGCCGGCCAGTTCCCGGCCTGGCTGGCGCCGACCCAGGTGGTGGTGGCCAATATCACCGATGCGCAGGCTGAATACGTCTCTGCGGTGACCAAAAGCCTTGCGGATCAAGGCTTCCGCGTCAGCGCCGATTTGCGTAACGAGAAGATCGGCTATAAGATTCGCGAGCACACGCTGCAGCGCGTGCCGTACCTGCTGGTCATTGGTGACCGCGAGAAGGAAAACGGCGCTGTGGCGGTGCGTACGCGTTCTGGCGAAGATCTCGGCAGCATGAGCCTTCAGGCCTTCACCGAGCGGCTCCAGGCCGAGGGCGCGTAAACAAAGGTCCGGCCCGTGCGCATTGGCGCCCGGGCCGGGTTCGACACCCTTGGGAGATCGCAATATCAGTACCCCTGACAACAAACAGAACCGCAAGAATCAGGAAATCCGTGTGCCGCGCGTCCGCGTGATCGGCAGTGACGGAGAAATGATCGGCGTGTTGACGCGAGACGAAGCGTTGTCCATGGCCGAAGATGAAGGTCTGGACCTGGTCGAGATCCAGCCGCAGGCAGACCCGCCGGTGTGCAAGATCATGGACTTCGGCAAGTTCAAGTTCGAAGCCCAGAAGAAGGCCAGCGAGGCCAAGAAGAAGACCAAGCAGGTCGAGATCAAGGAAGTGAAGTTCCGTCCGGTCACGGACGAGGGCGACTACCAGATCAAGCTGCGCAAGATGCGCGGTTTCCTTGAAGAAGGCGACAAGATCAAGGTCAACATCCGTTTCCGTGGCCGTGAAATGAGCCACCAGGAACTGGGTCGCGAGATGGCCAGCCGGATCGAGGGTGATCTGGGCGAGGACATCGTCATCGAATCCCGTCCGCGCCTGGAAGGGCGTCAGATGGTGATGATGATCGCGCCGAAGAAGAAGACCTGAGGCCTGACGGGCTGCCTCGCGGGGCGCCTGGCGGCTGAATGGATCAAGGTGAAGGGGCGCCGCTGGCGTCCTTTTGCTTTTCCGGGGCGGGCAGGGCCGGTCTCGGTGTGAAAACGGTGTGGGGGCTGGTTACAGGGCGGATTTGCCTGTATCATGCCCGGCTCGACCCACCCAGGACGGGTCGTACGCCGATCATGGCAGGACGGAAAGAGCGGCCCAGGCCGCCGCCAGATCAGTCAGAAACCAGGGTCATATCCCATCAAGGACATTGCAATGCCCAAGATCAAGACCAACCGGGCAGCGGCCAAGCGTTTCCGCAAGACCGCCTCGGGCAAGTACAAGTGCGGCCACGCCAACCGTAGCCACATCCTCACGAAGAAAGCGACCAAGCGTAAGCGTAACCTGCGTCAGACGAATCACGTCCGCGCAGAAGACGCAGGCCGTCTGGACCGCATGCTTCCCTACCTCTGAGGACTGATACATGGCACGAGTAAAGCGTGGCGTACAGGCGCGTCGCCGCCACAAGAAAATCCTTGATCTGGCGAAGGGCTACTACAATGCCCGTCGCAAGGTCTTCCGCGTCGCCAAGCAGGCGGTCATCAAGGCACAGCAGTACGCCTACATCGGCCGTAAGCAGAAGAAGCGCAACTTCCGTTCGCTGTGGATCACCCGCATCAACGCGGCTGCCCGCATCAACGGCCTGAGCTACAGCCGTTTCATGAACGGCCTGCTGAAGGCTGGCATCACCCTGGACCGCAAGGTTCTGGCTGACATCGCCGTGCACGACGCAGCTGGCTTTGCTGCACTGGCCGAAAAGGCCAAGGGCGCACTGGCGGCATAAGTCCTTCCCGATGCCGTTGCCGTTCACGGAGAACGGTGTCAGGTTGAGGCAATGCATGGGGAAGGGCGCAAGTCCTTCCCCATTCTTTTTTGTGCCGGGCGCAGCCGTGCAGATGGCGGGCGACCGGCAAGCGGTTGCGACGGCGCGGCCCTTCGCGCATCGCGATGGCAGACCGACTGGAGTTCCGGCTACCCATGAGCGACATCCAATCCCTCACTTCCCAGGCGCTGGCCGACGTGGCCGCCGCGCAGAGCCCGGACGCGCTGGAACAGCTGCGCGTGGCCCTGCTTGGCAAGAGCGGCAGCATCACCTCGCAGCTCAAGCAGCTCGGTGCGCTGCCGGCCGACGAACGCAAGGCGGCCGGTGAGGCCATCAACCAGGCCCGCGACGCGCTGAGCAGCGCGCTGGGCGAACGCAAGGCGGTGCTGGAAGATGCTGCGCTCGATGCGCGCCTGGCTGCCGAGGCGATCGACATCACGCTGCCGGGCCGCAGTGGCGAACGCGCCGGCCTGCACCCGATCACCCGTACCCTCGAGCGCATCACCGGCATCTTCGGCCGGCTGGGCTACGAGTTGTCCGAAGGGCCGGAGATCGAGGACGACTGGCACAACTTCGAGGCGCTGAACTTCCCGCCGCACCATCCGGCGCGCGCCATGCATGACACCTTCTACTTCGGTGACGGCCGGCTGCTGCGCACGCATACCTCCGGTGTGCAGGTGCGCTACATGGGCGAACACCAGCCGCCGCTGCGCATGATCGCCGCCGGCAAGGTCTACCGCAGCGACAGCGACCAGACCCATTCGCCGATGTTCCACCAGGTCGAAGGCCTGCTGGTGGATGAGCACTCCACGTTCGCCGATCTGAAGGGCACGCTGTCCGAGTTCGTGCGTGCGTTCTTCGAGCGYGATTTCGAGATGCGTTTCCGCCCCAGCTACTTCCCGTTCGTCGAACCCGGCGCGGAAGTGGACATCGCCTGGCAGCAACCCGATGGCAGCACCCGCTGGCTGGAAGTGCTCGGCTGCGGCATGGTCCACCCGAACGTGCTGCGCAACGTTGGCATCGATCCGGAGCGCTACACCGGTTTTGCCTTCGGCCTGGGCGTGGAGCGTTTTGCGATGCTGCGCTACGGCGTCAACGACCTGCGCGCGTTCTTCGAGAACGACGTGCGCTTCCTGAAGCAGTTCGCGTAAGCCACAACCAGTAGAGCCGGGCCATGCCCGGCTGCACTTGAATCCGAAGCCCAGGCGCATGCGCCGGGCCCACCAGGGTGACCCCATGAAATTCTCCGAAAACTGGCTGCGCAGCCACGTCCCGACCACTGCCTCGCGCGATGAGCTCAGCGCGGTGCTGACCGCCATCGGCCTGGAGGTGGAAGACGTGACCGCGCTTGGCGATGGCCTGCAGCACGTGGTCGTCGCGCGTATCGTCGAAGCCGAGCGCCATCCCGAAGCCGACCGCCTGCAGGTGTGCAAGGTTGATGCGGGGCAGGCTGAGCTGCTGCAGATCGTCTGTGGTGCGCCGAATGCTCGCCCAGGCCTGGTCGCGCCGCTGGCGATGGTCGGTGCGCAGATCGGTGAGTTGAAGATCAAGCCGGCCAAGCTGCGCGGCGTCGAATCCAACGGCATGCTCTGCTCGGCCAAGGAGCTGGGCCTGGACAACGATGCCTCCGGTCTGCTGGAACTGCCGGACGACGCGCCGGTCGGCCAGTCTCTGGTGGAGTACCTCGGCCTGCCGGACGCCAGCATCGAGATCAAGCTGACTCCCAACCGCGCCGACTGCTTCAGCATCCGCGGCATCGCTTATGACGTTGCTGCAGCGACGCGCAGCGAAGTACTGGATTTCATCGCAGAGCCGATCGCCGCCCGTGGCAGCCGTGAGCTGGCGATCCAGCTCGACGCCGGTGCCGAAGCGCCGCGCTATCTTGGTCGTGTCATCGAAGGTGTCAACGCCGCGGCGAAGACCCCGTTGTGGATGGCCGAGCGCCTGCGCCGCAGTGGTGTGCGCCCGGTATCGCTGCTGGTCGATATCACCCAGTACGTGATGCTTGAGCTGGGCCAGCCGATGCACGCCTACGATCTCGGCACCCTGCAGGGCACGATCGGTGTGCGTCGTTCGCGCGCCGATGAAAGCCTGAAGCTGCTGGATGGCCGTGACGCTGCGCTGGACGACAGCTTCCTGGTGGTTACCGATGCTGACCGCGCGGTCGGCCTGGCCGGCCTGATGGGCGGCTTCGATACGCGCGTCACCGATGCCACCACCGCTGTATTCCTGGAAGCGGCGCACTTCGCGCCGGCCGCGATCATGGGCCGCGGCCGCAAGCTGGGCCTGCACACCGATGCGGGCCACCGCTTCGAGCGTGGCGTCGACCCGGCGCTGCCGCGTACTGCCATCGAATACGCCACCCGCCTGGTGCTGGACCTGGCCGGCGGTGCCCCGGCGCCGGTGACCGAGGCGGTACATGCGGCCGACCTGCCGCAGCCGGCCACGATCCTGCTGCGCCGCGCACGCATCACCCGCGTGCTGGGCATCACCATCGAAGACGCCGAAGTCGAGCGCATCCTGCGCGCGCTGGGCATGCAGGTGGTGGACGCTGACGAAGGCTGGCAGGTCACCGCGCCGAGCCGCCGCTTCGACATCGCCATCGAAGAAGACCTGATCGAGGAGCTGGCCCGGATCCACGGTTACGAGCAGATCCCGACCACGCTGCCGGGTGGTGCTTCGCGTGTGGCGATGCCGACCGAGACCCAGCTGGACACGCTCAGCGTTCGCCGCCAGCTGGTTGCCCGCGACCTGCAGGAAACCGTCAATTTCGCCTTCGTCGACGACGCACTGCTGAGCCAGTGGCAGCTGCGCGACAACCTGGTGCCGCTGGCCAACCCGCTGTCGGCCGAGCTGGCGGTGATGCGCCCGTCGCTGCTGCCGGGCCTGGTCGCCACGCTGGGCCGCAACGCCGCCCGCCAGCTCGGCCGGGTGCGCCTGTTCGAGATCGGCCGGGTGTTCGCCCGGCAGGCCGGAGATGGCCAGCCGGCGCCGCTGGAAACCTCGCGCGTGGCTGCTGCGGTCTGCGGTGAAGCGCAGGCGGTGCAGTGGGGCCTGCCGACCCGCAAGGTCGATTTCCATGACCTGAAGGGCGACCTGGAATCGCTGGCTGCGGCCAGTGGCGCGGTCCTGGAGTTCCGCCCGTCCGCCCGCGGCTACGGTCATCCGGTGCGTTCGGCCGAGGTGTTCCGCGACGGCGTGGCGATCGGCTGGATCGGCCAGATCCACCCGCGCCTGGCCAAGGCGATGGACATCGACGTGGACGTGTACGCCTTCGAGCTGGATCTTGAGGCCCTGTCGGCCCGTGCGCTGCCGCGCGCCGGTGAACTGTCGCGCTACCCGGCAGTGCGCCGCGACCTGGCCTTCCTGGTGCCTGAACAGGTGGCCTGGAGTGACCTGGCTGCGACCATCCGCCAGGCTGCCGGTCCGCTGCTGCGCGAGCTGAACCTGTTCGATCGCTATGTCGGCCAGGGCGTCGAGCCGGGATTCAAGAGTCTCGCTATGGGCTTGATTTTGCAGGACAAGTCGCGCACTCTGACGGACCGCGACGTGGAAGCGGTAGTGGCCGAGGCGGTCACTGCCATCGAGCGTGAACACCACGCCCGGATCCGCGGCTGAGCGGGCAGCACTCGGGGGTAGCAGGCAATGGCATTGACCAAGGCGGAGATGGCGGAAAAGCTGTTCGACGAAGTCGGTCTGAACAAGCGGGAAGCCAAGGAATTCGTCGACGCGTTCTTCGATGTGCTGCGTGAAGCATTGGAACAGGGACGTCAGGTGAAGCTGTCGGGCTTTGGCAATTTCGACCTGCGGCGCAAGAACCAGCGCCCGGGTCGCAACCCCAAGACCGGCGAGGAAATTCCGATTTCCGCCCGTACGGTGGTTACCTTCCGTCCGGGCCAGAAGCTCAAGGAGAGGGTGGAAGCTTATGCTGGATCCGGGCAGTAACCGCGAACTTCCGCCGATTCCGGCCAAGCGCTACTTCACCATTGGTGAAGTCAGCGAACTGTGCGACGTCAAGCCGCACGTGCTGCGCTACTGGGAAACCGAGTTTCCCAGCCTCGAGCCGGCCAAGCGCCGTGGCAACCGTCGTTACTACCAGCGCCACGACGTGCTGATGGTGCGGCAGATCCGCAGCCTGCTGTACGAACAGGGCTACACCATCGGTGGCGCGCGCCTGCGCCTGGATGGTCCGGATGCGCGCGAGGAATCGGCCTTGAGCAACCAGATCATCAAGCAGGTGCGGATGGAACTGGAAGAAGTGCTGCAACTGCTGCGTCGCTGACCCATTTCCGCCGTAATCCGCTATACTTCACGGCCCGCCGCACTGGCGGGCACATCGCAGCATCAGTCGGGGCGTAGCGCAGCCTGGTAGCGCATCTGCCTGGGGGGCAGAGGGTCGTCGGTTCGAATCCGGCCGTCCCGACCACTGTGATGTAACAGACAAGCCTGCGCAGCGATGCGTGGGCTTTTTTGTTGCGGCGTTGTATCCTGCGCGCACTCGTACTACCGCGGCTGCTGAACCCGGTACTCACGAGAACACGATCATGGAAACGCAAAGGAACCGCGCCTGGAGGCGCTCGCAGTCGCGCCACCACGGTGGCGACCACACGGCAGCACCGTCGATCTTCAAGCCGGAAAAGAACTGGAAGCTGATGTATACGCGCGGCGACAAGCTGCTGCGGGCGCGCCAGCTGGGTTTCACCTATCCAGTCCTCAGCCCGCGGCAACTGCTGGACCAGGAATGTTGAACCTGTTGTTTGTCTGCAGTCGCAACCAGCTGCGCAGCCCCACCGCTGAAGCGATGTGGCAGCGCCGGCCAGGTATCAGTGCGCGCTCGGCAGGCACCAGCCCGCATGCGCGCCGGCCCATCAGCCCAGCGGATATCCGCTGGGCTGATGTCATCTTCGTGATGGAGCCCAAGCACCAGCATCGGCTGCAGGCGAATTTTGCCCGCCTGCTTCAACACACGCCGCTGCACTGCCTGGATATCCCCGACGACTATCGCTGCATGGATCCGGCGCTGATGGCGCTGCTTGAAGCGAWGGTCGCGCCTTACCTCACATCGTCAGTGGCGAAGCGGTAGATCAACTCCGGATCGCCTTCGTCGAGGCCGTGCACGATGCCGCACTGATGGAAACCAGCGGCTGCCAGCAGCCGCTGCATGTTGGCGTTGGATTGATTGGTGGAGGTGAAAAGCCTGGCGCCTGCGCTGCACGACGTAGCATGCAGAAGCATCGCGCTGCCGACGCCGTGTCCGCGCAGTGGCGCGGCGACCATCAGCATCTCGATGAAGGCTTCACCGAAGAAGTGCCGGTGCTGGACCCGGTAGCCGGCCAGCGTGTCGTCGAGTTCGGCGACGTGCATGTGGCCGTCCGCCAGCCACTGGCCGATCTGCACGGCACGCCGTGGGTCGCCGGCCGCAACACTGTCCAGGGCGATCAGTGCCGAAAGATCCGTGCACACGGCCGCGCGTATCCGAACTGCTGGAGCCCGCACGTTCATCGCCGACGGCTGCGCAGCAAACCGCTGCCGCTGACCAGGCAGGCCAGAAGCGTGAGCAGCGACAGCGGCAGGTGGAATTCATCGCGACCGGCCGCAGCGAAGCCTGCATGGATGAGGGCTGTGCCGATACCCAGCGCACCGCATAGCAGTGCGTAGCGGCGCGCAGAGCCCAGGCCGAGCACGACCTGACGGTAACCGTGCAGCAGTAGGCCGATGGCAAGCAGATTGAACAGCAGGAATCCCTGGATGCCGCCGGGCACCTGGAACATCCGCCACTCCTGCCAGAACGCGGCATCGATCTGATGCAGCAGCAAGGACATCATCGTTGCCAAGTACCAGCGTTCCATGCGGTGTTTCCTGCTGCGGGAGCTTCATTCTAGCGATGATGGGCCCGCAGCCATCGCACTCAGTAGACGCGGAATTCGGCGCGGCAGCCGTCGCTGACCCATACACCGCGTCGGTCCCAGCCCCAGTTGCGGTCCTCGGTGCAGGTGGTGACCGATTTCTGCTTGACCAGCCGCACGTCATGACGGACGCGGATGCGGCACTGTTTCTCCTTGTTCTCGTAGGATTCGCAGACCAGGCGCTCGCCATCCCGATCACGGTCACGCCCACGCCCGGGCCAGCGGCCACGCCCGCGCTCTTCGGCGACGAATTCGGCGCGGCAGCCGTCGGTAACCCACAGCATGCCGCGGCGCTGTCCCCAGTTGTCATCTTCCACGCATCGCGTCACTGACAGCTGCCGGGCCAGTCGCGCGCGTCCTTCGAACGGGCATTGTTGGGTCTTGTTGAAGTGTGATTCGCAGGTCGTGCGCGGTGACGATTCGCTGTCGTAATCCTGGGCCGAGACGGTGGTTGCGGCCAGCAGCAGGGCAAGCGCAGAACCGCCCAGGGGCAGCAGCAGACGAAGGCTCATTGAAACCTCGGATTGGGAATGGGACGCAAGAATGGCGCACGTGCGGCGCTCTGCGACGACCGGGGTCTGCGCTGGCTCAGGACGGATTTATAAGTGTCCGGCGGCGCATGCAGGGCGTTACATCCCGTATCATCCCGGGCACATCCGATTGCATCGGTTTACAGTTTTTTACACGTTCCAGCGCTTTCGGACGCGGCTTTCGGGCCTCGCCCGTGGCTGCTGGCACGGGTGCGGACAAGGATGTGCGGACCACGACGACCACAGGGGGTTGCGTTGATCAGCAGTATCGTCATTCATCGGTCGGCCGGCACGGGCGCGGTCGAAGTGCAGGTCCTGGACACGACGTTCAAGGGCAAGCGTGTTTTTGTTGCCTGGGGCCTGCGTGGCCTGGAATTGACCCGCGAAGCCGAGCCGGAAGATACGGTTGCGGCTCGCCATGCCTTACGGCTGGTTTCCCGCCAGGCCGATGGGCCGCGCAGCAGCGAGATTTTCATCGCCAGCCAATCGGGCGTGGCGATCAGCGTCTACCGGATGCTGACCGAAGCACGCAGCGGCGACGCCGTGTTCTTCCTGTGCGATTCGCCACCGGTGGTGGAATGGTTGGTCACTTCGTTGGAAGTGCAGCCCGAATCGCCTGCGTGACCGGATGCCTGACGTGTAGTCGAGCCTGCTCGACTGCACCCCGCCGTGGGTTACGCCAACGCTGCGTCCACTGCCGCGCGCGCATGCAGGGTCGTGGTGTCGAACAGCGGCACCGGGCTGTCTTCGGCGCGTACCAGCAGCATGATCTCGGTACAGCCGAGGATGATCGCCTGGGCACCGCGGGCAACCAGGCGTTCAATCACTTCGACGTACATCTGCCGTGATCGCTCGTTGACCACCCCGGCGATCAACTCCTCGTAGATGATCGCGTGTACATCGCGGCGGTCATCGGCCTCCGGAACCAGTACGTCCAGGCCGAAGCGCTCGCCCAGGCGGCCACGGTAGAAGTCTTCCTCCATGGTGAAGGCGGTGCCGAGCAGGCCGATGCGCTGCAGACCGGCCTGCACGATCGCCGTGGCGGTCGGGTCGGCGATATGCAGCAAGGGCAGCGGGCAGGCCGCTTCGATCTCAGCAACGAGCTTGTGCATGGTGTTGGTGCAGATCAGCAGCAGTTCGGCGCCACCGGCCTGCAGCCGCTGTGCGGCATCGACCATTTCGTTGCCCAGGGCATCCCAGTCGCCGTCGTGCTGCAGCTGCTTGATGCGGGCGAAATCCACCGACCACATCAGCAACTGCGCCGAATGCGCGCCGCCCAACCGCGCGCGTACCTCTTCGTTGATGAGGCGGTAGTACTGCGCCGAACTCTCCCAGCTCATGCCACCGATCAGGCCAAGCGTCTTCATGCGTGTCTCCGTGCCGGGGAAGGGCCATTGCAGCACATCAGAGGCCGGGATGCTGCGTGCCGGCTTGGCCCGGCGCACGCAATCGTTGGTTGGCCCGTCGCAACCGCTGCCGACGCGCCTGATCGGCGCGATAATGGGCCAAGACAGGCAGAGGGCAGGGCGATGGGCGAATGCTGTGGCTGCGGCAAGACGCTGGATGTGGCGGCCATGCAGGCGCGCCACCGGCGCGTGCTGTGGATCGTCCTGCTGATCAACCTGGCGACCTTCCTGATGATGGTCGGCGCGTCCTGGTACAGCCATTCGTCCTCGTTGCTCTCCGGTGCGCTGGACAACCTGGGCGATGCGGCGACCTATCTGCTGAGCCTGCTGGTGGTGGGGGCCGGCGTGGCGGCCAAGGCGCGGGTTGCCTTGTTCAAGGGCGTGCTGATCCTGGCAGCGGCGGTGGCAGTTGCGGTGCAGATCGGATGGCGGCTGGCGCATCCGCAGGTTCCGCTGTTCGAAAGCATGGGCCTGGCTGCGCTGCTGAACCTGGCCGCGAATGGCTTCTGCCTGTGGCTGCTGACGCCGTATCGCAATGACGACGTGAACCTGGCATCGGCCTGGGAATGCGCGCGCAACGATATCTTCGAGGGCGTTTCGGTGGTGCTGGCGGCGGGGCTGGTGGCGCTGTTCGGTGCCGGTTGGCCGGACCTGCTGGTCGCGGTCGCGCTGTTGGTCGTGTTCCTGCGCTCGGCGCTGCGGGTGCTGCGCATCGCGATGGCCGAACTGCGTGCGTCGCGCGTTGCCAGCGGCTGAGCCGCAGCCGCTGTATCCGTCGAATCGACCCGGGACTGTGCATGGTGGTAACAGCCGCTGCGCACTATCCTTGCAGGGATTATTCCGGTGGACGAAGTGATGGCCCTGCATACCTGGTGGTGGTTCCTGGCGACAGTCTTCGTGCTATGTGGCACGCCGGGGCCGAACATGCTGCACATCCTGGGGCGCAGCGTCGGCCTGGGCTTTCGTCGCAGCGTGCCGGCCATGGCCGGTTGCCTGCTGGCGATGCTGCTGGTGCTTGCGGCGTCCGCAGCCGGCCTGAGCGCGGTGCTGCGATCATCGCCGATGCTGTTCGATGTGCTGCGTTACCTGGGTGTGGCCTATCTGGCCTGGCTGGGCATCAAGGCGTGGCGGGACAGCTACCGGCAGGCGCCGGTGGCGACAGACGTCGATGCAGCAGCGCTGGCGCCGGTGCACGGTGCCTGGGCAGTGTTCCGTGGTGGCCTGCTGGTGGGGTTGAGCAATCCCAAGCTGCTGCTGTTCGCCGCCGCGTTCCTGCCGCAGTTCGTCGACCCCGCGCGTGGCCAGGCCGTGCAGTACACGGTGCTGGTGGCGACCTTCGCCACCTGCGAACTGTTCTGGTACGTGATGTATGCCGCAGGCGGACATGGGCTGCGCCGTTGGCTGGCAAAGCCATTTGCGCAACGCTGGTTCGAACGCCTGGTCGGCAGCGTGTTCCTCGCTTTCGCAGTGGCGCTGCTGCGCTTCCGGCCGCGCTGAGCGGGTTCGTTTCACGCCGCGCCTGCGACCTGTTCACGCGTGTGGCATCGCGGCGTACCTAACCTGATCCCACCTTCAGTATTCCCGCCAGGGAGAGGATCGACATGATCAAGTGGGCCATCATTTTCGCCATCATCGGCCTGATCGCCGGTGCGCTGGGTTTCGGCGGCATCGCCGGCGCTGCCGTGGGCATCGCGAAGTTCCTGTTCTGGGCCGGCATCATCATTGCCGTTGTGCTGTTCGTGCTTGGCATGACCGTCGCCAAGAAGGTCGCCTAGCCCGGGTGTTCGTGCAGCAGCGCGTTCAATGCGCGCTGCTGTGCGAGAACAGGTTGATGACCAGCACGCCGGCACAGATCAGGCCGATACCGATCAGCGCCGGAGCGTCCAGGCGCTGCTTGAACACCAGCAGGCCGATCAGCGAAATCAGCACGATGCCGACGCCGGACCAGATCGCATAGGCAATGCCGGTGGGAATCGACTTCATCGTCAGCGACAGCAGGTAGAAGCACACGCCGTAACCGGCGAGCGCGCCCAGCGTGGGACCGAGCCGGGTCATGCCTTCGGATGCCTTGAGCAGGGACGTGGCGATCACCTCCAGCACGATCGCACCGGCCAGGTAGACATACGGGTTCATCAAATTCCTCCTCATGCCGGTTCGCACAGCTTCAGTGCCTCAAGGGCCATGGCCTGGGCATTCTGGCGCTCGTTTTCGTCCAGCGGCCGCCCATAGGCGGTGGCCCAGTAACCATCGGCAACGCAACGCGCGGCGTACAGGCGCGGATCGCTGGCTTCATCCGGGAACTCGGCGAGCATGCCGCGCAGCCACGTGCGCCAGTAGACCAGAAGCGCCGGCTCCAGCATGTTGCCCATGGTGAGCCCGATGTCGTTGATCTGCTCCTGCTGCAGCAGATGCTCGAAATTCACCTGCACATAGGCACGGCTGAAGCCGCCATGGCGGCGCGGGGACTGTCGCAGCACCGCACGCACTCTGTCCTCGAAGTCGGCGATGAGCGAGGTCAGCGTCGCCTCGATCAGGTCCTGCTTGCTGCTGAAGTGATGGAACAGCGCGCCCTTGCTGACACCGGCGGCATCGGCGACATCCTGCACGGTGAGGGCCGCCAGCCCATTCTGGCCAAGGGTATGGGCGGTCGCGTGCAGCAGTGCCTGGCGCACGCTGTCGGGCGCCTTGCGGCGGGAGCGGGGAGGGGATTCTGTCATGGGGGGAACGAAACCGACTGGACGGTATGATTGTAGCGCGGGGGCGATGCGCCCGGCGCGCACGATCAGGTCTTGAGCTCACTGCAGATAGAACGCGATGCCGGTGCCGAGCTGCAGGTCGGGGCTGTTTCCATTGAGGCCCAGGTCGAACGAGGCGTCCAGCTGCACGTTCGGCCGCAGCATCCAGGTCAGCCCTGCGCCGGCAATGGCCTCGTCGGGTTGCTGGTTGGCGTGGGTGAAACCGGCTTCGAGATAGGTGCCAAGCCGCTCGGTCACGCTCAACGAGAGGCTGGGCGACCAGGTGGTGCTGCGCTGGCCGGCGCCACGCTGATGACTGCCATACAGCGCGCCGCTCCAGCGGTCGTTGAAGCTGTGCTCGACGCTGGCGGCCAGCGCGTACTGGCGGCCGTCGCTGAAGGCTGCATCGCCACGCGCGATCACCCCGCTGGCCAGCAGCGCCCACGCCGTGCGCTCGGTACTGCCGGGACCTGCCCATTTCAGTCCGACGGTGCTGTCGCCGGCGCCGCGCTGCTGCGTGCGCGGCAGGTCGGGGCCACGTTCTCGCTGACGCTGCCATGGCGTGGACGCCAACTGCAGTTCCCAGCCCGGAGCCAGTCCGGTGCGCAGCAGCAGGTCGCTGGACAGCGTCGTCGTGCGCAGGCCGTCGCGATCACGCTCACGTTGATAGCTGGGCAGGCCCAGTTCGACGGCAAGGTCGCCACGCGGCACCGTGTCGGTGCCGAAGCCGATGCCGGGACGATCGAAGCTGGGAGGTTCCGCGCCCAGCACCGGGGTACTGGCCAACGACAGGGCGATCAACAGGGTGTGGCGCATGCGGGTTCCGTCTCGCAGGGGGTCTTCAGCATGCCCGGCGATACCGTGCGCGCGGCGTGAGCCGCACCGCTCAGTCGATGATGCGGGCGAAACGCGCCTGCGGGCCGTGCTCGCCGGGCACCTGCTCAATGAACATCGCATAGGGCCGTACCCACAGACCGCCCTCGCCATACAGAGCGCGGTAGAGAACCATCGGCTGCAGCGTCTCACTGCTGCGGACGATGTCGATCACTTCGTACTCGCCACCTTTGAAGTGGCGGTAGCGGCCAGGTGCCAGCGCGGGCAGCGGGGTCAGGTCGGTCATTGGTGGGCCCGTTACCTGCGTGCCGGCGACGCCGGGGTGGCGCAGTAGGCATCGATGGCTTCGGCGGTGTTGGCCAGGCCCTGCGCCTGTGCCAGTTCCCACGGGCGCTCGCAGCGCTGGCTGCGTTCGCACCACTGATAGCCGGCCGAACCGATGCAACCGTGCGCATCGCGATCGCCACCGACCACGGGTGTGGCGGCGTCATGGGTGACTGGTTTTTCCGGGCTGGCACACGCGGCCAGAGCCAGCAGCGGGATCAGCATCAGGACTTTCATGGGCGCGGCTCCGTGCCGTAAACCGACAGTCTGTTCGGTCCCGGCAGCAGCGGCAAGCATCGCTGGCCGATCCTCAACTCAGCGATGCGCGGACCAGTTCCTCGATCAATACCACGTAGCTGGCGGCGAAATAGAACTTCAGCAGCGTCGAACGCTGCAGTGGAAGCGAGGTGCGCATGTGGAAGGGGCCCCTGTTGATGACGATAGTGTGAAGCGCAGCTGACTTCGTGACAAGGGTCACGGAACGGGTTTCCTAAATGGCCTCAGGGATGTGATGGGGGGCGCTTTCTGAGGCGATGGTGGGGAGTTTTCGGATAAATCCGATAGGTCTTCTCCGGGGCGCTGGCTAGGCTGGTCGGGCATCGGAGATCGGCCTTGCGCCGGTCCCCGATTTCCCAGAACCGCAGGAGCCCATCATGGTCATCACTGTCCAATGCAACGCCCAGCGCTGGTCCGTGCTGGATCCGCAGACACGCTCCACCCAAATGTTCAGTAGCGGCGCGGCTGCCTTCGATGCCGCTGCCTCGCGGGCCAGCGAGCACCACCGCCGTACCGGCCAGCACAGCACCGTGCGCGTGGAAGCACTGGGCACCGCGGTGGACGCGCTGCACTTCGGCCTCTGAGCCGCCGCAGCCGCAGTCAGTTGCGGTTGGGTTGGTTGAATGGGGGAAAAACCGCCGTCGCAGCTCCCTCTGTGCGCCACGCCCGGAATCCCCGATGCTTGCCTCCACCGTATTCACCTGGAGACGAGGGATGGGCAAGGGACTCACTTGGCGCACCGTGGCGTGCACCCTGTTGCCGATGATGGCTGCCGCTGGCGGCGTGCAGGCGCAGAACTATGGCTACGATGATCGCTACGATGATCGTGGCGGGAATGGCATCGTGCGCTGCGAATCGATCAAGAACCGCAGCAACGAGTGCCGGCTGGAAGGGCGCGCGCGCATGATCCGTCAGCTGTCCGGCTCCCCCTGTGTGGAAGGTGAGACCTGGGGTCAGTCCCGTTACGGTGTCTGGGTTACCCAAGGCTGCCGTGCCGAATTCGTCGGGGAATACCGGCGACCGGGCGGTGGCGGCGGTGGTTGGGGCGGCGGTGGTGGCAACGGCTGGGGCGGAAGCCAGTGGGGCGGCGGCGGCCAGGTGATTGCCTGCCATTCCAATGATCGGCGCCAGCAGTACTGCGATGCGCAGGTTCGTCGCGGCGTGCGTCTGGTGCGGCAGGAATCGCGCAGTGCCTGCATTGAAGGCGAGAGCTGGGGCTGGGACCGCCGTGGCATCTGGGTCAGCAACGGCTGCAGGGCCCAGTTCCAGGTGAACTGAGCGGCCGCCGCAATCGGCTCAAGATCAGAGAAATCTGATAGCGATCACACTTCTTTCCTCGTATTGTCGACCCCCGGGACGCCTGGAGCGTCCCGGTTCGCACTGGCCATCCGTCGCGCCTGGTGCGGTCATTCTCTCGTCGTCGATACGCTGTTCAAGGAGTGAGCAACGCATGTTGATCCGACTGCAATGTGAGCAGCGCCAATGGCGCGTGCTGCACCCGGACAAGCCGGAGCCGATCGAGTTCCGCGATGGCGTCCGTGCCTTCGATTTCGCCGAAACCCTGGCCCGCCTGCATTTCACCGATACCGGCCAGCGCGCCTCGGTGCGGGTGGAGTCCAGCGGTGCATTTGTCGAGGCGATCAGCTACGGCTGAGCGCGCCGTTCGCCCGCAGGGACTGCGGCATCCACGCATGGCGTGGATCTACTTTTACCCTGGTAGATCCACGCCATGCGTGGATGAGGAACCTAGGGAGCCACGCATGGCCTGGCCCCACCAGACCCCTGCAACGCTCTCAGCCCGCCGCGCTCAACGGCGGGTTGCCGGCGGCCAGCTGCGGCCAGCGCTTGAGCAGGGCCGCACGGATGCCGGCCGCATCGATGCCGGCCTCGGCCAGCAGGTCCTCGCGGCTGGCGTGATGCTGGAAGGCATCGGGCAGGCCCAGGTGCAGGATCGGACGCAGCACGTTCTCGGCATTGAGCAGTTCGGCCACGGCCGAGCCGGCGCCGCCCGCCACCACGTTGTCTTCGACCGTCACCAGTGCGTCGTGCTGGTTGGCCATGGCCAGTACCAGTTCGCGATCCAGTGGCTTGATGAAACGCATGTTGACCACGCTCAAACCCAGGTCGCGGCCCACCTGTTCGGCGGCGGCGACGGTGCTGCCGAAGGCGAGCAGGGCGACGCGGCTGCCCTGCAGGCGCAGCTCGCCCTTGCCGATCGGCAGGGTCGACAGATCGCTGCCGGCATCCACGCCGGTACCGCTGCCGCGCGGGTAGCGCACCGCAGCCGGGCCGGGGTGCTGCAGACCGGTGCTGAGCATCTGCCGGCACTCGGCCTCGTTGGAGGGTGCCATCACCACCATGTTCGGCACGCAGCGCAGGAAGCTGAGGTCGAGGTTGCCGGCGTGGGTTGCACCATCCGGGCCGACGACGCCGGCGCGATCGATCGCGAACAGCACATCCAGGTCCTGGATGGCCACGTCATGCACCAACTGGTCGTACGCGCGCTGCAGGAAGGTGGAATAGATCGCCACTACCGGTTTGCCGCCCTGGGTGGCCATGCCTGCGGCGAGGGTCACCGCGTGCTGCTCTGCGATGGCTACGTCGAAGTAGCGCTGCGGATATTCCCTGCTGAAGCGCACCAGGCCCGAGCCTTCGCGCATTGCCGGAGTGATGCCATACAGACGCGGCTCGGCCGCGGCGGCGTCACACAGCCAGTCGCCAAACACATCGGTATAGGTTGGCTTCTTCGCGCCGGTCTTGGCCACCAGGCCCTTGTCCGGATCGAACGGGCCCACCGCGTGGTAACCGATCTGGTCGCCTTCGGCCGGCTCGTAACCCTTGCCCTTGGTGGTCATCACATGCAGCAGCTTCGGGCCCTTGGAGGCACGCAGCGTCTTCAGCGCGGACAGCAGCGCCGGCAGGTCATGGCCATCGATCGGGCCGGTGTAATGGAAGCCCATTTCCTCGAACATCGTGGACGGCACGAACATGCCCTTCCAGTGTTCTTCCCAGCGCTTCACGAAACGCGCGGGATTGTTCTTCTTGTCGCCGAGGATCTTCTTGCCGCCTTCGCGCAGCGCATTGAGCGTGCGGCTGCCGGTGGCGCGGCCGAGCATCTTGGTCAGCCCGCCCACTGCCTCGGAAATCGACATGTTGTTGTCGTTGAGGATCACCAGCAGGTTCGGTTCCGGTTCCATGCCGCCGGCGTGCATCAGCGCTTCGAAGGCCATGCCGGCGGTCATTGCACCGTCGCCGATCACGGCCACGACCTTGCGATCATCACCTTCGGTCTGGCGCGCGATGGCCATGCCCAGTGCCGCCGAGATCGAGGTCGAGGAGTGGCCGACGCCAAAGGTGTCGTATTCGCTCTCTTCGCGCTTCGGGAACGGCGCGACGCCGTCCTTCTGCTTGACGGTGTGGATCTCGTCGCGGCGACCGGTGAGGATCTTGTGCGGATAGGTCTGGTGGCCGACGTCCCAGACGAGCTGGTCGACCGGGGTCTGGTACAGGTAGTGCAGGGCCACGGTGAGCTCGATCACGCCCAGGCCGGCGGCGAAGTGGCCGCCGCTTTTGCCAACCGATTCGATCAGGTAGGCACGCAGTTCATCGGCAACCGCCGTCAGTTCGGATTCGTCGAACGTGCGCAGGTCATCCGGTGTCTGGATGCGCGCGAGGCGGGGATAGCGGGCAGAGTCGATCATCATGTTCGCACTTGTTCTGAACGCCCATTTTCGCCCTCAAACGGGGGTGGGGCAAGCAAACGCCGCCGTCCGTGACAGGACGGTGAGGGTTGCATTCCCGGGAGTTCAGGTGCAGAGCTTGGAACGCTTGGGCAGCTGGGCTCTCAGGAACGCCATCTGGTCGGCCAGGATGTTGCGGTTGGACAGGATCAGGTGCTCGATCCAGCTCGGCCGGTACGGCACCGCCAGCAGTGGCATGCCGGCCTGTTGCGGGGTGCGGTCGCTCTTGCGCGAATTGCAGTGGAAGCACGCGGTGACTACGTTTTCCCAGGTATCCAGGCCGCCTTTGGACAAGGGCATGACATGGTCGCGGGTCAGGGTCGGGCGTCCAAACTGCTGGCCGCAGTAAAGGCAGAGGTGGGCGTCGCGGGCGAACAGGGCCGGGTTGGTCAGGTTCGGTGTCGGGTCCAGCGCGCGTGAGCGGGCATGGCCGCGCGCGGCGATGATCGGGTGCAGGTCCATCCCGCTCTGCATGCCACTGCGACGATTTGTCCCACCGTGGATGTGCAGGCAGGGGTCGCCGAGTGTCCAGGCGACCGCGTCGCGGGCATAGAGGCAGGCTGCGTCCTGCCAGGTGATCCAATCCAGGACCCGCCCGTGACCATCCAGTGAGAGCAACCGGACCGTGCCGGGGCGATGCAGCGTCGTGGCGTTGGGCGATGCTTCGGCGCCCGGAGCAGAAAACGGAGCTCCGGCTTCGATCAGACCCAAGCGTGTAGTGTCTGTCTCCATCGGGAAAACAGCTTATACCTGAATGTTGACGATTTGTGTATCGCCCAGCGGGCGATACGCAAATCGTCAACATTCAGGTCCACGCATTCCTCCTATTCCCCGCGCCTTTGGCGCGCCCCCTTTAACAAAAGGGGGCTTTTCTCCAGATGGATTCCGGGGGTTTCTGGATCTACGTGTCGACCAAGGTCGACACCTACCAACAGCCGCGGGGAGTTGTCGAAGGCGGGGTGGGTCCGGTTGCGGGGGCGTGAGCGCCATGGATGGCGCGACCGAGGCTACAGGGACGTACTTGCGCCGTCCCCCGCAATTTGACCCACCCCGCCATCCCGCAGGAAACCAGCTGTTGCTGTTGCTCCAGCTGTTGCGGTTGCCGGCCAGCGGCCGGCACTACCGTGGGTGCCGGCCGCGGCCCGGCTCAGGCGCCGAAGCGTTCGTCGTCCATTGCCATCAGCGGTGCGGCACCCGCCTGGATGGCGGCGGCGTGGCTGAGGGTGCGCGGCAGAACGCGGGCGAAGTAGAAACGTGYGGTCTCGCGCTTGCCCTGGGCGAATGCTGCGCCGTGTGCGCTGGCATCGGCGGCGGCAACGCTGCGGGCCCACCAGTAGGCCAGCACCACATAACCCGAATAGAACAGGTAGTCGTAGCTGGCTGCGCCCAGTTCGTCCGGATTGGCGGCCGAACGCTGCAGCACGTCCATCGTCAGCTTGCCCCATTCGGCGGCCTTGGCGCGCAGCGGGCCGATGAACTCGGCCAAGCTCTCGTTGCCTTCATTCGCCTTGGCGAACGCCTCGATCTCGGCCAGCATCAGCTTCAGGCCAGCGCCCTGGCTGGACGCGGTTTTGCGGCCGATCAGGTCCAGCGCCTGGATGCCGGTGGTGCCTTCATACAAGGTGGTGATGCGGGCATCGCGGGCCAGCTGTTCCATGCCGTGTTCGCGGATGTAGCCGTGGCCGCCGAAGCACTGCAGGGCGTTGTAGGTGTTCTCGATGCCCCATTCGGTCTGGCAGGCCTTGGAGATCGGGGTCAGGAAGCTCACCAAGGTGTCAGCGCGCTCGCGTTCACCGGCATCGTCTGCATGGTGGGCGACGTCGATCAGGGTGGCGGCGTGCAGCGCCAGCAGGCGGCTGCCTTCCACCAGCGACTTGATGGTCAGCAGCATGCGACGCACGTCCGGATGCACCAGGATCGGGTCGGCCGGCTTGTCCGGGAACTTGGCGCCGCTGAGCGAACGCGACTGCAGGCGCTCGCGGCTGTACTTCAGCGCGTTCTGGTAGGCGCGCTCGGACAGGCCGATGCCCTGCAGGCCGACACCCAGGCGAGCAGTGTTCATCATGGTGAACATCGCCTGCAGGCCCTTGTGCGGCTGGCCGACCAGGTAGCCCTGCGCGCCATCGAAATTCATCACGCAGGTGACCGAGCCCTTGATGCCCATCTTGTGCTCGATCGAGCCGCAGCGCAGCGCGTTGCGCTCACCGACGTTGCCGTCGCGGTCGACCTTGAACTTCGGGGTGACGAACAGCGAGATGCCCTTGGCGCCTGGGGGAGCATCGGGCAGCTTGGCCAGCACCAGATGCACGATGTTGCCGGTCAGGTCGTGCTCGCCGGCGGTGATGAAGATCTTGGTGCCGGTGATCGAATAGCTGCCATCGGCGTTCGGCTCGGCCTTGGTCTTGAGCAGGCCCAGGTCGGTGCCGCAATGCGGCTCGGTCAGGCACATGGTGCCGGTCCAGCGGCCTTCGATCAGCGGCTTCAGGAAGGCCTCGTGCTGCCAGGCTTCGCCGTGCTGCTTCAGCGCTTCGATGGCGCCGTGCGACAGCAGCGGGAAGTTGCCCCAGGCCAGGTTGGCGGCGTTGATCATTTCATTGAGCGGCACGCCCAGCGTGTGCGGCAGGCCCTGGCCGCCCAGTTCCGGCGCCGCGGTCAGGCCGGTCCAGCCGCCGTCGACGAACTGGTCGTAGGCCTGCTTGAAGCCGGGTGGCGTGGTCACTTCGCCGCTGGCCTGGTCGAGCACGCAGCCGATCTCGTCGCCCACGCTGTTGAGCGGGGCCAGCACGCTGGCGCTGAAGCGGCCGGCTTCTTCCAGCACGGCATCGACGACATCGGCGGTGGCGTCGGTGAAGCCCAGGCGGGCGAACAGCGGTTCGACCTTCAGCACATCGTGCAGGCCGAAACGAAGGTCGGAAAGCGGGGCGGTGTAGCTGCTCATCGGTGCGTCTCGATTTGATCAGTAACAGGGGGAGCGGCGCGATGCGTCGCGGCGGAAAGCGGAGATCAGCGCAGCACGCCCGGCAGGCCCGGGGCCTGGTTGAGCGTGCTGCGGCTGCTGATATCGAAGGTGCGTTGCTTCTTTTCCTGCGGCGTGGCCGACACCGTGCCCTTCAGCCCATAGGCGAGGGTGCGGTTGCTGGCCAGTGCGTCGGCGATCACCAGGCGTGCGGCCGGGCTGGGCTTGAAGTTCACGTTGATGACATCGGCGGAGACGCCGCCGATGGAGATGCCCGGCTTGGCTGACAGGGGGCCTGCTTCGGTGTCGCCGATGGTCAAGACCAGTGCGACATCGTCGAAGCTCATCGGCATCGAACTGTAGTTCTGCAGGCGCAGGGCGACAGTCCAGTCGCCATTGGCCTGCACGGTCAGCTGCTGCAGGCTCGCGGCCGGTTCCGAAACACGCTTGACGATGCCATCGCCGCAAGCGACCAGGGCCAGGGTGCACAGGACGATCAAGACGGTACGGAAGCGGTGGAGCATGGGCGCAGGTCCTCTGAGGGCAGTGCGTGGGATAAGCATACTACGGCGTATGGTGGAATGGAGCGCCTGCGGCGACCCGCCACAGAGGGTAGCGCGTGAAGATGCACGCGAGGCGTGCGTGATGCCGGATTGCGAGCGTGGCGTGCGCCGGTTGGGCAGCGCCTCAATCGGCGGAGGTGTCGCGCAGGGGCGCCATCATGCGCAGCGGTGCGAGGTCGTAGCCCATCGCTTCGGCCTTTGCCTTGAGCCGGTCGAACAGGGTGCGGTCCATCTCCGGCAGGCGCGCGAGGATCCACAGATACTTGTGGCCGGGCTCACCGACCATCGCCCACTGGTAGTCCGGGTCCAGCGCGATCACCCAGTAGTCGGCCCAGACCAGGGGCACCCAGCTCAGCCAGTCGGGAACGAAGCGCACCTGCAGCTGGCCGGGCTGTCCCGCAACGGGCCGCGCCACGCCTTCGGCGACAACCCGCTCGCCATCCACCTTGCGGCAGGCATTGGTGACGCTGATGCGGCCATCGCGACGCAGCCCGTAGTTGGCGGTGATCTCGCCCACGCACTGCTTCTGGAACGACACCGGCAGATGGGCGATCTCGTGCCACTGGCCGGCATAGCGATCAATGTCCAGTTCGCTGACGGCGCGCACGGGCTCGGCAGCGAGTGCCGGTGCGGCGAAAAGCAGCAGGCAGGCGAGCAGGGCGGGGCGCAGGTGCATGGGGCGGCTCCGGGCAGGACTCTGGAGCGTAGGGTGCACGGCACGCGGAGGTGTGAATGTTTCGTCAACCCGCGTGCCCGCGTCCGCGCACAATCGATGCGGCGTGAGCCACGCCATGCGTGGACGGAAAAGTCGCAGACAAAAAAAAGACCTGCATTTCTGCAGGTCTTCGAACATGGTGGCCGAGGACGGAATCGAACCGCCGACACGGGGATTTTCAATCCCCTGCTCTACCAACTGAGCTACTCGGCCATGTAGAAAAAAAAGACCCGCATTTCTGCAGGTCTTCGAAAGTGGTGGCCGAGGACGGAATCGAACCGCCGACACGGGGATTTTCAATCCCCTGCTCTACCAACTGAGCTACTCGGCCACTTGTTTCGTTGCAGCGATGTCGCTGCTGAGGACGCGCATATTACGGACGTAGGACAGGTTCGGCAAGCGTTTTGGAAAAAAACCTTCACATTGGTGTCTGTGGCCGGCGGAAGGTCCTGCAAGTGATTGATCCTGCGTTGAGCCGGCTCGACCTGAATTGTCGGACGCGGAAAACAGCGGCCCGCCGCTGACGCCAAAGTTGACGGAGCAAGCGATGCAGGGGCGGAGTGGGGACGGCGCCGATGGAACGCTGTTTTCATGGCGCGCACGCGGGCAGGGCACGGCGTACTGTCGCGGTTCCCCTCCCCGAAGCTGCCCGCAGCAGAGCCATTGGACATGTCCGATTCAACCACCCGTATCGTGCTTGCCTCGCGTCCGCAAGGTGCGCCGGTCGCCACCAATTTCCGCCTCGAACAGGCGGCCCTGCCGGCGCTGGCACCCGGCCAGGTGCTGCTGCGCAACCGTTACCTGTCGCTGGATCCGTACATGCGCGGACGCATGGACGATGGCCCGTCATACGCCCCGCCCGTGGCCGTGGATGCGGTGATGGAAGGCCAGACCGTCGCCGAAGTACTGCAGTCGCAGGCGCCTGGCCTGGCGGTGGGCGACCTGGTGCTGGCCCCCGGTGGTTGGCAGACCCATGCCGTGGTGGCGGGCGATGCGATCAGCCGGCGGCTGGATCCGGCCGGGTTGCCGCTGAGCACGGCATTGGGCGTGTACGGCATGCCAGGGTTCACCGCGTACTCCAGCCTGATAGAAATCGGCAGGCTGCAACCCGGTGAGACCCTGGTGGTGGCTGCTGCCAGTGGACCGGTCGGGGCCACCGTGGCGCAGCTGGCCAAGCTGCAGGGCGCGCGCGTGGTCGCCATCGCCGGTGGTGAGACCAAGCGTGCGTACCTGGAGACATTGGGCGTGGACGTGGCGCTGGACCATCGCGCCTCCGATTTTGCAGCGCAACTGCGTGCTGCCGTACCGGATGGCATCGACGTGTATTTCGAGAACGTGGGGGGGCATGTGCTCGATGCGGTATTGCCGCTGCTCAATGATTTCGCGCGCATTCCGGTGTGCGGCACCATCGCCACCTACAACGCCCGCGGCGTCGCGCAGCCTGGACCGGATCGGCTGCCGGCGCTGTTCAGCCAGATCCTGCGCCAGCGACTGACCGTGCGTGGCTTCATCGTCCATGACTTCAAGCATCTATGGCCGGATTTCGAGCGCGACATGCCGCAGTGGCTGCGCGATGGGCGCATCCAGTACCGCGAAGACGTCGTGCAGGGTCTGCAGAATGCGCCGGAAGCCTTCTTTGGCCTGCTGCAGGGGCGCAACTTCGGCAAGCTGGTGGTGAAGCTGGATTGAGTGATCGCTTCATTGAGGGCACCGGAACGGGTCCGGTGCCCTCCATCCACGACGCGCGCCGTTCGTTGGCTTACGGGGCGAAACGAAGCTGATTGGCGTCGCGGATCTGGATCTGGGTCTGGTAGTAGTACTTTTCGCTCTGCCGGCCGTTCGAATCGATGAAGGCGATGCGTACCCGACGCGCGGTGCCGCGCACCAGCATGCGCCGGTTCTGCAGCTGTTCGAGCTTCATGCCGAACGCCTTCTCCAGTTCCGGGCGCAGCGCGGCATCGATGTTGAGCGTGATGTTGAGCGGGTGGCGGTAATCGCGCTCGCTGTTCAGGTAGATGCGCTCGCCTTCGGTACGGGTGGCCTGCACGGTCAGCACGAAAACGCCGGAGATGCCGCGCTCGGGGTCATCCTGCGCGGCACGCACCGCCTCGTAGGTGCCGATGTAGCCTGCTGGCGGCGCTGGTTGCCGGTCAAGGCGATGCGCGCAGCCAGTGGCGAGCAGCAGTGGGATCAACAGGGCAGACATCAGGGCAGGGCGATACATGGCGCATCCTTGTGCGAGGTGACCGCCGATTGTGACCACGCGCCGATGACGATCACAAGCATTGAAGGGGCGTGATGGCTGCACGCGCTGTTCGCAGGCAACCGACCGCCGCATCACGCAGGCGCGGCTAGCGTTGTCCGCGTCACGTCGGCCTGTTGCCGGCGCCTTGGGAGCAATTCATGACCGAACACGACAAGAAGACCTCGAACGCACACGAAGGCGTGCAGGAAAGTCGCCAGGACCGGCAGCAGGAGGAAGTGGCCAAGCAGCGCCCTGGTCAGCAGGACCAGAAGGTACGTGATGCGCATTCGCGTGCACCCGTGCGCAAGGACGGCGGGCAGGACCCGGCCTGAGCGGTTGGCCAAAACAAAAAGCCCCGGCAGTGCCGGGGCTTTTTGTTCTTCATATGGTGGAGCCAAGGAGGATCGAACTCCTGACCTCGTCATTGCGAACGACGCGCTCTCCCAGCTGAGCTATGGCCCCATGGGTGGTGTTGCATCCCGTGGGCAGCGGAGCTGACGCCACGTGACGACCCTAGCATAGCGCTGGCCGGTGCCGGCTGCAAAGGGGCGGGCCGGACACAGCGGCGCAGGTGATCCGCGCCGCTGCAGGCCGGGCTCAGGGCAGCAAGGCCGCCGCGCGCTGGATCGCGATGTCGGTCGCAGCCGACACGCCATGCAGGTGGATGCAGGCGTGGATCATCCCCGGCAGGCGCTCCAGCGTGCAGTCCACACCCGCTTCCCGCAGGTGCGCGGCGTATTGTTCAGCTTCATCGCGCAGCGGATCGAACTCACAGCTCAGCACCGTGGCTGCTGGCAGCCCGCGTAGATCTGGGGCGTGCAGGGGTGAAGCAAGCGCCTGTCGGCGGTCACCGTCGCCGAGGTAGGCCTGCCAGCAGCGCTGCATCAGTTCGGCGCTGAGGTAGTAACCGTCGGCGAACTCACGATAGGTGCTGCTGGCCATGGTGGCATCCAATGCCGGGTACAGCAGCAGCTGATGCGATGGCAGCGGCAGTCCCTGATCGCGCAGCAGCAGGCAGCACGCGGCGGCGAGATTGCCGCCAGCGCTGTCTCCACCGATGAGCAGGCGCGCGGGATCAAGACCCAGGTCTGCGGCATTGGCCTGCAGCCACAGCCAGGCGTCGGCGACGTCGTGCAGCGGCGTCGGGAACGGATGCTCCGGGGCCAGCCGATAACCGACGGCAGCGATGACATGGCCGCTGGCATTGGCCAGGGCTCGGCAGGGGCCGTCATAGACCGCCAGCGAGCACTGGAACCAGCCACCGCCGTGGGCGAACAACAGGGCGGGGCGGGGTTCGGCGCTGTTGGTAGCGGGCGTGTACAGGCGCACGACCAGCGCATGGCCGTCGCGCGCGCTGACGACGTGCTCCACGACATGCGATACCGCCTCGGTGGCGCCCTGCAATGTGGGCAGCGCCTGCTCGCTGAGTGCGCGCAGTTCCAGCAGATCGTCCGGCAGCGGGTGCGCCGCCACCGCATCGACGAACGACTGCAGCGCAGGTTCAAGCGGCATGACCAGCCTCCTGCAGGAACGGCAGCAGCTGGGCGAGGAACGCCTGCGGTGCTTCTTCCATGATGAAGTGGCCACAGCCCGGAACAACGCTGCCGCGCAGGTCATCGGCATGCGGCTGCAGGGTCAGCATCGGGGCGTTGCCGGTGGCGTGCTCGGCACCGATGGCCAGCACCGGCATCGTCAACCGGCGTTGTGCGCGGAGCTGGTTCTGGCGGATCGTTTCCGGAATCGCGCGGTACCAGGCAAACCCTGCACGCAACGCGCCGGGGCGGCTGTAGGCGGCAATGTAGGTTTCGCTGGCCACCGCATCGCGCCGGTACGACCAGCGGTCGAACATGAAGTCCAGGTAGGCGCGTTCGCGACCGGTGATGAGTGCCTCGGGCAGATCGGCCACCTGGTTGAACATGAAGTGCCACAGGAAGATGTTGTCGGCCGGTGCGGCGAAAATGCCCGGCTCAGGTGCCAGCCCGGGAATCACCGCTTCGGTCACGGCCAGACGCTGTACCGCCTGCGGCTGGTCGCTGGCCAATGCATAGGCGATCCACATGCCGATGTCATGGCCGACCACCTGGTAGCGCTCGTGGCCCAGGGCCTGCATGGTCTGATGCAGTACCGCGGCGGCACTGCCGGTGTCGTAACCGTGCGCGGGACGATCGGATTCGCCGATGCCGGGCGGGTCGACCGCGATCGCCTCGAAGCCGGCCTCGGCCAACGCATGCAGCACGTGGCGCCAGGCGTACCAGGTCTGCGGCCAGCCGGGAATCAACAGCACCGGTTGACCGCTGCCGGCGGAGACGCAATGCACGCGCTGGCCGTCGATGCGCAGGTAGTGGTGGCGCAGGGTGTCGTCGCCGGGGGTACCAGCGGTGGGGAAATTGGTCATGGGGATGTTCCTGTGGGGGCTCAGGCGATGCCGAGCATGTGCTGCATCTGGGCGGCGCTGATCGGCGCGCCGGCGAAGTCGTCGAAGATCTTGTCGGTGACCGGGATGATGTGGTCGCGGATGAAGGCGGCACCTTCGCGCGCGCCGGCTTCCTGGTCCTTCAGGCAGCACTCCCATTCCAGCGTTGCCCAGCCGGCGTAGTCGTACTGCGCCAGCTTGGAGAAGATCGACTTGAAATCGACCTGGCCATCGCCCAGCGAGCGGAAGCGGCCCGCGCGTTCGGTCCAGTCGGCGTAGCCACCGTAAATGCCCTGGCGGCCATTGGGACGGAACTCCGCGTCCTTGACATGGAACATGCGGATCAACGGATGGTAGATGTCCAGGAACTGCAGGTAATCCAGCTGCTGCAGCACGAAGTGGCTGGGATCGAACAGGATGCGGCAGCGCTCGTGCTGGCCCACACGCTCGAAGAAGCGTTCGAAGCTGGTGCCATCGTGCAGGTCTTCGCTGGGATGGATTTCGTAGCAGAGGTTGATGCCGTTGTCCTCGCAGGTATCGAGGATCGGCCGCCAGCGGCGCGCCAGCTCATCGAATGCGGCATCGATCAGGCCCGGCGGACGCTGCGGGAAGGGGAACAGGTAGGGCCAGGCGAACGAGCCGGAGAAGGTGCCCATGTCCTGCAGGCCGAGCCGGCGCGAGGCGCGGGCGGCCAGATGCAGCTGCTGCTGTGCCCATTCGCTGCGTGCCTGCGGGTTGCCGCGAAGTGCTTCCGGTGCGAAGCCATCGCACAGTTCATCGTAGGCCGGATGCACCGCCACCAGCTGGCCCAGGATGTGGGTGGTCAGCTCGCTGACCTGCAGGCCATGCTCGGCCAGGGTGCCACGCAGGTCATCGCAGTAGTCCTGGCTGTCCGCGGCGGTGGCCAGGTCGAACAGGCGCGCGTCCCATGCCGGAATCTGCAGGGCCTTGAAGCCATGGCCGGCGGCCCAGGCGGCGATGCCGGACAGGCTGTCGAACGGCGCCTGGTCGCCAGCGAACTGCGCCAGATGCAGGCTGGGTCCTTTGAGGGTTTGCATGTGTTGCTCCAATTGTTTGTCGGTCGACAAAGAATAGGCGCGTGCATCGGGATGGTCAACACCCGCGTTACACTGCGCGCCTCAGAACGGCAGGCAGGCAGATGGCAGGGCGACCGCGCGAATTCGACAGGGACCAGGCATTGCGCAAGGCGATGCTGCTGTTCTGGCAGCACGGCTATGAGGGCACCTCGATGTCGGCCCTGGTCGAGGCGCTTGGCATTGCCTCGGCGCGCATCTACGCCGCGTTCGGCAGCAAGGAGCAGCTGTTCCGCGAAGCGGTGGCGCTGTACGAGGAAGGCGAGGGCGGCTTCGCGCCGCGCGCGCTGGAGCAGGCGTCACTGCGCGATGCGATCGGCAGCATGCTGCGGGATGCAGTGTTGACCTACACCCGTCGCGGTCGTCCGCATGGCTGCCTGGTGGTGTCCTCGGCCAGCAGCGTGTCACCGGATGGCGAGGGCGTACGCGACTGGCTGGCCAGCCACCGCCGCCAGCGCACGGCGGCGATCATCGCGCGGCTGCAGCAGGCGCAGGCGGCTGGCGAGCTGGCGGCCGATCTATCCGTGCAGGCGCTGGGTGATCATTTCGCCACGGTGCTGCATGGCATCTCGGTGCAGGCGCGAGACGGCATCAGCCGCGAACGCCTGCTGGCGATGGTCGAGGTCGCGCTCGCGCCTCTACCGAAGGACGGCTGAGGCCGGACTGTGCCGAAAGCGGCTTGATGCCCCTGCTGCCTGCCGGCGCAACGAAATTGTAACAATTTGGAGGATAATGGCCGCTTGCGCAGTTTTCCTCCTATTTGCCGCCCGGCCAGCGCAGGCCGCACGGACGCCTCCTCAGAGCTTTCGATGCCTTCCCATTCCGATTCCCGCCGTTCGTCGGGCACGTCGTCCTCCTTCGTTTCCTTCCGTCGCCATCCGCTGGCCCTGGCCTGCGCAGGCCTGGCGCTGGCTGCCAGCTTCGGTGCTGTCGCGCAGGACAGTGCACCGACCCCGACCGGGCTGGACACCATCACCGTGACCGCCGAGCACCGCGAGCAGAACCTGCAGGAAGTGCCGGTGTCGGTAGGCGTGGTGCAGGGCGAGCGCATGCGCGACTTCACCGCCGGCGGCGACGACACCCTGCTGGCGTTGTCCGGCCGCGTGCCGAGCCTGTATGCGGAAACCACCACCGGCCGCATCTTCCCGCGCTTCTACATCCGCGGCCTGGGCAACATCGATTTCTACCTGGGTGCCTCGCAGCCGGTGTCGATCATCCAGGACGACGTCGTGCTGGAGCACGTGGTGCTGAAGTCCAACCCGGTCTATGACGTGGACCAGGTTGAAGTGCTGCGCGGTCCGCAGGGTTCGCTGTTCGGTCGCAACACCACCGCCGGCATCGTCAAGTTCGACACCCTCAAGCCGACCCAGGACTACAGCGGTCGCGTCAGCGCCAGCTATGCCTCCTACAACAGCGTGTCGATCGACGGTGGCTTCGGCGGCCCGATCAACGACATCGCTTCGTTCCGCGTGTCGGCGCTGTACCAGCACCGCGACGACTACGTCGACAACACCTACACCGGCCCCAGCGCCGACGGCACGGTCAGCCCGAAGAAGAACGCCATGGGCGGCTTCGACGACCGCAACGTGCGCGCGCAGCTGCTGCTGACCCCGAGCGACCAGTTCTCGATCCTCGCCTCGGCCCACGCCCGCGACTACGAAGGCACCTCGACCCTGTTCCTGCGCAACGCACTGACCAAGGGCTCGAACAAGACCGACGTGCCGCGTGACCAGGTCGCCTACGACGAGGCCGACAACAACCCGCAGGCGTACAAGACCTACGGCGGTTCGGTGAAGGCGCGTTATGACTTCGGCGCGATCGACTTCACCTCGATCACCGCTTACGAGACCACTTCCGGCTACAGCCGCGGTGACACCGACGGCGGCGCTGCGGTCAACTTCCCGGTCAATGGCGTGCCGAACGGCTACGGCCAGTCGATGGGCCAGATCCGTGACCTGGACCAGTGGACCCAGGAGTTCCGCCTGGCCAGCCATGACGACAGCGCCCTGCAGTGGCAGGCCGGTGCGTTCTACTTCAATGGCAGCGACACCACCGACTTCTACCAGCGCGCCTGGTTCCTGAAGGGCGCTGCGCGCAACCCGAACAACTGGGTGCGCCTGCGCAACAAGAACACCTCCTGGGCCGGTTTCGGCCAGCTGAGCTACGCCTTCACCGACAAGTTCACCGTCACCGCCGGCCTGCGCCAGACCCGCGATGAGAAGCACACCCGTCTGTTGAAGACCGCCGACACCGCCGCTGGCGCAGTCACCTACAAAGGCCGCACCGACGTCAAGATGACCGACACCACCCCGAGCTGGGATCTGAGCGCGATGTATCAGATCACCCCGGACGTGAGCGTCTATGCGAAGGTCGCCCGCGGCTTCCGTGGCCCGACCATCCAGGGCCGTTCGGCGGTGTTCAATGCCGACTTCACCACCGCCGATTCGGAGACGATCCTGTCCTGGGAAGCGGGCGTGAAGAGCAGCCTGTGGGACAACCGCCTGCGCCTGAACGCCACCGCGTTCACCTACACCGTCAACGACATCCAGCTCAACGGCAACGATTCGGACGGCAACGGCGTGCTGTTCAACGCCGACAAGGCCAAGGCCTACGGCTTCGAAGCGGACATGGAGCTGCGCCCGATCCAGAACCTGACCCTGAGCGCCGGCCTGAGCCTGCTGCACAGCGAGATCAAGGACAAGCGCGTCTACGCGCAGGTCTGCGGCCTGAACGGCCAAGTGGTGTGCACGGTGAACGATCCGACCATCAAGGTCGGTGCCAACACCTTCGCGCAGATCGATGGCAACCCGTTGCCGAACGCACCGAAGTACAACATCAACCTGGCAGCGCGTTACGACTTCCCGGTCAGCGACGCGGCCACGATGTTCGTGTCCACCGACTGGAACAAGCAGGGCTACACCAGCTTCGTGCTGTACGACAGCAAGGAATTCAACTCCAAGGGTGATTTCGAGGGTGGCCTGAAGATCGGCTACTCGGGCAACTACGGTGCCTACGAAGTGGCGCTGTTCGCGCGCAACATCACCAACGAGAAGAACCTCAAGGGCGTGATCGAGAACTACATGGCCGCGGTCTACAACGAACCGCGCACCGTGGGTGTTTCGCTGAACATGAACTGGTAAGCCGCATCGGCCGGTATCGCAAGCGATACCGGCACCCTTGCACTTTCCTGCAGACGCCCTGCCTGTGCAGGGCGTCTGTCGTTGGCCTGCCGCTGGTTCAGACCGGCTGCACGTCGTGCCGGTCCGGTACTGCATCCAGGCCGAAGGTCAGCTGCCAGCTGCGCAGGTCCACTTTGTCGCGGTCGCGGGCTTGCTGACGCGCCGCACGGCTGGCACCAAACAACTTGCCCTGCCCATCGATCAACGGGCGCATGCGCAGCACCTCCGCGTTGTCCGGCTCCGCATCGGCGGCCCGGTCAAGCCAGACCTTGGCCAGGAAGGCATTGGCAGGCACACCGTTGCCGAAGTGGAACACATCGGCCAGGAAACCGGCCGCCCATGCCTGGGTCGCGCTGTCGCCACGCCACCACAGCGGCCCCAGCAGGTCGAACACCGCTTCGCGCTTGTCGATGTCGTCCTCACCTTGGTACAGCAGCACCGCAAGGTTCTTGTGCGCCGGGCGCCATACCCGGTCATGCGGCTCAGCCTCGTCCACGCAGCGCCGATACAACACGCGCGACTGCTGCTGCAGCGCGGGGTCGGGCGTCTGCCTGAAGATCTCGCCCAGCTGCCAGGCGCGGTTGTAGATCACCACCAAGTCGCCGGCAGCAATCGCACGCTCGGTCCACAGCGCCTCCTGCACGGGGTCGGCGTAAGCGGGGAAGTCCTTGCCGGCCACACGCCCGCGGTACAGATCCACCAGCGATGCCATCGACCTCGGGTCGCCGGCGTGCGCGAGCTGCAGCAGCATCTGCAGACCGGCCGGCGCGGAAACCGAGCAGAACAGGTTGGCAGCCACCGTGGACAACTCCACGCCATCTTCGTCGGCCGTCGCCAGCGCTCCCTGCAGGTGCTGCGCGGCCAGGGCGCTGTCCGCGCTGAAGCCGAACAGGCCGGACTGACGACCGGCTGCCAACCACGCAAGGGCATGCGCGCTGTCGGTCCAGTCTTCGACACTGGCGAGCACCTGTGCGAACAGCGCGTCGGCGCCGTCGACGCGTGCAAAATGCGCACAGGCTTCCAGTGCGTTCATGCCCTCATCGACCACACAGCCGGGATCCAACGCGAACGCCTCTGCCAGGCAGTCACGGGCATGCGTCATCCGCATCGGGTCCCAGTTCACCTGGTTTTCCTGCGGTTCGTCGCGGCCGAGGTGGTAGTCCAGCATCGCCCGCCAGCACAGCACCTGTGCCCGCGTTGATGCATCCAGGTGCAGGTCGAGCAGGGCGCGATAGGCCTGCTCCTGTTCGGCGATGGCCTCGGCATCGTCGGCATCCGGGGCGAGCCACAGCCAGTCGCGCTCCTTGACCACACGCAGTCGATTACGCTGCGGAAGCATCAATCGTGCTGCTTCGGGACCGTCGATGAAGTCCTGAATCAGCGCGTGGCTGCCGCCCCAGCGCGGATACAGGTAGTACAGATAGATCTCGAGCACGTCGGCATCATCGGCACGGAACGACAGCGCCAGCTGCAGCCAGTAGTCGGCGGCATACTCGAATGCTTCTTCGCTGCGATGCGCCAGCACAGCGGGCAGGGCGGGAAGTTCATCCAAGGGGGCACCGTAGGGCGCAAGCAATGCGACCGCGGCGGCGAATGCTTCCGGGTCCTGGCGCTGCTGCGCGGTGTACAGATCGGCGCGTCCACCGCGTTGCAACTGCTGCAACCAGCGCGGCTCGCCCAGGTAGCAGGCCATCCGCAGCATCCGCCCCAGTACGAAGGCGGGACGTGGATGGCGTGCGATGGTATGCAGCCATGCGGCCAGAGCGTGGTCGCGTGCCAGCGCAGCACCGTCCCATTGCGCCTGGCGGATCTTCTCGATGGTGTCGGTGGAACGGATGCGGCCGGCAACGCGGTCCCACAGCGTGCCCAGTACGGCCCACGCATGCGGGCTGTGTGGCTGCCGTGCACACCACTGCCGCGCCCGTTCAAGGCGGGCAGGCAGGTCCTGCGCAGGCTCAAGCAGGGTGGCGAGCAGCCAGCCATATCCGAAGCGCGGGGTGCCACCGTCGAGCCACTGTTGCTCCATCGCCCCGAGCATGCGGTCGACATCATCGAATCGCTCCTGCTGCAACGCGTCGCGTGCTTCGCGGCGCAAGGCCATCGCTTCGTGGGGGGAATGCGGCATGGGCAACAGCGTCCTTGCAGATGATCGGACGCGCATTCTAGGCAATCCGGTGYATGCCTGTTATCGCCTGCAGTGGTGCGGCAGGACGACGCCCCGCAGGGGCAGGGCGTCGCGAGGAGTCTACCTGGCGGCAGGCGCGACAGCAGGGGCCAGTTCGGCGAACAGACCGCCGAGCACGCCCATGGTGGCTGTGTCGGCCCCCATGTCTTCGGCGGCGTTGGCAATGGCGATCACGCCACTGTTCTGTGCGGGGAACAGCACCACCCAGGCCAGCCAGTTGCCATCAGAGCCGCCGTGTACCAGCACCGGGCCCTGGCGGCCGGCGATCGCCGGCTGCACGCCCCAGTCCAGACCGGATGGGCTGCCCGGTTGCGCGCTCTGCATCAGTGTGTAGGACGCCGGCGTCAACAGCGTGCCCCTGCCGTGGCTGCCGGCGAGCTGGTCTATGGCGAACAGTGCCAGGTCCTGCAGGCGCATGTGCAGGTTGCCGGCGGCGGTGTAGATCGGCGGTACACCATCATCGGCTTTCTGCGGCGCGCGGGTGACGGGCTTGCCGCCGCGGTGGCCCAACGGCTGCCCTGCCGTGGTCGGCCCGAAGCCGGCGCCGGTCATCTGCAGCGGTTGGAACACCTCACGTTGGATCAGCGTTTCCACGTCCTTGCCGGTGGCGCGCTCGGCGATCACCGCTGCGATCAGGAAGCCGCTGTTGCTGTAGGCGAATTCCGTTCCCGGAGGGTGGACCGGCGCCTCTGACAGCGCGGCCTTGATGTAGGCCTCGCGTTGTACGGGCAGGGCACGCGTGTCGGTGAAGAACGCATCCAGTGCGGCGCCATCGGTGAGGTTCTCCGGCAGGCCGGCGCGGTGCGACAGCAGCTGCACCAGCGTGACGTTGCGGTAGGCCGGCTGCATCTGTGCCACCAGGTCGGGCAGCATCGTCAACAGTGGCGCATCCCACTTCAGCACGCCCTGTTCGACCAGACGCGCGATCATCGCCACGGTGATCGGTTTACCGGTCGAGCCGATCATCCAGGCATCGCCGCTGCTGGCAGCCACCTTTTCATCATTGCGGCGTACGCCGCTGACAGCCTGTTCGGCGATCCTGCCGTCGCGGATCACCAGCACTCCCATCGCTGGCGTCGCAGTGCCCTGCAATGCCTGTGCGATGCGTGCCTGCAGGTCATCGGCGGCGCTGGCACTGGTGGCGATGCACAGCAATGAAGCGCCCAGCCATCGGCGCAGGTGGCGCATGGCCCGGGAGGAGGGAGCTGCGGTCCGTTCGGAGATGATCGTGTGCATGGGAGTCCTTTGCGCAGCAGCGTGGGCAGGACCTGCGCCGACGGTATCGGCCCTGCGGGATGCGTCGTCCACCAGTGCCCTGAGCAGGCGAACGAGGTGACGTGCGATTCACTCTTGCATGCTGCCGATGCGGGCGTATGTGTCTGCAGTCATGTAGGTAAACGGCGCGGCGCGATCACGTTGGCGTGCGTACAGGATCGCGGCGGGCACTGCCCCATGCGGCGATAGGCGCTGGATGGGATTCGAGGGGAAGCAGCGCGAAGTGTCGCGCGTTGCAGGCACGCACCAGATCTCAAGGCGATACCGGTGTCGGCCGTCGCCGCGCTGCATGCGCGACGACGGCAGGGGCCTCAAGCAGCGGGCAACAGCGGTGCCAGCACCGGCTCCAGCTCCTGCTGGCGCCAGCCGGCCAGCGCAGCCGGCCACTGCTGATGCTCCAGATAGCTTTCCAGATGCTTGCGTGAGGCCAGTACGCCATCGGCCAGACCGAGCTCGCGGCTGCGTTCGGCTACTGCATCCTGCAGCTTCTTCAACAGCTGCTTGCTGGCATCGCTGGCCTGCATCGCCAACGGCGCATCGGCTTCGTCGGCCAGCGGCGTATCCAGCGCCTGCCACACCGCAGCGGCAAGCTTGCGCGGCGCCTTTGGGAACTGTTCGAAAAGCTTGCTCAATGCGGCCGCGTCGGTTGGCGGGGTGCGTGCCAGGGTGGCGGCCAGTTCGTTGTCCAGGATCCAGCTGCGCGGACGGTCGCTGGCGCGCGCCTGCACGTCGCGCCAACGCAGCAGGCGCAGCAGGCGGCGCTGCGCGGGCGCGTCCAGGAACTGCGCCGAGCGCATGCCCAGGTGGGGCCAGCGGTCTTCGTCATTTGCCACGCTGGCCAGCAGGCGCTCGCCATCGTCGTGCAGCCACTGCTGGCGCCCCAGCGTTTCCAGCTTGGCGGAGATGGCGTCGTGCATCGCGAACAGATGCTCGACGTCGTCGGCGGCGTACTTCAGCTGGGAGTCCGACAACGGCCTGCGCATCCAGTCAGAGCGGGTTTCGCCCTTTTCCAGGGCCACGCCGGTGATCTCCTGCACCAGCTTCTGGTAGCCCATGCCAGCACCGATGCCGGCCAGCGCGGCGCCGATCTGGGTGTCGAACAACGGACGCGGCAGCACGCCACAGGTCCACTTGAACGCCACCAGGTCTTCGCTGGCGCTGTGCATCACCTTGGTGATGGATTCATCGGCCAGCCACGGCGCCAAGGCCTCGGGCATGCCGGGAATCAACGGGTCGATCAGCAGGATGTCCTCGCCGACGGCCATCTGCACCAGCGCCAGCTGTGGCCAGAAGGTGCGTTCACGGATGAATTCGGTATCCAGGCCGATGCGGGTCGGCCGCTGCTGGCGGTATGTGTCCAGCTCGGCGGGGGTGGTGATCCAGGTTGCCACGTGTCAGGGCCTACTACTCGGGTTTGCTCAGGCAGGGGAGAATAGCCTAACGTCGGTCCGCATCCGTGCCGAAGGAGGCCCTGCTTGCGTTTTCTGCTGTCGCCCGCGCTGTTTACCGCCTTGGCCGTGAGCCTGGCCGGTTGCACGCCGTCGCCCCCTGCGCAGACCGCCGGTGCCACCGCAGCCCCGCCGGCCGATCCCGCACCAGAGGCCGGTCCGGCGCGTGGTACCGGGCGGGGCACGGTGACCATTGCCGGTGACGACGCGGCCGAGGACATCCAGCAGTGGACGCCGCCGCGGGTCGATCGCCAGGGACGTACGCTGGCACAGCTGCGCCGGGCTGCCGACCAGGCATTCGCGCGGGGGCATCTGTATGAAGACGGCGATGCGGCAGTGCCCCTGTGGCTGGCAGTGCAGGAGGAGGAACCCGATGATCGGCAGGCGCGCCTGGGCCTGCAACGCGCGAAACAGAAGCTGCAGCAGCAGGCCGATGCGTTGCTGCAGCGGCCATTGCAGCAGCGTGAAGCGCTGGCTGAAGCCGGGCGCCAGGCGCTGGTGCTGCTGACCCTGGCGCCGAAGGATGAGAAGGTGCGCGCGCTGCAGGGGCGGGTCGAGACTGCGCAGCGCGTGGTCGCCTACAACCGCGCGGGCGAAGACGATCTGCGTGCCGACCGGATAGGTGAAGCCGGTGATGGTGCGATTGGCAACTTCCGTGAGGCACTTGCGCTGGACCCGGCAAATCGTCGCGCGCGGGAGGGTCTGGCAGCTGCGGAAAGTGGGCTGATCCGGCGTGCCGAGGATGCCGCGCGCATCCGCGATTTCGCCAGTGCCGGCGCGTGGTTGGCAGAGGCCAGCAAGGTGCGGGACTCGTCACCGACGATCGCCGATGCGTTCGAGCGCATCGAGCAGATCCGTGCAGCGGCACTGGTACAACTGCGCGATGGCGGCCTGCATGATCTGACCACCCCGCAGGGGTTGAAGCCTGCGCGCGAGAAGCTGGCCGAAGCGCTGCGCATCGCTTTGCCGGGCGACGCGGTGGTGGCGCAGCTGCGCGAGCGCATCGAACTGGCCACCCATTACGGCAGCTTCCGGCCGGGGCAGGTGTTCAGCGATGCGCTGCGTGATGGCGGCCGTGGACCGCAGATGATCGTGGTTCCGCATGGCGGATTCCAGATGGGCGCCAGTGATACCGAGCCGGGCGCAACCGACGCAGAGCGGCCATCGCACTATGTGCGTTTCGAGCGTGGGTACGCGATGGCGATCACCGAGATCACCGTGGGTGATTTCGAGCGCTATGTGAAGGCGACCAATGCCCGCCCACGTGCGACCCGGCGTGGACATTCGGTGGTCTATGACGAGCGCAGCGGCAATTTCATCCGTCGCAGCGGCGTGGACTGGCGGTCCGACTATGACGGCGGGCGGGCACTGGGCAATTCGCCGGTGATGCACGTGAGCGTGCGTGATGCGGAGAACTACGCGAACTGGCTGTCCGAACAGACCGGCCGCAGCTACCGCCTGCCCAGCGAGGCCGAGTTCGAGTACGCGATGCGTGCCGGCAGCAGTGGCCGCTACCCGTGGGGCGATGCCGGGCTGCCACCGGAAGGCAGTGGCAATTACACCGGCAGCAAGGATGTTTCGCCTTCCGGCAGGCATTGGCACAACGCCTTCGTCGGCTATGGTGATGGGTGGTGGGGGCCTGCACCGGTCGCCAGTTTCCAGGCAAACGGCTTCGGGCTGCACGACATGGGCGGCAACCTGAGCGAGTGGGTGGCCGACTGCTGGCATGCCAGCTATCGGCGTGCTCCGGCCGATGGTGTGGCGTGGTTCAACCCGGGCTGCCGTGCACGGGTGATCCGTGGTGGCAACTGGGCCAATGCGCCGGAGCAGACCCGGGCGGCCTGGCGGCAATCGCAGGATTCGGATACCACCAACGCGCGCATCGGCTTCCGGCTGGTGCGAGGGATCTGACGGGCACGGCTGGATCGGCGCCGGTTTCACTCGCCGCAGGCAGCGCCGCACTAAGATTGCGCCGTACCCGCCGGCCGGCGGGGTCAGCCGGAAGACCAGCCGATGCGCAACGATCCTTTTTCCCGCTCGCCGCAGCAGCGGCGTGGCCTGTTCGGCAACATCCGCTGGTGGGTGCTGCTGCTGGCCGCCGGCTACGCGGCGTTCTACTGGTTCTCCAACCGTGCAGTCGACCCCTATACCGGCGAGAAGGTGCTGATCGACAGCAGCCTGGACGCCAGCCAGGAGAAGGCACTGGGCCTGCAGGCCTACCAGCAGATCCTGTCGCAGGAACGCCCTTTGGGCCCGAATGAACAAGTCTCGCGTGACGTCCGCGCGATTGCCGAGCGACTTATCGCCAAAGTGGATGTTGTCGAAACCGCGTTGGCGCAGGAACACGGGTTGCAGCCGGCACACTTCGCACGCGACTTCGAGTGGGAGGTGAACGTGATTCCGTCCGAGCAGGCCAATGCGTTCTGCCTGCCCGGTGGCAAAATGGCGGTCTACACGGGGCTGATCCCGGTGGCGCGCACCCGCGATGCGATGGCGGTGGTGATGGGCCATGAGATCGCCCATGCGCTGCTGCGCCATGGTGCACAGCGGATGGCCCAGCAGAAGCTGACCCAGATCGGCCAGGTGGCCGGCGCCGCCAGTGGCATGGATGCGCAGCAGCAGCAGATGATGATGTCGGCGATGGGCTACGGTTATCTGTTGCCGTATGCGCGCAGCCACGAGACGCAGGCTGACGAAGTGGGCCTGATGCTGGCGGCGGCGGCGTGTTTCGACCCGCGCGAGGCGGTGCCGTTGTGGCAGCGCATGGGCCAGGCCGGTGGTGGCCAGTCGCCGCCGGAGTTCGCCTCGACCCACCCCAATCCGGGCACCCGTATCCAGAACCTGCAGGCGTTGATGCCGAAGGCACTGGAGTATCGGCAGAAGTTCTGCGAGCAGGCCAGGTAAAGGGGAGTTCGGCAGGGCTGCGCCCTGCACCCGCAGAAGCGGTAGTGCCGGCCGCTGGCCGGCAACCTCAACAGCAAAAGCTGGCTTCCTGTGGGATGGCGGGTGGGTCCGGTTGCGGGGGACGCCGTGAACCCGTCCATGGGGGCTTGGCAGCCGCATCCATGCGGCTGACACCCCCGCAACCGGACCCACCCCGCCTTCGACAGATTTCGCGATCTGTCGGAACGGCATGGCCTGCCCTTGGTGGGTGTCGACCTTGGTCGTCACGGTAGATCCACGCCATGCGTGGATGCATTTCGATCAATTGTCGAAATATTCGATCCCGATGGAGATTCATCCACGCATGGCATGGATGTACCAACCGCCACCGGGAAACTCTCGAAGGCGGGGTGGGTCCGGTTGCGGGGGCGTGAGCGCCATGGATGGCGCGACCGAGCTTACATGGACGTACTTGCAGCGTCCCCCGCAACCGGGCCCACCCCGCCATCCCACAGGAAGCCAGCTTCTGCCGTTGCTTCGGCCGTTGCCATTGCTTCTGCGGGTGCAGGGCGCAGCCCTGCCGAACACCCCTTACTTGACCGCAGTCACCTGTACGTCGATCACGCCGTCGCCGACCCGGGCCTGCAGTGCGTCACCCGGTTGTACCTGCTCGATCCGGCGCACCAGCGCGCCATCGTCTGCACGGGTCACGATGCTGTAGCCACGCGCGACGGTCGCCAGCGGACTGACCGCTTCCAGCGAACGTGCAAGGCCGCGCAGGCGCAGCGCATCACGCTGCATCAGGCGCTGCAGCGCCGCTTGCGGGCGACCGCCCAACGCGGCAAGGCGACGTCGCAGCGCCTCCATCTGCTGCTGCGGATGATGGCCCCGCAACACTGCAGCGGCGTGGCGCAAACGGGCTGCGCGACGCTCCTGCTGCTGGTTGTGCGCCGCATGCAAGCGACGTCCGAGGTCCAGCTGACGACGGCGCAGCAGATCCAGTCGTGCCTGCGGACTCTGTGCGTTCAAGCGCAGCAGGGCGCGATCAGCGCGCTGCATGGCCTGCTGCATGGCGTGGCGTTGCAGCTGCACCATGCGAGCCGCGTTGCGGCGCAGGCGCAGGGCCAGGTCGCGCTGATCGGGTACCAGCAGTTCCGCGGCCACCGATGGCGTAGGCGCGCGCAGGTCAGCAGCGAAATCGCTGAGACTGAAGTCGGTTTCGTGACCCACCGCCGAGACCACCGGCGTGCCGCTGGCGGCGATTGYACGGGCCAGGGCTTCATCGTTGAACGCCCACAGGTCTTCCAGCGAGCCACCACCACGGGTCAGCAGGATCACGTTGTAGCGGCCGCTGGCATCGGCGGCCTGCAGCAGGCGGGTGATCTGCGCGGCAGCGGTTGCGCCCTGTACCAGCGTCGGCAGCAGATCCACTTCCAGCAACGGGAAGCGGCGGCCGAGCACGCTCAGCACATCGCGCACGGCGGCACCGGTGGGCGAGGTGATCACCGCCAGGCGCTGCACGTGGGCCGGCATCGACCGCTTGCGGGCCGGGTCGAACAGTCCCTCGGCTTCCAGTCGCGCCTTCAGTTCTTCGAACGCGCGACGCAGTGCGCCTTCGCCGGCTTCCTCCATGTGGTCCAGCACCATCTGGTACTCGCCACGGGCGTCGTACAGAGTCACCTTGCCGCGCACCAGCACGCGCATGCCCTCGCGCGGCACGAACTTCAGGTATTGCGCCTTCATCCTGAACATCGCAGCGCGCAACTGCGCACGCGCGTCCTTCAGGGTGAAATACAGATGGCCGGACGCCGGCCGCGCCACGCTGCCCAGTTCGGCTTCCACCCAGATCGCCGGGAAGCTGCCTTCCAGCAGGTCGCGCGCCAGGGTGTTGAGCTGGCTGGGGGTGAGGACGTCGTTGTTGCGTGGCTGCATGGTTACGGCGTGGGGCAGATGGAGCAGGGGGTTCAGGATCGCACGTCAGCGCTGGCCGTGCTGGGCCAGTGCCCATTGCACGTGTTCGCGGACTACGGGCGAAGCATCCTCGGCGCGCGTCTGCAGCGCCGACAGCGTCTCTGCCGTGGTTGGCGCATTGCCCAGCGCCACGGCGATGTTGCGCAGCCAGCGCTCATGGCCACTGCGGCGGATCGGGCTGCCTTCGGTACGGCGCAGGAATTCAGCTTCGTCCCATGCGAACAACTGGTCCAGGCGTGCGGTGTCCAGGTTGTTGCGGGCGCGGAAGTCAGCCTCGTCGGTGCGCTTGGCGAACTTGTTCCAGGGGCAGACCAGCTGGCAGTCGTCGCAGCCATAGATGCGGTTGCCGATCAGCGGTCGCATCTCCACTGGAATCGCACCGTCATGCTCGATGGTCAGGTAGGAGATGCAGCGGCGCGCATCCAGCCGCTGCGGGGCGGTGATGGCCTGGGTCGGGCAGACGTCGATGCAGCGGGTACAGGTGCCGCAGTGCGCGCTGGCCGGCGTGTCGATCGGCAGCGGCAGGTCGATGTAGATCTCGCCGATGAAGAACCACGAGCCGCCGTGGCGGTCGATCAGGCAGGTGTGCTTGCCGATCCAGCCCAGCCCCGCGTTGCGTGCCAGCGCGCGTTCCAGCACTGGCGCCGAATCGACGAAGACGCGGTAGCCCAGCGGCGCCACCTCATCGTTGATCTGCGTGGCCAGCTTCTGCAGGCGGTTGCGCATCAGCTTGTGGTAATCGCGGCCGAGCGCGTAGCGGGCGACGTAGGCGCGCCCCGGATCGGCCAGGGTCGCCCACGCTTCGGTGTCGTCCCTGTGGCTGTAGTCCATGCCTACCGAGATCACCCGCACGGTGCCGGGAAGCAGTTCTGCCGGGCGCGCGCGCAGGGTGCCGTGGCGTGCCATCCAGTCCATAGTGCCGTACAGGCCCTGGCCCAGCCAGTCGGCCAGGTGCGCCTCGTCCTCGCCCAGTTCGATGCCGGCGATACCGCAGCGCTGGAAGCCATGCGCGCGCGCCAGATCGCGGATGCGCTGTACGGCCAGGGCCGGATCGAGGGGGGCAGGGACGGGGGACATGTGCACCAGTATAAAATCCCCGCATGGCCAACCTCGCCGATCTGTTCGATTCCCGTGCCGCACGCACACTCGATGCCCAGGCCTCCGCGCTGGCGGGTGATGGTGGCTGGGGCCTGATGGCCCAGGCGGGCCAGGCGGCCTGGCAGAGCCTGCTGCAGCACTGGCCGCAGGCGCGGCGGATCGGCGTGGTGGTTGGCAGCGGCAACAATGGCGGCGATGGCTATGTGCTGGCCTGTCATGCGCTGCAGGCCGGGCGGCAGGTGCAGCTGATCGCGCTGCCGGGCAGCCCACCTTCCACGGCGTTGGCGCAGCGCGCCGCAGCGGATTTCAAGTCCGCAGGCGGCACCGTCACTGATTTCAACGGCGAACTGGCCCAGGCCGATATATGGGTCGATGCCCTGTTCGGCCTTGGCTTCTCCCGGGCACCAGAGGGTGCGGCACTGGCCTTGATCGAGGCGCTGAACGCGCAGCAGGCGCAGGTGTTGGCGTTGGACGTACCCAGCGGTGTCGACGCCGACCATGGCTGCGTGCCGGGCGCAGCCGTACGCGCGGCCCTGACAGTGCAGTTCATCGTCGCCCACCGCGGCCTGTACACCGGCGACGCACTGGAATACACCGGGCGCAGGCACCTGGCACCACTGACGCTGGCCGATGCGGCCTGGCAGGGTGTCGTCGCTGCTGCAGAATGCTGGACGCAGCCGCGCCTGCCGGATCTGCTGCCGCCGCGCCGTGCCAACAGCCACAAGGGTGAATCCGGCCATGTGCTGTGCGTGGGCGGCAACCATGGCAGCGGCGGTGCCATCGCGATGGCCGCCGAAGCCGCGCTGCGCGCTGGTGCAGGCCTGTTGAGCATCGGCACCCGCCGGGACCATGTCGGCCCGCTGCTGGCGAGGTTGCCTGAAGCGATGACGCACGCGCTGGAAGATGGCTCAGCGCTGCCCGCGTTGCTGGCAATGGCCAGAGTCGTGGCGATCGGTCCGGGCCTGGGCCAGGACGAATGGGCGCGCGCGCTGTATGCACGCGTCCTGCAGTCAGGCCTGCCGCTGGTGATCGACGCCGATGCGTTGAACCTGCTGGCGCAGGATGCACATGCGCTGCCCGATGCGATCCTGACCCCGCACCCCGGCGAAGCCGCGCGCCTGCTGGAAACCACCACGGCGGCAGTCCAGGCCGATCGCTATGCCAGCGCGCAGGCGCTGGCCGAGCGCTATCACGCAGTGGTGGTGCTGAAGGGGGCGGGCAGCATCGTCGCCGCGCCCGGCCACGCACCGCGACTGATTGCGGCCGGCAACCCGGGAATGGCGGTGGGTGGCATGGGTGACCTGTTGACCGGCATCATCGCCAGCCTGCGCGCGCAGGGCCTGCCTGCGTTCGATGCGGCGGCAGGCGGTGCGCTGCTGCATGCCCTGGCCGGCGATGTCGCCGCCGCCGACGGTGCCCGCGGCCTGCTTCCCACTGATCTGCTGGCGCCCCTGCGGCGGCTGGCCAACCCGGAACGTTCCCGATGACCGAATTCTTCCTTGCTGACAGCAACGCCACCGAACTGCTGGGGCAATGGCTGGCAGCCACCCGTCCGCCGCAGGCGCTGGTCGAGCTGCGCGGTGATCTTGGCGCCGGCAAATCGACCACGGCGCGCGCGCTGTTGCGGGCGCTGGGCGTGCAGGGGGCGATCCGCAGCCCCACCTATACCCTGGTCGAGCGCTATCCGTTGTCCAGTGGCGGCGAGGCTTGGCACATGGACCTGTATCGCATCGGCCAGGCCGGCGAGCTGGATTTCCTCGGGCTGGACGAGGGCAGTGCCGTGCTGTGGCTGGTCGAATGGCCAGAGCGCGGTGCCGGTGCGCTGCCGCCAACCGATCTGGTGGTCGCACTGGAGATCGAGGGTCAGGGGCGTCGCGTGCGTCTCACTGGCATCAGCGACACGGGACGTGAATGGCTGCAGCGGCTTCCCGAAGGTGGCGACTTGCAGGCCCTTTCTGTCGGCTGACGAGAACAAACACCGGCAGGTTACGGATTATTAAGGAAAAAGGTGTTGCATTCCGTTCAGTGCGGTGATTGAATCCTGAGTCATGCGCCCGGGGAATCGACTCATTACCATCTGTGCCGCCGTCGGACTTGGTCTGGCGAGCGTCAGTGCGTGGGCCGGTGAGGTCCGCCAAGTGCTGCTCAATACCGGTGCGACCGGAACCCGTGCGGAAATCGCGCTGGTCGGCAGTGGTGGCTACAAGACCCTGTCGCTGGCCGGCCCGAACCGGCTGGTGGTCGATTTCCCCGATTCCAGCGCGGTGCGCAACCTGAAGATGCCTTCGCCGCAGGGCGTGGTGACTGCGGTGCGGACCGGGCAGCCGGTGCCGGGCACTTTCCGTGTCGTATTCGACCTGGCCGAGACGGTCGCCCCCTTCCGCCCGCAGATGCAGCGCGAAGGCAATGAATCCAAGCTGGTGATCGAGTGGCCGGGCGATGGCCCGGCCGTGGCCGCCAGTCGCCCCGCAGTGACGCCTGCACCGACGCAGCCGCCAGCGGCATCTTCGGTGAGTCCGGCTGCGGTCCCGGGCCCGACCCCGGCACAAACCGCACAGTCCCGTGGTGATGCCGCGCGAGCCACTGCGCTGTTGACCGCGCAGGTCCAGCAGCAGGCCAGTGCCAGCGCTGCGGCACCCGCCGCGCCGACCCCGGCGCCGAGCACCACCCCGGTGCAGATGGCGGCAGCGGGCACCACCGCCAGCAGCACCCCGACGTCGTCGCCGGCAGCCATCCTGGCTGGTCAGGCCACCACTGCAGTTGTGGCCACCCAGCCGAAGCCGGTGCCGACACCTGTTGCGCCGACCGAGTCGCCGCGTCCGACCATGCCCAGCGATGCCTCGCGCATCCGCATGCAGCCGGGCATGCGTCACCTGGTGGTGGCGATCGATCCGGGCCACGGCGGTCAGGATCCGGGCGCCATCGGCCCGACCGGCAAGCGCGAGAAGGATGTCACCCTGGCGGTGGCGCGTGAACTGGCTCGCCAGGTCAACGCCACGCCTGGCCTGAAAGCCTTCCTCACCCGCGACAGCGATGTGTTCATCCCGCTGCCGATGCGTGCGCAGAAGGCGCGTGCGAACAAGGCCGACATCTTTATTTCGATCCATGCCGACGCAGCCGAGAACCGCTCGGCCACCGGTTCGTCGGTGTACGTGCTGTCGACCAAGGGCGCGTCTTCGCAGCGTGCGCGCTGGCTGGCGGACAAGGAAAACGCGGCCGATCTGGTCGGTGGCGTGCGCCTGCAGCAGACCGAAGGCACGCTGGCCAACGTCCTGCTGGACCTGGCCCAGAGCGGTTACATGAAATCCTCCGAGGACGCAGCCGGGCACGTGCTGGGCGGCCTGAAGCGGATCGGCAACAACCACAAGCCGAACATCGAGCGCGCCAACTTCGCGGTGCTGCGCACCTCGGACATGCCGGCGATGCTGGTGGAAACCGCGTTCATCTCCAACCCGGATGAAGAGCGCCGCCTGATCGACCCGGCCTACCAGCGCAAGGTCGCCGGCGCGGTGCTGGACGGCGTGCACACGTTCTTCAGCCGCCAACCGCCGCCGGGGACGTTGTACGCCGCACGCGCGCAGGCCGAGATCGACGCCGCAAGCACCGTGGCGGGCGGCAGCAAGTAAGGCGCTGGATCGCCCGCTTCCGCTAGAGCCAGGCCACGCCTGGTTGGCGCCGCGTACGGTGGATCTCGACTCTACCTGGCGCCGCTCCGCTATCATCGTGGCATGACGTCTGCCTGCCTTGCCTGCCCATGAACGCGCCCGATCCGCGTCCGATCCGGCCGTTGCCGGAAATCCTGATCAACCAGATTGCCGCCGGTGAAGTGGTCGAACGACCCGCATCGGTGGTCAAGGAACTGGTTGAGAACGCGATCGATGCCGGCGCCAGCCGCGTCGATATCGAGCTGGAAGAAGGCGGTGTGCGCCTGATCCGCATCCGCGACAACGGCAGCGGCATTGCCGCAGAGCAGTTGCCGCTGGCGGTTTCGCGGCACGCCACCAGCAAGATCGCCAACCTGGATGAACTGGAAGCGGTGGCCACGCTGGGTTTCCGTGGCGAAGCGCTGCCGTCGATCGCTTCGGTCAGCCGTTTCACCCTGTCCTCGCGCCGTGCCCATGATGAGCACGGTTCGGCACTGCAGATCGAAGGTGGGAAGATCGGCGAGGTGACCCCGCGCGCGCATGCGCCGGGCACCACGGTGGAAGTGCGCGAGTTGTTCTACAACGTGCCGGCGCGGCGCAAATTCCTGCGCGCCGAGCGCACCGAACTGGGGCATATCGAAGAGTGGCTGCGTTCGTTGGCGCTGGCCCGTCCCGATGTCGAGCTGCGTGTCTCGCACAACGGCAAGGCCTCGCGTCGCTACAAGCCGGGCGACCTGTATTCGGACGTGCGCCTGGCCGAGACCCTGGGCGAAGACTTCGCCAGCCAGGCCGTGCGCGTGGACCACAGCAGTGCCGGCCTGCGCCTGCATGGCTGGATCGCGCAGCCGCATTATTCGCGCGCCAGCACCGATCAGCAGTACCTGTACGTCAACGGACGTTCGGTACGTGACCGCAGTGTCGCCCATGCAGTGAAGATGGCCTACGGCGACGTGCTGTATCACGGCCGCCAGCCAGCGTATGTGCTGTTCCTGGAGCTGGACCCGACGCGCGTCGATGTGAACGTGCATCCGGCCAAGCATGAGGTGCGCTTCCGTGACTCGCGATTGGTGCATGACTTCGTCTACCGCACCTTGAAGGATGCGCTGGCAGACACCCGTGCCGGCATGAGCGCGCAGGAGATCGGTGCAGGCGCGGTGCCTCCGGCCGAGGGCGGCAGCGCATCTGCGATGCCGGGGGCCACGGCCTCCAGCTTCGGCTACGTGCGCGGTCCGGCACCCGGCGCGGGGCAGGGCGGAAGTGGTGGCTTTTCCGGTTGGCGACCCCAGCAGCCGCTGGGCCTGCAGGTGGCCGACGCACCCGCTGCCTATGCTGCGTTGTATGCATCGCCTGCGGGTGCCGAGCGCGGTGCGGCACTACCGCCGATGCCGATGGAGAACGGACTGCCGGTCACCAGTGCCGACGCCGGGGTGCCGCCGCTGGGCTACGCCGTTGCCCAGCTGCATGGCATCTACATCCTGGCCGAGAACGCTGAAGGCCTGATCGTGGTCGACATGCATGCGGCGCACGAACGCATCGGCTACGAGCGGTTGAAGAATGCGCACGATGGCATCGGCCTGCAGTCGCAGCCGTTGCTGGTGCCGATCACCCTGGCGGTGGGCGAGCGCGAAGCCGACACCGCTGAAGCGGAGGCCGATACGCTGGCCGCCCTCGGGTTCGAGATCACCCGCGCCGGACCGGGCGCGCTGCACGTGCGCAGCATCCCGGCGCTGCTGGCCCATGCCGAACCCGAAGGCCTGCTGCGCGATGTGTTGACCGACCTGCGCGAGCACGGCCAGAGCCGTCGCATCGCTACTGCGCGCGATGAGCTGCTGTCGACCATGGCCTGCCATGGTGCAGTGCGTGCCAACCGGCGCCTGACCGTGCCGGAAATGAACGCGCTGCTGCGCGACATGGAAATCACTGAAAGGTCCGGCCAGTGCAACCATGGCCGACCGACCTGGGCCCGTTTTTCGCTGGCGGAAATCGACCGCTGGTTCCTGCGCGGACGTTGAGGGGAGCACCGATGCGATTTTGGGGAATGGGCGGCCTGATGGCGGCCCTGTTGCTGGCGGCCTGCAGCCCGGCATCGACGCCGGCGCCAGCCGTCGTTGAGGATCCGGCATTCGCCGCGCAGCAACAGCAATGGCGGGTACTGCGTTACCAGGACCTGACCCGGGCCGATGGGTGGACCGCATTGGTCGGCCTGCACTGGTTGCAGAACCGATCGCACTTTGTCGGCAGTGGCGCCACCAGCGGCATCCGCCTGGCGGTGGGGCCGGCCAGGCTGGGGCTGCTGCGCCGTGAAGGTGACCAGTGGTGGTTCACGCCGGAGTCCGGCACGGATGTCACCCTCGACGGACAGCCTGTGCGCGGGCGTGTCCGCATGGATACCGACAAGGATCCGCAGCCGACCCTGCTGGCCTTCGATGGTGGCAAAGGCCAGCTCAGCCTGATCCGTCGCGGCCCGCGCGATGCGCTGCGGGTCAAGCATGCCGATGCACCCGCGCGCCGCGATTTCGCCGGCCTGCAGTACTGGCCCGGTGGCCCGCAATGGCAGGTGCAGGCGCGCTTCATCGCCCATCCACCAGGCAAGACCCTGCCGATCGTGGACATCACCGGCCTGACCACCGAGATGCCCAACGCCGGTGCCGTGGAATTCGATCGTGACGGCCGCAGCTGGCGGCTGGAAGCGATCGGCGAGCCGGGGCAGCCGCTGTTCCTGATCTTTGCCGACCGTACCAGTGGCCACGGCAGCTATCCTGCCGGCCGCTATCTGGATACCGATGCGCCCACCGCCGACGGCCACGTGGCGATCGACTTCAACCACGCCCACAACCCACCGTGCGCGTTCACCGCTTATGCGACCTGCCCGTTGGCGCCGCCGGAGAACCGCCTGGATCTGCGCGTGGAAGCGGGTGAGAAGGCGTATCACCTGCCTGAAGGAGAGGGCTGAACATGTTGATGAAACTGTTGTTGCGCAGTGCCGTTTTTCTCGCTGCCTGCGCCGCCGGTCCGTTGGCCGTCGCGCGGGATGCGCCGGCCGAAGCCACGGCCGGCAAGCCGCCGGTGCCGCTGCTGTGGAAGGTCACCGGGCAGGGAGATGCACGCCTGTACCTGCTGGGCTCCTTCCATCTGTTGAAGCCGCAGGACTATCCGCTGTCGACCGACGTCGAGCAGGCCTTTGAAGCCTCGCAGCGCGTGCTGTTCGAGGTGACGCCAGAGGAACTGCAATCGCCGCAGATGGCCAGCCAGATGATGCAGGTCGCTATCCGCAAGGATGGCAGCGAGCTGAAGCGTGACCTGGATGCGCCGACCTGGCAGAAGCTGCAGACCTATGCGACGCAGAACAAACTGCCGTTGGCCCAGTTGCAGGGCATGAAAGCGTGGTTTGTCGGTTTGACCATCACCGTGGCGCAGATGCAGAAGCTGGGCCTGGACCCTGAGCTGGGACTGGACCGGCATTTCATGCAGCGGGCGCAGAAGGCGGGCAAGAAGACCGCAGGCCTGGAAGACATGTCCAGTCAGATCAACCTGCTGGATGGCATGAGCGTGCAGGAGCAGCGGCAGATGCTGTCCGAGGCGCTGGACGAAGCGGGCAAGGGCGATGGCCAGGCGCAGATGCTGCATGAGGCCTGGCGCCGCGGCGACGATCGCCTGCTGTGGAACCGGATGGGCGTGGAGATGCGCCAGAAGTATCCGCAGCTGTACCAGCGCATCAATACCGATCGCAACGACGCGTGGGTGCCCAAGCTGCTGCCGTACCTGCAGGCCGGGCAGGGCGGCACGCTGGTGGTGGTGGGCGGCCTGCACCTGCTGGGCGGCGACGGCGTGGTCGAGAAGCTGCGCGCGAAGGGCTACAAGGTCGAGCGGGTGTGCTCGGCATGCAAGGCGAAACGTCCGTAGATCCACGCCACGCATGGCGGCGTTGAAAACAAAACGGCGCGCCCATGGCGCGCCGTTTTTGTATCAGCCGGGCCGATCGCCTCAGCGGCGGGTCTTGCCGCCGGTCCCCGCGCCACTGGTGGGGTCGCTCGGCTTGCCGGCCGCGCCGGTGCCGGTGCCCGTTCCGGTGCCACCCGGACGCGGGCCACCGAAACCGCTGCCCATGTTGCGCTGGAACTCCTGCCACAACTCCAGGTTGCGCTCGGTCAGCTGGTTCATCATCGCCCACGGCGTCTGCCCCAGCAGGTTGCCCATCTGCTGGCGGAACTGCTGCTGCTGGTCGAGGAAGACCTGCATGCTGCGCTCCAGGTAGTTGCCCATGAAGCCCTGCAGGGAATCGCCGTAGAAGCGGATCAGCTGGCTCAGCAGCTGGGTGGAGAGCATCGGTTCACCGTCCTGCTCCTGGTCGGCGATGATCTGCAGCAGGACCGATCGGGTCAGGTCGTCGCCGCTCTTGGCGTCGCGGACTTCGAAGTCTTCGCCGTCGAGGATCAGCTGACGCACGTCCTCGATGGTGATGTAGCTGGAGATCTCGGTGTCGTACAGACGGCGGTTCGGATACTTCTTGATGATGCGGGTCGCAGCCATGAAGCGGTACTCGTCACAGTAGACGCGCAGCATGGCGCAGTGCAGCAGCGGTTGCAACCGCCCCAGCCCCCGCCAGGCTTGGCTTTCCGTCGCCGGAATGTTGCGCAGCAAGGCTTTGCGTGCTGCGCAGCATGACCAACGGCAGGGTGCAGCACGGGCTTTCAGGCCCTGGCGCCGTTTACCACCCCATATGGTGGCCGCCGTTGATGTCCAGGTTGCTGCCGGTGATCCACGCGGCCTCTTCGGCTACCAGGAAGGACACGCCATAGGCGATTTCTTCCGGCTTGCCCAGGCGCCCCGTCGGGATGTCGGCGATGATCTTGGCGCGCACTTCCTCGGGCACTGCCATCACCATGTCGGTGGCCACATAGCCGGGCGAGATCGTGTTCACGGTGATGCCGAAGCCTGCATTCTCGCGGGCCAGCGAGATGGTGAAGCCATGCATGCCGGCCTTGGCGGCGGCGTAGTTGGCCTGTCCGTATTGGCCCTTCAGGCCGTTGATCGAACTGATCTGGATGACCCGGCCCCAGCCGCGTCGACGCATGCCTTCGATGACCGGGCGGGTGACGTTGAATACCGAATTGAGGTTGGTGTTGATCACATCGTGCCACTGTTCCGCGCGCATGCGGTGGAAGGTGGTGTCGCGGGTGATGCCGGCGTTGTTGACCAGAATCTCGACCGGGCCCAGTTCGGCCTCGACCGCGCGGATCAGGCCTTCGGCGCTGGCAGAGTCGGAGACATCGCCCGGGAAGATCGCCACGTGGTAGCCGCGTTCGCTCATGGTCTGCTGCCAGGCGCGGGCCTTGGCCTCATCGCGGTAGTTGGTGGCGACGCGGTGGCCCTGGTCGGCCAGGCGTTGGCAGATGGCGGTACCGATGCCGCCGGTTCCGCCGGTGACCAGTGCGACGCGAGATGTCATGGAAAGCTGTCCGGATATCAGGTGGGGGAAGGGGGATTCTGCAACATCGGCGCGGAAAGTGCGCCCGCCGGCAGCAGGATGTCCGCGCGCGGCAACAGGCTGGGGTTGAAGCTGCGCCGGGTGGCGGCCAACAGCGCGTCGCGGTCGTCGATGCCTTCCAGAGCGCTGGTCGGCTGGCCCAGCAGTTCCCATAATCGGCGCAGCACCGGTACCGGCTCGCCGGCATCAACCGGCATCGCCGCCAGTGATTTGGACAGTTTGTGGCCCGGTGCATCCAGCAGCAGCGGCAGGTGCCAGTAGCGCGGCGTCGGCAGGTCCAGCGCCTGCTGCAGCAGGATCTGCCGGGCGGTGGAATCGAGCAGGTCGGCGCCGCGTACCACTTCGGTGACCCCCTGCGCGGCGTCATCGACCACCACCGCCAACTGGTAGGCCCAGCAGCCATCGGCGCGGCGCAGTACGAAGTCACCGACCTCGGCATGGACATCCTGTTGCTGCGGGCCGCGCAGGCCATCCTCGAAGCGCACGATGCTGCCGGGCGGCACGCGGAAGCGGACGGCCGGGTCCGGTCGTGCCTGCCGCGCGACGCAGCGCTGGTGGATGCCGCCATTGGCGGCCAGGTCGCTCCGACTGCAGTGGCAGACGAACGCGTTGCCATCGGCCAACAGGCGGTCCAGCGCCGTCTGGTAGGCGTCGCTACGCGCGCTCTGCCAGATCACCGGCCCGTCATGAAGCAGGCCGAAGGCGGCCAGCGCCTGCAGTTGCGCCTGTGCGGCGCCGGCCACCGTGCGGGGTGGATCGACGTCTTCGATGCGCAACCGCCACAGGCCGCCATGGTGGCGCGCAAGCAGCCAGCTGCCGAAGGCGGCAAGCAGCGAGCCGGGATGCAGCAGGCCGGTGGGCGAGGGCGCGAAGCGGCCGCAGGAGAGGGAGGAGGTCATGCAGCTGAATCGTCGGTCAGGTTGGCGCTTGAATTCAAGCTGACTGCACCGCAGATTGACGGATATCGACCCCTTCCGAGCCGGAATTTCCCATGTTCACCCGTATTGCCCTCTTTCTAGCGACCAACCTCGCGGTGCTGATCCTCGCGAGCATCGTGATGTCAATCCTGGGCGTGGACTCCCGTTCGATGAGCGGCCTGCTGGTCATGGCGGCCATCTTCGGTTTTGGTGGTTCGCTCATCTCGCTGCTGCTGTCCAAGTGGATGGCCAAGCGCTCCACCGGTGCGGTGGTGATCACCGAGCCGCGCAACCAGACCGAGCGCTGGCTGCTGGCCACCGTCGAGCGCCAGGCCAAGGCAGCCGGTATCGGCATGCCGGAAGTGGCGGTGTATGACGGCCCGGAGATCAACGCGTTCGCCACCGGTGCCAACCGCAACAACGCGCTGGTGGCGGTGTCCACCGGGCTGCTGCACAACATGAGCGAGGATGAAGCCGAAGCCGTGCTCGGCCATGAGATCGCCCACGTCGCCAACGGAGACATGATCACCATGGCACTGCTGCAGGGCGTGCTGAACACCTTCGTGATCGTGCTGGCCCGCGTAGTCGGCGGGGTGATCGACAGCGCGCTGTCGGGCAACCGCGAAGGTGGTGGCCGTGGCTTTGCGTATTACATCATCGTGTTCGTGCTGGAGATGGTGTTCGGCCTGTTCGCCACGATGATCTCGATGTGGTTCTCGCGCCACCGCGAATTCCGTGCCGATGCCGGCGGTGCATCGCTGGCCGGCCGTCAGAAGATGATCTCGGCGCTGGAGCGGCTGCAGCTCAACCACGGCCAGAGCACCCTGCCGACGCAGATCGCCGCGTTCGGTATTGCCGGGTCGACGGCGAAGAAGCTGTTCATGAGCCACCCGCCGCTGGAAGAGCGCATCGCCGCGCTGCGGGCGTCGACGGTGGCATAAGCCTCCGCTTGTAGAGCAGTGCAGGAACGCCTGGCCTCGCGCCGGGCGTTTTTGTTTGTGCACCCACGCGTCGGTAGCGCCGGGCCATGCCCGGCGGATCGTTTCCGCGCCTGCGGAGGGGCGTCACTTTTCTTTTCGCGCGAAAAGAAAAGTAACCAAAAGAAACGCGCCGCCGGCCGCGAGCCGACGTGCTGTGCACGCCGGTACCCTGCGCTCCTCGGTCCGCCGAGGGACGGCGCGGGAACTMGCTACGCTCGGACACCCGCGCCTCTTCGCCCTCGCCGGACCTGCGGTGCTCGGCTTGCTATAAGGCGGGCCGGAAGATCAAGATCAACGGCAAGAGCATCCACGCATGGCGTGGATCTACTGGGTGCAGCTGTGGCGTTTGATCTTGGGTCCGCCTTGCAGCGAGCCGAGCATCGCAGGGGAATCAGGGGCACAGAGGCGCCGATGTCTGAGCGCAGCGAGTTCGGCGCCGTCCCCTGGTTCGCCGAGAAGCGCAGGGGACCGGTGCGTAGCACCGGCTTGCGTACTGGCGGCGTGTTTCTTTGGTTACTTTCTTGATGGCGCACATCCCTGTGCGCCACCCCGCGGGCCGGCTCCGCCGTTCCGCGCTGCTCGTGCAGCACGGTGCACACGCAAAGAAAGTGACACCCCTCCGCGCTGGCGGAAATGATCCGCCGGGCATGGCCCGGCGCTACCGACGCGTGGGTGCGCAAACGAAAACGGCACCTTCGCAGGTGCCGTCTCCATGAACCGCTTTACGCGCGAACTCAGAACTTCGCGTCGAACTCGGCAGCGTAACCCGTGTTGACCAGCACCTTCTGCAGCGACTCGGCTACCTTCAGGTTGCCGGCCACGATCTGCTGGGTGTCCGGGCCACGGTTGTCCATGCGGGCCGGGGTCGCGCCCTTGAAGTCGCAGACCTTGCCACCGGCTTCGCGCACCAGCAGCACGCCGGCAGCGATGTCCCAGGCCTTCACGCCGGCCTCGAAGTAGGCGTCGGCGCGGCCACAGGCCACGTAGGCCAGGTCCAGCGCGGCCGAACCCGAGCGGCGGATGTCCTCGGCGTGCACCAGCAGGGCGTCCACCGACTTCAGCTGCGCACTGGCGCGGGCACGCTCGCGCGGGGCAAAACCGGTGTGGATCATGGTGCCTTCCAGATCCTTGCGGTCGGCCACGCGGATGCGGCGGTCGTTGAGCACGGCGCCGGCACCACGGCTGGCGGTGAACAGTTCATTGCGCAGCGGGTCGAAGATCACCGCGTCGGTCGGCTCGCCGTTCTCGACCAGGGCGATCGACACGCAGTAGTGCGGCACGCCGCGCAGGTAGTTGCTGGTGCCGTCCAGCGGGTCGATGACCCACATGTGGCGACGCTCGCTCTGCACGCCACCTTCTTCACCGAAGATGCCGTACTCGGGGTAAGCGCGCTTGAGTTCCTTGACGATCACCTTTTCCGCGTCCGCGTCGACTTCGCTGGCGTAGTCCATGCGGCCCTTCTGGACTACATTCAGTGCCTCGAGCTTGTTGATGTTGCGCAAGAGGACGTTGCCGGCGAGGCGGGCGGCCTTGACCATGACGGTTACGGCGGGTTTCTGCATGGCATGGGCTCCCGGAAGGGCAGAAGAGAAGGGCTGGCGGGGGAAAAGAGCGGGTCCGGCGCAGTGGCCGGCCGCACAGTTTACCATTGGTCTTCGTCCAGCTCGACATTTTCCCTGTTCATGTCCCAGTTTCCTGTCGCCACCCGCCTCCGATTCGTCCTGGTCGGGACCCAACACCCCGGCAACATGGGGGCCGCCGCCCGTGCCCTGAAGACCATGGGCCTGGCCCGCCTGGTCCTGGTGGCGCCGGAGAAGCCGCTTGATGAAGAGGCCTTCCGGCGCTCGGCCGGCGCCGAGGACGTGCTCGGCGACGCGCCGGTGGTGGCCACCTTGGCCGAAGCCGTGGCCGACTGCCGCTTCGTGCTGGGGTGCACAGCGCGTGCGCGCCGGATCCAGCTGGAGGAGTTCCTGCCGGCAGATGCCGCCGCCCGCGCAGTGGCCAAGGCCAGCGAGGGTGCCGAGGTGGCGCTGGTGTTCGGTCGCGAGCGTACCGGCCTGACCAACGAGGAACTGCAGCTGTGCCATGCCGCCGTGCACATTCCGTCCGACCCGGAGTTCAGCTCGCTCAACCTGGCCGCCGCAGTGCAGGTGCTGGCCTATGAAGTGCGCATGCAGCTGCTGGGCGCACAGCCGGTGGCCGCGACCGAGCCGGACAACCGCGAGCAGGCTGCCAGCCACGATCAGATGGAGAGCTTCTTCGCCCAACTTGGCGAGACTCTGGACGAGATCGATTTCCACAAGGGGCGCGCGCCCGAGTCGGCGATGCGCAAGCTGCGCCGTCTGTTCCTGCGCAGTGAGCCAAGCGAGCAGGAAGTGCGTCTGCTGCGCGGCATCCTGGCCGATACCCAGCGCATGGCGCGGCTGGCGCAGAAGATCGGCAAGGACAGCTGACGACGGTCTCATTTTTTCGGGTAGTCTGTCCGGATACCCTGGGGGATGATGCTTGTGTCGGGTCTGCGTAGGGCAATGCAGGGGGAACTGCTGAGCCTGGCCTTGGCCCTGCTGGCCGGGACGGCGCGTGCTGCGCCGGTTCCGCGATGGGGCCGTTGGGCAGCGAAGAGGGGCGACTCGCAATGACGCAGGATCATGCGCTTGGCAGTGAGCACCGGGAGAATGCTGGACCGGCGCCGAAGGTGTCCGGCCGCGCGTCCGGCGTGCTGCCGCGTGTTGTCTGTCTTCGGCGGGTGCAGCGTGCGTTGCAGAAGGTGTTGGGGGCTTCCGGTTTCCGCCGCGTCGATGCGCATGCGCAACCGTGGCTGGATGATTTGAAACAAGGGTCGACGCGCGTGCGGATGGAAGTGGAATGAAGTTGCTCGGCTCGGGGATGCAGGCCCGGTTCCTGCTTGCGATGGGCGGGGCGATGCTGGTGGTGGTTGCGATCCTGGCCGTGCTGCTGGGGCGGCAGGCGGCGATGCAGGGCGAGGTGAGGTCGCTCAGCAACGGCGTCATCCACGAACTGTTCGACCGCAGCGTGCGCAGCCGTGGCGAGGCCATGGTGCGCGAGCTGTCCGATGCGCTTGCCGGTCCGCTCCACAACAACGACCTGGACCAGGTCGGGGCGCTTGTGCGCAGCATTTCGCGGCAGCCGGTGGTGCGCTACGTACTGGTGTTCGACGACCGCGGGCGGCTGGTCCACGACGGCTCGGCCGGGGTGCCCGGCTCCGGGCGGCCGATGACCGATCCGCTGGCGGCCGGGGCGGTTGCCGCGCAGTCGCTGGTGGTGCAGCAGTCGCCCACGGTGCTCGACAACGCGATGCCGATCAGGATGGGCAAACAGCGCATCGGTGGTGTCCGCGTCGGCATGGCGCTGGATGAAGTGCTGCAGCGTGAGCAGGCGGCCAACGCGACCCTCGGTGCGCGGCTGCAGCAGATGGGAAGCCGGCATCTGGGCTGGCTGCTGCTGATGCTTGGCCTGCTGGTGGTGATCGGCGTGGTGGTGATCCTGTACGTGCAGCGCACGCTGGTGGCACCGATCCGCGAGCTGGCCGCAGCCGCCCGGCGCATTGAAGCAGGCGACTACCAGGCGCCGCTGCGGGAAAACACCCGCGACGATGAGGTGGGGGAGCTCGTGCGCGGCTTTGCCCGCATGCGTGATGCGATCGCCCGCCACGACCGCGAAGTGCGGCGCATGGCCTACACCGACGCCTTGACCGGGCTCACCAACCGCCTGGCGTTCCGCGAGGCGCTGGACCATCGGTTGATGGCCGCACGTGCGTCCCATCACCGGTTGGGTCTGCTGTTTGCCGATATCGATGATTTCAAGCGGGTCAATGACACGCTGGGCCATGAGGCCGGCGACGAGGCGTTGCTGCAGTTCGCCCAGCGCATCGGCCGTGCCGTGACCGAGGCCGGCGGCGACGATGCCGTGCTGGCGCGGTTCGGCGGCGACGAATTCGTGATCCTCGTCGGTGATGGCGATGTTGCGGCCAATGCGCGGTTGCTGGCCGAAGTGCTGGTGCGCGAGCTGGGCAAGCCGCTGGTGGTGCAGGGCAGGGAACTGTTCCTGGGCACCTCGATCGGCGTGACCCTGTTCCCCGACGATGCCGCGGATGCGACGACGCTGCTGAAGAACGGCGACATCGCGATGTACCAGGCAAAGATGGCCGGCAAGAACTGCTATCGCTACTACAGCCGGGCCATGGATCACGCGGTCGAGCGCCGCGTGCACATGGAGCAGGAGCTGCGCGGTGCCTGGGAGCGCGGCGAGCTGCGGCTGGCCTACCAGCCAATCTTCCGCATGCGCGACCGTCGCATGGTCGGTGTCGAAGTGCTGCTGCGCTGGCAGCACCCGACGCTGGGCACGATTCCGCCATCGGTGTTCATCGAGGTGGCCGAGCAGAGTGGCCTGATCGAGATCATCGGTCCGAAGGTGCTGCGTGCTGCCTGCATGGAGGCGGTGCAGTGGCCGCGCGGTGTGGCCGGTGACGAGCTGTTCGTCTCGGTCAATGTGTCGCCACGGCAGCTGCGTGGCGGTGAGCTGCCGGCGTTGGTTGCGCAGTGCCTGCAGGAGTCGGGCCTGCCGGCCTCGCGCCTGCACCTGGAGTTGACCGAGACCGCAGTGATCGGCGATGAAATGCTGGCCGCGCAGCTGCTGGACCGCCTGCACCGGGCAGGGGTGAAGGTATGGCTGGACGACTTCGGTACCGGCTTCTCCGGTCTCAGCCACCTGCGGCAGGTGCCGGTGGACGGCGTCAAGATCGACAAGAGTTTCGTCGCCGACATGCAGCGCGACCCGGACGATCTGGCCTTGACCACGGCGATCATCGCCATGGCCCACGCACTGGGCATCACGGTGGTGGCCGAGGGTATCGAACAGGAGGCACAGTTCGAGCTGCTGGCCCAGCGTGGCTGCGACCTCGGCCAGGGCTACCGGTTGAGCCACCCGGTCACCGCCACCGAGGTGGTGCGGATGATCGAGTCGGGCGTGTGAGGCGCTACAGCGGGCGCTTGCTCGGGTCGCCGGGCAGCTCGCGGACCAGCTTGGGCACCAGGTAGCCGGACAGCCGGGCAGTGAGGCTGGCAATCAGGGCCTTGGCCTGGACGTCATCCACTTCGAAATGGGCCACGCCCTCAACCCGATCCAACTGATGTAGGTAATACGGCAGCACGCCGGCGGCGAAGCTGCGTTCGCTCAGGTCCTGCAGCGCCTGCACGCTGTCGTTGACCCCGCGCAGCAGCACTGCCTGGTTCAGCAGCTGGGCGCCGATGCCACGCAGGCGGGCCATCGCCGCATCGACGCTGGCATCGAATTCATTGGCGTGGTTGGCGTGGACCACGATCGCCAGTGGCCACGGCAGGCTGCCCAGCCAGGCCAGCAGTTCCTCGTCCACGCGCTCGGGCAGCACGATCGGCAGGCGCGTGTGGATGCGCAACCGGCGGATGTGCGGGATCTGGCGCAGCGCATCGGTCAGCTCGGCCAGCTTGTGGGTGGCCAGCGACAACGGGTCGCCGCCGGACAGGATCACCTCATCGATGTCCGGGTCTGCGGCGATGGCCTCCACGGCCTCCTGCCAGCCCCCCTTGGCGGCGTTTTCGGCGCCATAGTCGAAATGCCGGCGGAAGCAGTAGCGGCAGTTGATGGCACAGCTGCCGGTGGCCACCAGCAGGGCGCGGCCACGGTACTTCTGGATGACCCCGGTGGCCTTCTTTGCTGCGCCGTCGCCCACTGCGTCAAAGCTGAACCCGGGCGCCGGGCGCATCTCGGCGTCGATCGGCAACACCTGCCGCAGCAGCGGATCGTGGGCGTCGCCACGGCGCATGCGGGCGACGAAACCCTCCGGCACGCGCAGCGCGAACTGGGCGATGGCCGCCTCCGATACGCCCAGCGCCGCGGCATCCAGATCCAGGCGGGCCAGCAGCGTCTGCGGGTCGCGCAGGGCCTGCCGCCACAGCTGCTGCCAGCGCGCGGGCGTGCTTGGCGACTGGGTCCGGGGGAAGGCGGAAAGCTGCATGGAGAGGGGGCCTGCGGTTATCATGGACACATAAACAGTTGCCCGCCGGGGTTCCGGTGGGCTTTCCATTCTATCCGGCTCGCCGCACGCGCGGCGGTTTCGCCATTTGAGGAGCTTGAGCATGGCCACTGCGGGCATGAACGATGTCAAGAACGGGATGAAGATCCTGGTCAACAATGAACCGGCCGTCATCTCCGAGACCGAGTTCATCAAGCCGGGCAAGGGCCAGGCCTTCACCCGCGTGCGCTATCGCTTCATCAAGTCGGGCCGCACGGTCGAAATGACCATGAAGGCGACCGACGACGTGGAAGTGGCCGATGTGGTCGATACCAACATGGACTACATGTACAGCGACGGCGAGTACTGGCATTTCATGGACCCGGAAACCTTCGAGCAGGTGCAGGCCGACAAGGCCGGCATGGGCGGCGCCGAGAAGTGGCTGAAGGGCGAGGAGTCCTGCATCGTGACCCTGTTCAACGGTTCGCCGATCTTCGTGCAGCCGCCGAATTTCGTTGAACTGAAGATCACCGAGACCGATCCGGGCGTCCGCGGTGACACCTCGGGCGGCGGCGGCAAGCCGGCCACCCTGGAAACCGGCGCCGTCGTGCGCGTGCCGCTGTTCGTCAACCAGGATGAAATCATCAAGGTCGACACCCGTTCGGGCGAGTACTCCTCGCGCGTCAAGTAATCCGGGTAGGCGCCGGCGCATTCGCGCTGGCGCTCCCACGATCCGCCATGGCGGATCGTGGGCCCCCACTCACCAGCATCCACACCCCGCCGCTTCGCGGCCGCCCCTGACTCAGGGGCTTGCCTTCCAGAAGCCCAGCGGTAGCCGTTTGACCGGTGATCAGTCGCCAGGTCGGAGCCAAGGCTACGTACGGTCCTTCCCCCAGCCAGTGAGCCCGCATGAGCGATAGCCCGCACCTCCCCGAAGCCTGCGACCTGCTCATCGAAGCCGGTTATGTCGTTCCGATCGAGCCGCATGCGGTGGTGCTGGAAGACCATGCCGTGGCCATCCGTGGCAGCGAGATCGTGGCCGTCCTGCCGCGCGCCGAAGCGCGTGCGCGGTTCCGCGCCACCCAGGTTGTCAGCCGCCCAGAGGCGGCGCTGATGCCGGGCCTGGTCAATGCACATACGCACAACCCGATGACCCTGCTGCGCGGCGTCGCTGACGACCTGCCGCTGATGACCTGGCTGCAGCAGCACATCTGGCCGGTGGAAGCGGCGGTGATCGGGCCCGAATTCGTGGCCGACGGCACCACCCTTGCCATCGCCGAGATGCTGCGTGGCGGCACCACCTGCGCCAACGAGAACTATTTCTTCGGTGACGTGCAGGCCGCCGTCTACAAGAAGCACGGTTTCCGCGCGCTGGTCGGCGCGGTCATCATCGACTTCCCCACCGCCTGGGCCAAGACCGACGACGAGTACTTCGCCAAGGCCGGTGAACTGCATGACCAGTGGCGCACCGACCCGCTGATCGGCACCGCATTCGCGCCGCATGCGCCGTACACGGTCAACGATGCCAATTTCGAGCGGGTGCGGATGCTGTCCGACCAGCTGGACATGCAGGTGCATCTGCATACCCATGAAACCGCGCAGGAAATCACCGATTCGATCAAGCTGCACGGCCAGCGTCCGCTGGCGCGGCTGGATCGCCTCGGCCTGGTCAACGACCGCCTGATCGCGGTGCATATGACCCAGCTGACCGAAGCCGAGATCCACCTGTGCGCCGAGCGTGGCGTCAGCGTGGTGCATTGCCCGGAATCGAACCTGAAACTGGCCTCTGGTTTCTGCCCGGCCTGCGCCCTGCAGCGCGCCGGTGTGAACCTGGCCATCGGCACCGACGGCTGCGCCAGCAACAACGACCTGGACATGTTCAGCGAGAACCGCACCGCGGCGATCCTGGCCAAGGCTGTGGCCGACGATGCCACCGCGCTGGACGCGGCGACCACGTTGCGCGCGTCCACGCTGGGTGGCGCCCGCGCATTGGGCTTCGGCGAGCACATCGGCTCGATCGAGGTCGGCAAGCAGGCCGACCTGGTCTGCGTTGATCTGTCCGCGCTGGAGACCCAGCCGTTGCACAACGTGCTGTCGCAGCTGGTGTACGCCACCGGCCGGCAGCAGGTCAGCGACGTCTGGATCGCCGGCAAGCCCAAGCTGGTGCAGCGCGAGCTGGTCGGCATGGACCTGCCGGGCATCATCGCCAACGCGCGCCAGTGGCGCGAGCGCATCCGTCATATCCGCGCCTGAGTGCAGGCGCCGCAAGGACAACCGTCATGACTGCCCCCCACGCTTCTTCCAATTTCGATCAGGCCGAGCTGGACAAGTTCGCTGCGCTGGCCAACCGCTGGTGGGACGCCGACGGCCCGCAGAAGCCGCTGCACGCACTGAATCCGGTGCGCCTGCAGTACGTTGCCGACCGCGCGCCGCTGCGAGGTGCGCGTGTGCTCGACATCGGTTGCGGTGGCGGGCTGCTGAGTGAAGCGCTGGCCCAGGCCGGTGCCGAAGTGACCGCCATCGATCTGGCGCCGGAGCTGGTCAAGGTTGCGCGTCTGCATGCCCTGGAAAGCGGCGTCAGCGTCGACTACCGGGTGCAGGCCGCCGAGGACCTGGCCGCCGAACAACCGGGCAGCTTCGATGTGGTGACCTGCATGGAAATGCTCGAGCACGTGCCCGATCCGGGCGCGATCATCGAGGCCTGCAAGCGTTTGCTGAAGCCGGGTGGCCATCTGTTCCTGTCCACCATCAACCGCACCGCAGCCGCATTCGCCGTGGCCATCGTCGGTGCCGAGTACGTGGCACGCCTGCTGCCCAGGGGCACCCACCACTACCAGGAATTCATCAAGCCGGCCGAGCTGGCACGTTGGCTGCGCGAGGCCGACCTGCAGTTGGCCGATGTCAGCGGCATGGCCTATGAGCCGTGGCGCAACCGCGCCCGCCTGAGCAGCCGCACCGACATCAACTACCTGGCCCACGCGGTCAAGGCCCCGTGACCGCCGCCGTGTTCCCGCGTGCGGTGCTGTTCGACCTGGACGGTACGCTGCTGGACAGCGCCCCGGATTTCGTCGCCACCCTTGATGCGATGCTGGCCGAGCGCGGCCGCGCACCGATCGATCCGGCGCAGTTGCGGCCGGTGGTGTCCAAGGGCTCACGGGCGATGGTGTCGGCCGCGTTTCCAGAGCTGGAAGCGGCCGAGCGCGACGCACTGATTCCCGAGTTCCTGCAGCGCTACGAAGCCTCGATCGGCCAGCACGCCGTGCTGTTCGACGGCGTCGCCGGCATGCTCGATGCGCTGGACGCTGCTGGTACGGTGTGGGGCATCGTCACCAACAAGCCTGAATACCTGGCGCGGCTGATCGTGCCCCAGTACGGCTGGCAGCAGCGCTGCGCCGTGCTGGTCGGTGGTGACACCCTGGCCGAGCGCAAGCCGCATCCGTTGCCGCTGCTGCACGCCGCGCAGCTGATCGGCATCGCAGCGGAAGACTGCGTGTACGTCGGCGACGATGAGCGCGACATCATCGCCGCGCGTGCTGCCGCCATGCCGTCGGTGGCGGCGCTGTGGGGCTACCGCCTGCACAGTGATGACCCGTTGGCCTGGCAGGCCGATGTGCTGGTCGAGAACGCCGGACTTCTGCAACTGGCCAGTCTCTGGCCGACCCGGCCGGCGACCCCGGCCCAGCCGTAAGGAACAACGTAGTGAGCAGTACCGCGCTGGATAGTTTCCTCGACAAGTGGCGCAGCCGCTGGCCGGAATGGTCGGTGGCCGAGCCGTTCGTGGCCGAACCGCAGCGCCATGTGGCGCTGGCGTGGTTCGCGCTGCTGCAGGAATTCGACGACATGCTCAACACCACTGGCGACCCGCTGCCGGCGGACGCCAAGCTGGCATGGTGGGGCGAGGAACTGCGCAGCTGGGCCGCGCAGCGTTCGCGGCATCCGCTGGGACGCGTGCTGGAGCCGGTACGGGCACCGTGGGTGCAGCTGGCCGAGGCGCTGCCGGATCTGGTCGAGGCGCGCACCGTAGCGCTGGACGCTGCCGGAGCCGAACGCGCACTGGGCAACTATGCCGACGCGGTGGCTGCGGTCGAGGTCGTGGTGTTTGCCGACAAGCCGCGCAAGGGGGCTGGCCATGCCGTGCTGCTGCAGACCCTGGCCCAGCGCCTGCAGGACGCTGGCGTGGCCGGAGTTCCGCGCAGCCTGCTGGACGAAGATGCCGGCAACGCTGCACAGCGTTGGGCGCAGCAGTTGCTGAAAGGGTGGGGCACCCGCGTGCCCGGTCCACGCGCACGCCGGGTGTGGGCGAGCCTGGCGCGTGCACGTCTGGCGGCGCAGGCCGCCGGCAAACCGATTGAAGCCACGCCCGTGCGCACGTTGCTGCGCGTGTGGTGGGCCGCGCGCGGCTGAACCCTCACCTGGTAGTGCCGGCCGCTGGCCGGCAATCCGGGTAGGTTGGTGAACACCATGAGGTTGCCGGCCAGCGGCCGGCACTACCGTTACTTGCGCTCCAGCACCAGCAGCGGATCGATGCGGGTGTCGAACCAGTTCATGCCCCAGTGCAGGTGCGGCCCGGTGGCACGGCCGGTGGCGCCGACGGCGGCGATCACCTGGCCCTGTTCGACGCGATCACCGACCTTCACGTCGATGCGCGACAGGTGCAGGAAGTTCGAACTGACGCCGAAGCCGTGGTCGAGCAGCAGGGTGCCACCGGTCAGGTACAGATCCGGCCCGGCGAACGTCACCACACCAGCCGCCGGTGCCTTCACCGGGGTGCCGGTCGGCACTGCGATGTCCATGCCGGAGTGGCCGGCGCCGGGCTGGCCGTTGTACACGCGGGCGTTGCCGAAGCGGCCGCTGATGCGGCCCTGCACCGGCCAGATGAAGGTCTGGGTGAAATCGGTGCGGTTGTCGTCGCGCGCACGCGCAGCGGTGACCTGCGCCTGTTCGCGCTTGATCCGCTCGGCGATGGCCGGCGGCGGATTGACCGTCTTCGGCGGTACGCCGTTCACCCGCTCGGTCGGCCAGTCGCGTGGGGTCACGGCGATGGCGGCCGTCTCGCTGCTGCCATCCGGTCGGCGGATCTGCACCTGCAGCGGGCCCTTCTCATCGCGACCGATGCCGAGCACCACGCTGCCGTAGCTGCTCACGCGCAGGTCGCGACCTGCATAGCGCACGCTGCTGCCGGCAGGAACCTTGCCGATCACCAGCGCGCCCTGCGACGCGCTGGCCGGGAACACCACGCGGCTGTCGATCAGGTCGCCGATGCCGTCCTGTGCCTGGGCTGCGGGTGCGGAGAGCAGGGGCGCTGCCAGCAGCAGCGCCGCGAACATGAGTGCCGGACGCATCAGCGGTCGTAGGTCATGCGCTGGCCGGCGGGCTTGCCCACCAGCGTGCTGCCGTCCCAGACCAGCTGGCCGTTGACCCAGGTGGAGGCGATGCGCGAACGGAACGTGGTGCCTTCGAACGGCGACCAGCCGCACTTGGACAGCACGTCCTCGCGCTTGACCGTGAACGGCACATCCTCCACCAGCACCAGATCGGCAAAGTAACCTTCGCGCAGGAAGCCACGCTCTTCCACATCGAACAACTGGGCCGGGGCATGGGCGAATTTCTGCACGACCTGCTCGCGGGTCAGCTTGCCTTCGTGCACGCGTTCCAGTGCGGCGACCAGCGCGTACTGCACCAGCGGCAGGCCGGACGGCGCCTGCGCATAGGGCTTCTGCTTCTCTTCCCAGGTATGCGGGGCGTGGTCGGTGGCCAGCACGTCCAGCACGTCGTCAGCCAACGCGGCCGTGATCGCCTCGCGATCGGCCACGTCCTTGATCGCCGGATTGCACTTGATCAGGTTGCCCTTGGTCGCGTAATCCGGGCGGGCGAAGTGCAGGAAGTGCACGCAGGTTTCGGCGGTGATCTGCTTGCGGCTGCCGTCGGCGCGGATCAGCGGGCCCTTCTCGAACAGCGCCAGTTCGTCGGCGGTGGAGATGTGCAGCACGTGCAGGCGGGTGCCGTGCTTGCGCGCCAGCGACATGGCCAGCCGCGTTGATTTGATGCAGGCTTCGCGCGAACGGATGTCCGGGTGCATCTCCGGGGTCAGTGCGTCGCCGTACTTCTCCTGGAACGCTTTCAGGTTGGCATCGATCATCGGCGTGTCTTCGCAGTGCGTGATGATCGGGGTCGGGCACTCGCGGAAAATCGCGTCCAGGGTTTCCGGGTTGTCGACCAGCATGTTGCCGGTGGAGGCGCCCATGAATACCTTCACACCCGGCGCCTTCTTCGGATCGAGCGCGCGGATGGCGTCCAGGTTGTCGTTGCTGGCACCGTGGTAGAAACCGTAGTTGGCCCAGGCCCGGCCGCGTGCCAGCTCGTACTTGGCTTCCAGGATGGTCGAATCCAGGGTCGGCGGGTTGGTGTTGGGCATGTCCATGAAGCTGGTCAGGCCACCGGCCACGGCTGCAGCCGATTCGCTGGCGATGTCACCCTTGTGGGTCAGGCCGGGTTCGCGAAAATGCACCTGGTCGTCGATCATCCCGGGCAGCAGCCAGCGCCCGGCCGCATCCACCACCTGTTCGCCATCACGCGGGGTCAAACCCTTGCCGATCTGCGCGATGCGGTCGTTCTCGATGCGCAGGTCGCCTTCGAAGGTGCGGCCTTCATTGACCAGGCGGGCGTTGGTGATGAGCGTGGAGGACATGTCAGTGTTTTCCTGTGCAACGGCAAGAAGGGGCGTTGGGAGATTCGGGCACTGGATCGAAGCCGCCGGGATGGAACGGATGGCAGCGGCCCAGCCGTCGCGCCGCCAGCCAGCTGCCGCGCAGCGGGCCGTGCCGGGAGATGGCATCCATGGCGTATTCAGAGCAGCTCGGCACGAAACGGCAGCGAGGCCCCAGCAGGGGGCTGATGAAGCGCTTGTAGAAGCGCAGCAGGGCGATGAGCAGGCGCGAGATCACGCAGTCATCTTAAGCCAGTTGGCATGAAGGCCGCATTTGTGCAGGATGGGCCGTTGGTCGCATGTCGTAGATGGCCTGCGACCGCTAGCGGCACCCCTCCAGGTGCCGGACAGGTTCCGTACCGCGCAAGGCGGTCCGTGTTCGTCGGACCGCACCTTGGACCCGTTGACTCCTGGACTGAATGGAGCGGGCCCCCAAGGTTGCTGCTGCGGGTCGGGTAGGCTATAAAGGCCCGCTTTCCCGGGCCCCGGGGAATCCAAGGAAGAGCGTTTCGTGGCTGCTAAAAAAACTGCAAAGAAGGCCGTCAAGGCCGCCAAGAAAACCGCCAAGCCTGTTGTGAAGAAGTTGGCGGCCAAGCCCGTTGCCAAGAAGCCGGCCAGCAAGCCGGCGACCAAGGCGGCATCCTCACAGCCGGCGGCCAGGAAGGCCACCGCAAAGAAAGCGCCGGTGAAATCCGGCAAGCCGGCAGTGGCGAAGAAACCCGCTGCGCCGGTCAAGGCCAAACCTGTCGCTGCCAGCAAGAAGGCGCCGGCGGTGAAGAAGGTTGCCAGCAAGGCTGCGCCGGTGAAGAAGGCCGCTGCCAAGCCGGCACCGAAGAAGGCAGCAGCCAAGCCGGCGCCGAAGGCGGTGGTGAAGAAGGTTGCCGCCGCGCCTGCTGCCAAGCCGGCAGCAAAGAAGGTGGCGCCTGCCAAGCCGGCACCGGCCAAGAAGGTTGCCAAGAATGTCGCCCCGCCGGCCGCCAAGCCGACGCCGGCCCCTGTAGTGAAGTCCGCACCGAAGCCAGCTGCGAAGCCGGCCCCGGCCAAGTCTGTCCCGGCCAAGACCGCGGCAGTGGCAGCAGCCAAACCGGCCCCCAAGCCGGCCACGGCCGCCGCTTCTGCAGCATCGACCGCCCCGCAATCCAAGAATCCCGTGCCCGTTTCGAAATCGCCTGCTAAAACCGCCGTGAAATCCGATTCCGCTCCGAAGACCGTGACCCGCCCCGTGGGCAAGGTTGCCGTGGCCGTCGCTGCCCGTTCGGCAGCGCCTGCGCCGCGTAGCAAGTACAAGGTCGTCGAATACAAGACCGATGAGGCCACCGGCCGCCCGATCCTGCCCGCAGGCTACAAGCCGGCCTCGGACGAGGAGTACATGAGCCCGCTGCAGCAGGAGTACTTCCGCCAGCGCCTGCAGAACTGGCGCGCCGACCTGGTGGAAGAGTCCAAGCAGACCATCGAGAACCTGCGTGAGGAAGTGCGTGACATCGGCGATGAAGCCGAGCGCGCGACCCGCGAAACCGAGAACTCGCTGGAGCTGCGCACCCGTGACCGTTACCGCAAGCTGATCGGCAAGATCGACAGCACCCTCAAGCGCCTGGAAGCAGGCGATTACGGGTACTGCGTGGACACTGGTGAAGAGATCGGCCTGGAGCGCCTTGAAGCGCGCTTGACCGCCGAGCGCACCATCGACGCCCAGGAGCGTTGGGAGCACCTGCAGAAGCAGCAGGGCGACTGATTCCGGTTCGTTGTGATGTCATGCAAAAAGCCCGGCTTCGGCCGGGTTTTTTGTTGGGTTCGAGTTGGCTGTGTAGAGCGGCGCCTTGGTTGTTCCGTGAGCGAGCGGGCGGGTCACCCGGACCAGGACACGCCGTAAACCCATCCTTGGGGGCTCGGTCGCGCCATCCATGGCGCGAACGGTCCTGGCCCGGGTGACCCGCCCGCTCCAGACGGTTCCCGAGTGCGGCCGCTGTAGAGCCGAACCACGCTCGGCTCAGGCCGAAGCCGGAGGCTGGAGGGTGGGAGAGCAAAAGCAGGAGCAGCCAAGCATGGCTTGGCTCTAGCAGGGGCGACCATGCGTGCGCTCGCGACTGATGGGTCCGCCTAGTAGCGAGCCGAGCACCGCATCGAGGAAGAGTGACGGGGGCAATCAAATGCCCGGCGCCGCCGAACCCGCTCTCCGCGGGATCACTGCAGATCGCGCAGATTCAATTTGCGCAGCGTCGGGTTCTTCCATGCGGTGACCCCGGCCACGCTCAGCACCGCGAACCCGCCCAGCACCACCGCCGGCACCAGCCCCAGCACCCTGGCCATCGTGCCGGCATAGAACGCGCCCAGTTCGTTGGACGAACTGATGAAGATGCCATTGATCGACGATACCCGGCCGCGCATCTCTTCCGGCGTGGCCAACTGCAGGATGGTGGAGCGGATCACCACCGACACGCCGTCGAAGGCGCCGTAGAACAGCAGGATCAACGCCGACAGCCAGAAGTGCTGGGACAGGCCGAAGCCGATCACGCACAAGCCGAAGCCGGCGACCGCGAACAGCAGCACCCGACCGGCATTGCGGTGCAGGGGGTGGCGCGCCAGCCACAGGCCCACGCACACTGAACCCAGTGCCGGGGCCGCGCGCAGGATGCCCAGGCCCTCCGGGCCGTGATGCAGGATCTCGTGCAGGAACGCCGGTAGCATCGCCACCACACCGCCCAGCAGTACCGAGAACATGTCCAGCGCCATGGCGCCGACCATGATCCGGTTGCCGACCACGAAGCGCGCGCCTTCGGCAATGCTCTTGAAGATCGGGGCGGCTGGACCGGCATGCACCGGCTCTTCCACCTTCAGCGTGGCCAGGCAGCCCATCGCCACCAGCGCGAAGGCCGTGGCCACCGCATAGGACAGGCCCTTGCCACCGAAGCCGACCAGCACGCCACCCAGTGCCGGGCCGGCGATCATGCCGGTCTGGAACACCACGGCGCCGAGGCCGGCGCCACGGGCGAAATGTTCACGTGGCAACACGCGGGCGAACAGGGCGTTGTAGATCGGCGACAGGAAGGCGCGGACCATGCCGGTCAGGGCGATGGCTGCATAGATCGGCCACACGCCTTCAACCGGCAGCCAGCCCTTGGCTACGCTGGTCAGCACCAGCGCGGTGGCGACCAGGCCGGAACAGGCGACCATGCCCAACTTGCGGCGCGGCAGATGATCCACCAGGTAACCGGCAAACGGGGCCACGCAGAAGAACGGCAGCACCTCGGCCAGGCCGATCAGGCCCAGCGAGAACGGATTGCGGGTGACTTCGTAGATGTGCCAACCGACGGTGACCGCGACCACCTGGTAGGACAGCATCGCGAAGATGCGATACGCCAGCAGCCTGGCGAAACCGGGCCGGGACAGCAGGCCCAGCGCGGTGTCTTCGGCCGTGGCGGGCTCGCTCACGACGGATCGCGCTGCAGCTGAGCCTGCGCGGTCTCACGGATGAACGCCAGCATTGCCGCCACGCCGTTGCTGCGGGTCGGCGACAGGTGGCGGGCCAGGCCGATATCCTGGATGTAGCTGGGTTCGGTGGTCAGGATCTCCTGCGCGCTGCGCCCGGAGTACACGCGCAGCGCCAGGAAGATCAGGCCGGAAACGATGGCCGAATCGCTGATGGCGTGGAAGCGCAGCGACTGCGCGTTGCCTTCCGGCACGATCCAGACCATTGACTGGCAACCGAGCAGGCGGTGCTCTTCGGTCTTCCACGCGTCCGGGAAGGCGGGCAGCTTGCGGCCGAGGTCGATCAGGTACTGGTAGCGCTCGGACCAGTCGCCGAAGAAACCGAATTCCTCGGCGATGGCCGTCTGTGCCTCGGCGGCGGTGGGTTCAAGCGGGAACGGGGAGTCGATCACAACAGTCTCTACAGTAGGGAGCGTGGCCGGCGGACCGGCCACGGGGCAGGGCAGGTCAGCCGCGCTTGCGCGACCAGCGCACGCCCTGCGGGGTGTCTTCCAGCACGATGCCTTCGGCGGCCAGCTGGTCGCGGATGGCGTCGGAACGGGCGAAGTCGCGCGCCTGCTTGGCCGCCGCACGTTCGTCGATCAAGCCCTGGATGCGCGCGTCGTCGTCGCTGTCGCCAGCGGCGTTGCCGAACCACTGCGCCGGATCGGCCTGCAGCAGGCCCAGGGCGAGGCCGGCGCCGAGCAGTTCACTCTTCAAGCGTGCGCGTTCGGCAGGATCGGTGGCGCGGCGCGCTTCACCGGCAATACGGGCCACTTCGGCCAACGCCTGCGGCGTATTGAGATCGTCATCCAATGCCGCTTCGATCTCTGCCGGGATCACCGCGGCGGCGGCCACATCGGCCAGCTCGCGCAGGGTGCCATACAGGCGGTCGAGGGTGCGGCCGGACTGTTCGATCAGCGCGTCGGACCAGTCCAGCGGCTGCCGGTAGTGGGCCGACAGCAACGCCAGGCGCAGCGCCTCGGGGGCATGCCTGCGCACCAGGTCGTGGACGCGCTCGATGTTGCCGATCGACTTGCTCATCTTGGCGCCGCCGAAGTTGAGCATGCCGTTGTGCAGCCAGAAGCGCGCGAACACCTTGCCGCCGTGCGCGCACTCGCTCTGTGCGATCTCGTTTTCGTGGTGCGGGAACTGCAGGTCGACGCCGCCGGCATGGATGTCGATGGTCTCGCCAAGGTGCGCGGCGGCCATCGCCGAGCATTCGATATGCCAGCCGGGACGGCCGCGGCCCCAGGGCGACTCCCAGCCCGGCAGGTCGTCGCCGGACGGCTTCCACAGCACGAAGTCGCCAGGCGCGCGCTTGTAGGGAGCGACCTCGACACGGGCACCGGCCAGCATCTCTTCCGGGTCGCGGCGCGACAGCTTGCCGTAGCCCTCGAAACTGCCGACGGCGAACAGCACGTGCCCCTCGGCGGCGTACGCATGCCCGCTGCTGACCAGCTGCTCGATCATGGTGATGATCTGCGCCATGTGTGCGGTCACTTCCGGCTCGATGTCCGGCGGCACCACGCCCAGCGCGGCCATGTCTTCACGGTAGGCCGCTGCGAAGCGGTCGGTGATGGTGCTGATCGGCACCCCCTGCTCGCGCGCGGCGGTGTTGATCTTGTCGTCCACGTCGGTGATGTTGCGGGCGTAGCGCAGGGCACCGAAGCGCCGCCGCAGCAGGTCGGCCAGCACCCCGAACACCACAGGCCCACGGGCGTTGCCGATGTGCACGTAGTTGTAGACCGTCGGGCCGCACACATACAGGGTCGGACAGGCCGGATCGAGCGGGGTGAACGGTTCGAGCTGGCGAGTCAGGTTGTTGTGCAGGCGCAGGGTCATGGGTCTGTGACTGGGGGACAAGCCTGTGATTTTAGAACGTGTCGGGGCCCTTTGGGGGGACCGTTGCCACCGGTGGACGTCACCGGCGGCCGGGATGGGGTGGGCAGGAACGGCGCGGACGGGTAATGTTCAGCCCCTTGCGGTCACCACTGCCTACACTATTGCCGTGTCCCTGCTCCCTTCGCCAATGAAAACCACCGCGTTGCTGACCCTGGCCTGCCTGTCGGCGCTGCCCGCCGTGGTCCAGGCCCAGGAGGCCGAGCCCCGCAACCGGGTGGTGATCGTGGAGAACGTGAAGTTCGACTACGCCCAGGTGCTCAACGTGGAGCCGGTGTTCCAGACCCTGCGTGCAACCCGCACCGAGGAGCACTGCGAGCCGGTCTCGACCCGTACCCTGGCGCCGGTCAACGTCACCGGCGAGGAGCCGGTGGAGGACAAGGGCCGCATCGGCCGCCTCTGGGATTCGGTTCGCTCGATGTTCAAGCGCAGCGACGAGGAGGTGCTGGAGGAACTGCCGGCGGAAGCCCCCGCCCCAGCGCCGGCCAACACGGGCCCGATGCTGACCCGGGACTGTCGTATCGTGCCTGTCGGACGCGAGTTCCGCCGCCCCATCGCCTATGACGTGGACTATGTCTACAAGGGCACCAAGTACCGTTCACGGCTGCCGGAAGACCCAGGCAACCGGCTGAAGATCCGGGTTTCGATCACCCCCTGGGTGGGCCCGGAGCAGGCTGCCGCCGGCACCCCCTGATTCTGCGACGCCGGCCTCTTGCGCCGGCCCCGGCCGCATGTAAAGATTGCCGACCAATGAAGCTCACCGACTTCCAGCACGACAGCAGCGCCGCCCGCCAGGCCACTGGCATGACGTCGCGTGCCCGTCGACCGGAACCCCACATTCTCGCTGGGTAATCCGGAGCTTTCTGCTGTTCGTCCGAAAAAAACCCAGCCCGCCGGCTGGGTTTTTTCGTTTCCGCGTTCTGAAAGCTTCATCTGCAACCTTTTCGTACCACCCTGGTTCCCGGTTTTCCCTTCCACCTTCCACCGCGTCGACCCTCGGCGCCGCTCATGCAAGGAATGATGATGTCCCCCAAGCACTTCCTGAACACCCAGGACTGGAGCCGCAGCGAACTTGACGCGCTGCTGACCCAGGCTGCGCTGTTCAAGCGCAACAAGCTCGGCGACCAGCTCAAGGGCAAGTCGATCGCGCTGGTGTTCTTCAATCCGTCCATGCGCACCCGCACCAGTTTCGAGCTGGGCGCGTTCCAGCTCGGTGCCCACGCAGTGGTGCTGCAGCCGGGCAAGGATGCATGGCCGATCGAGTTCAACCTCGGCACGGTGATGGACGGCGATACCGAAGAGCACATCGCTGAAGTAGCCAAGGTGCTCGGCCGCTACTGCGACATCATCGCCGTGCGCGCGTTCCCGAAGTTCGTCGACTGGGCCTACGACCGCCAGGACGTCGTGCTCGAGAGTTTCGCCAGATACTCGCCGGTGCCGGTGATCAACATGGAGACCATCACCCATCCGTGCCAGGAACTGGCGCACGTGATGGCCCTGCAGGAGCATTTCGGTACCCAGGACCTGCGCGGCAAGAAGTACGTGCTGACCTGGACCTATCACCCGAAGCCGCTGAACACCGCGGTGGCCAACTCGGCGCTGACCATCGCCACCCGCATGGGCATGGACGTGACGCTGCTGTGCCCGACCGCTGACTACATCCTCGACGAGCGCTACATGGGCTGGGCCGAGCAGAACGTGGCCGAGAGCGGCGGTTCGCTGAAGATCAGCCATGACATCGACAGTGCCTATGCCGGTGCCGACGTGGTCTACGCCAAGAGCTGGGGCGCGCTGCCGTTCTTCGGCAACTGGGAGCCGGAGAAGCCGATTCGCGACCAGTTCAAGCACTTCATCGTCGACGAGCGGAAGATGGCCCTGACCAACAACGGCGTGTTCAGCCACTGCCTGCCGCTGCGCCRCAACGTGAAGGCAACCGACGGCGTGATGGACTCGCCGCAGTGCATCGCCATCAACGAAGCCGAGAATCGCCTGCATGTGCAGAAGGCGATCATGGCTGCTGTTGCCGGCCGCTGATTTTCGTACGTCGTTCGAGCATTCCAGACAATCCGCCGGGCATGGCCCGGCGCTACCAGGACATACCCCCCATGAGCAACAAAGACGTCGTTCTCGCCTTCTCCGGCGGCCTTGATACCAGCTTCTGCGTGCCGTACCTGCAGGAGCGCGGCTACAACGTGCATACCGTGTTCGCCGATACCGGCGGCGTGGATGACGAAGAGCGCGATTTCATCGAGAAGCGTGCCGCCGAGCTGGGTGTCACCAGCCACCAGACCGTCGATGGCGGTCCGGCCATCTGGTCCGGCTTCGTCAAGCCGTTCGTGTGGGCCGGCGAGGGCTACCAGGGCCAGTACCCGCTGCTGGTGTCGGACCGTTACCTGATCGTCGATGCCGCGCTCAAGCGCGCTGCCGAACTGGGCACCAACATCATCGCCCACGGCTGCACCGGCATGGGCAACGACCAGGTGCGCTTCGACCTGGCAGTGAAGGCCCTGGGTGACTACCAGATCATTGCGCCGATCCGCGAGATCCAGAAGGAACACACCCAGACCCGCGCCTACGAGCAGAAGTACCTGGAAGAGCGTGGCTTCGGCGTGCGCGCCAAGCAGCAGGCCTACACCATCAACGAGAACCTGCTGGGCCTGACCATGTCCGGCGGCGAGATCGATCGTTGGGAAGCACCGGGCGAGGGCGCCCGTGGCTGGTGCGCACCGCGCGCCGAGTGGCCGGAACAGGCGCTGACCGTCACCCTGAAGTTCGTCGAAGGCGAAGCCGTCGAGCTCAATGGCAAGGCACTGCCGGGTGAGCAGATCCTGGCCCAGCTCAACAAGCTGTTCGCCCCCTACGGCGTCGGCCGTGGCGTGTACACCGGCGACACCGTGATCGGCCTGAAGGGCCGCATCGTGTTCGAGGCACCGGGCCTGGTCTCGCTGCTGGCCGCACACCGCGCGCTGGAAGATGCGGTGCTGACCAAGCAGCAGAACCGCTTCAAGCCGGACGTGGCGCGCAAGTGGGTGGAGCTGGTGTACGAAGGCTTCTACCACGACCCGCTGAAGACCGACATCGAAGCCTTCCTGAAGTCCTCGCAGGCCAAGGTCAACGGCGAAGTGGTGCTGGAAACCCGTGGCGGCCGCGTCGACGCCGTTGCGGTGAAGTCGCCGCACCTTCTCAACACCAAGGGCGCCACCTATGCGCAGTCGGCCGACTGGGGCGTGGAAGAAGCCGAGGGCTTCATCAAGCTGTTCGGCATGAGCTCGACGCTATACGCGCAAGTCAATCGCTGAGCGATTGACTTGCGCGTGCGTCTCCCGCGCATTCCACCTAATCCCCGCGCCGTTGGCGCGCCCCCTTGAACATCAAGGGGGCTCTCCTCCAGCCGGTACACGTTGTACTGAAGGATCTTTGATTCATGCTTGAACAGACGATCTCGCATCTGCAGGCCCTGGTGTCCTTCGACACCCGCAACCCGCCGCGTGCGATCACCACCGGTGGCATCTTCGATTACCTGCGCGACAACCTGCCCGGGTTCAATGTGGAGGTGATCGACCATGGCGCCGGCGCGGTCAGCCTGTATGCCGTGCGCGGCACGCCGAAGTACCTGTTCAACGTGCATCTGGACACCGTGCCGGACTCGCCGCACTGGAGTGCCGACCCGCACGTGATGCGCCGCCTGGACGACCGCGTGGTCGGCCTTGGCGTGTGTGACATCAAGGGCGCGGCTGCGGCGCTGGTGGCGGCCGCCAATGCCAGTGATGGCGACGCGGCCTTCCTGTTCTCCAGCGATGAAGAAGCCAACGATCCGCGCTGCATCGCGGCGTTCCTGGCCCGGGGCATTGCGTACGAAGCGGTGCTGGTGGCCGAACCGACCATGAGCGAGGCGGTGCTCGCGCATCGTGGCATCAGCTCGGTGCTGATGCAGTTCGCCGGCCGTGCCGGCCATGCGTCGGGCAAGCAGGATGCAGCCGCCAGCGCGCTGCACCAGGCGATGCGCTGGGGCAACCGCGCGCTGGACCATGTCCAATCGCTGGCCTCGGCACGCTTCGGTGGATTGACCGGCCTGCGCTTCAACATCGGGCGTGTGGAAGGTGGCATCAAGGCCAACATGATCGCACCGGCGGCGGAAGTGCGTTTTGGTTTCCGGCCGCTGCCGTCGATGGACATCGACGGGCTGCTGGCGACCTTCGCTGGTTTTGCCGAACCGGAAGCCGCGCTGTTCACCGAGACCTTCCGCGGCCCCAGCCTGCCGGCCGGTGACATCGCCGAAGCCGAACACCGCCGCCTGCTGGCGCGCGACGTGGCCGATGCGCTGGAGCTGCCGATCGGCAACGCGGTGGACTTCTGGACCGAGGCGTCGCTGTTCTCGGCCGGTGGCTACACCACGATGGTGTTCGGCCCGGGTGACATCGCCCAGGCCCACACCGCCGATGAGTTCGTGACGCTGGAGCAGCTGCAGCGCTACACCGACGCCGTACACCGGATCATCGCCGCCGGCGCCTGATCGACCCACAACGCCGCTGCGCTTCTGCGCGGCGGAACTGCAACGCGGCGACCGCCGCCTGTGACGAAACCGAAATGTCTCCTGCCCTCCAGCCCCACCGCCAGACCCGCCAGACCATCGTGCGCCTGCTCTCGAGCATGGCCAGCGCGAAGGAGATCAGCCAGTACCTCAAGCGCTTTTCGCAGCTGGACGCCAAGCGCTTCGCCGTGGTCAAGGTCGGCGGCGCGGTGCTGCGCGACGATCTCGACGCGCTGACCTCCTCGCTGTCGTTCCTGCAGGAAGTCGGCCTGACCCCGATCGTGCTGCACGGCGCCGGCCCGCAGCTGGATGCGGAACTGTCGGCAGCCGGTATTGAAAAGCAGACGGTCAACGGCCTGCGGGTGACCTCGCCGGAAGCGCTGGCGATCGTGCGCCGGGTGTTCCAGCAGTCCAACCTGCGCCTGGTCGAAGCACTGCAGCAGAATGGCGCGCGCGCCACCTCCATCACCGGCGGCGTGTTCGAGGCGGAGTACCTGGACCTGGATACCTACGGCCTGGTCGGCGAGGTGAAGAAGGTCAACCTGGCGCCGATCGAGGCCAGCCTGCGTGCCGGCTCGATCCCGGTCATCACCAGCCTGGGCGAGACCGCCGGTGGGCAGATCCTCAACGTCAATGCCGACTTCGCCGCCAACGAACTGGTGCAGGAGCTGCAACCGTACAAGATCATTTTCCTGACCGGCACCGGCGGCCTGCTGGACGAGCAGGGCAGCGTGATTGATTCGATCAACCTGTCCACCGAGTACGACCACCTGATCGCACAACCGTGGATCCACGGTGGCATGAAGGTGAAGATCGAACAGATCAAGTCCCTGCTGGACCGGTTGCCGCTGGAATCGTCGGTGTCGATCACCCGGCCGGCCGACCTGGCCAAGGAACTGTTCACCCACAAGGGCTCGGGAACGCTGGTGCGCAAGGGCGAGAAGGTGCTGCGTGCAACTGCCTGGAGCGAGCTGGACCTGCCGCGCCTGAAGGGCCTGATCGAATCCAGTTTCGGCCGCACCCTGGTGCCGGACTATTTCGAGAGGACCACGCTGCTGCGCGCGTACGTCAGCGAGAACTACCGCACGGCGGTGATCCTCACCGATGAGACCGAGGGCGTGTACCTGGACAAGTTCGCCGTGCTCGATGATGCGCAGGGCGAAGGGCTTGGCCGCGCGGTCTGGAACGTGATGCGCGAGGAAACCCCGCAGCTGTTCTGGCGCTCGCGCAACGGCAACCCGATCAACCACTTCTACTACGCCGAGTCCGATGGCTGCTACAAGCAGGGTCATTGGAAGGTGTTCTGGTACGGCGCCGATGGCATCGACCGGATCAGGACCTATGTCGACCACTGCGCGGTGCGTGCACCGAGCCTCGAGGGCTGAGCGCGATGAACCACGCAGACTGGACCCGGGTACCCACGTTGACCGGCACGCATGCGCGGCTGGAACCGCTGCAGATGAGCCACATCGACGGCCTGCGCGGCGCGTTGGGCGAAGGCGCGCTGTCCAGGCTCTGGTACACCCAGGTGCCCGATGCGAAGGCCATGACCGGCTATGTGCAGGCCGCGCTGCAGGCACAGGCCGAAGGCAAGGTGTTGCCGTTCGTGGTGTTCGATGCCAACGACCAGATCGTCGGCACGACCCGTTACTACGATCTGCAACCGGACGTACCGCGGCTGAGCATCGGCTACACCTGGTATGGCGAGTCGGTGCAGCGCACCGGGGTCAACTCCGAAACCAAGCTGATGCTGCTCAGCCATGCCTTCGAGCGGCTGGAATGCCTGAGCGTGGTGTTTGAAACCAGCTGGTTCAACTTCACCTCGCGCACCGCGATCGCACGCCTGGGCGCCAAGCAGGATGGCGTGCTGCGCAATCACCGCCGGCATCCCGACGGCACGCCGCGCGACACCGTCATCTTCTCCATCATCGATGCGGAATGGCAGGGCGTGAAACGCCACCTGCAGCACCGCCTCGATTCGCACGCATGAGCACGCACGCATGAGCACTTCCTCCTCGTTCACCGTCGGCATCGTCGGCGCCCGCGGCCATACCGGCGCCGAGCTGATCCGCCTGGTGGCAGCGCATCCGAACCTGCAGCTGGGCTTCGTGTCCTCGCGTGAACTGGCCGGGCAGCGCGTGTCCGACCACTACCCGCAATGGCAGGGTGAACTGCAGTTCGAGAATCTCGACGCCGACGCCGTTGCCGCCAAGGGCGTGGATGCGGTGATCCTGGCCCTGCCCAACGGCCTGGCCGCACCGTTCGTGGCGGCGCTGGAAACGGCGAAGCCGGACACGGTGATCGTCGACCTGTCGGCCGACTACCGTTTCGACAACACCTGGTACTACGGCCTGCCCGAGCTTACCCGCAGCCGTTACAGCGGGCAGAAGCACATCAGCAACCCCGGCTGCTACGCCACCGCGATGCAGCTGGCGATCCATCCGCTGCTGGATCTGCTGGCTGGCCCGCCGCAGTGCTTCGGCGTGTCCGGCTACTCGGGTGCGGGCACCTCGCCGTCGGACAAGAACAACGTTGAACTGCTGGCCGACAACCTGATGCCCTACGCGCTGACCAACCACGTGCATGAGCGCGAGGTGTCCGTGCAGCTGGGCGTGGCGGTCGAATTCATGCCGCACGTCGCGCCGCATTTCCGTGGCATCACCCTCACCGCCAACCTGTGGTTGAACCGCGTGCAGACCCGCGAGCAGATCGTCGAGCGCTTCCAGCAAGCCTACGCCGGTGAAGCCCTCATCGAGGTCGTGGACGAGGCACCGTGGGTAAGCCGCATCGCTGGCCGCCACGGTGCCCAGGTCGGCGGCTTCACGCTCGCCCCGGGCGGCAAGCGGGTGGTGGTGGTGGCGACCCTGGACAACCTGCTCAAGGGCGCGGCCACCCAGGCCATGCAGAACCTCAATCTTGCGCTGGGCATCGACGAACTGACGTCGATCCCGCACTGAAACCGTACAGGAGCTCCCCATGGCAGACCTTCTTTGGCAGAAGCCAGGCGTCGCTGTCGATGCCCAGATCCAGACCTTCCTCGCCGGCGACGATGTGATCCTCGATCGCGAGTTCTTCCTGCATGACATTGCTGCCAGCGCAGCGCATGCGCAGGGCCTGCAGCACATCGGCATCCTCAGCGCCGACGAACTGGCCGGGTTGCTGCGTGAACTCGAGGTGCTGGCGCAGGACTTCCGCGAAGGCCGCTTCGTGCTGGATACGCAGTATGAGGATGGCCATTCGGCGATCGAGGCACGGTTGACCGAGCGCCTGGGCGATGCCGGCCGCAAGATCCACACCGGCCGCAGCCGCAATGACCAGATCCTGGTCGCCACCCGGTTGTGGTTGAAGGAGAAGCTGCAGCGCGTGGCGCAGGTCAGCGCCGAGGTGGCCAAGGTGGCGCTTGACCGTGCGCAGGCCGAGCAGCATCTGCCGATTCCCGGTTACACCCACATCCAGCGTGCCGTGGTGTCCTCGGCCGGCATGTGGTGGGCCGGTTGGGCCGAAGCCTTCATCGACAACGCCGTGCGCGCCCGCGATACCCATGCGCTGGTCGATGCCAATCCGCTTGGCACCGCCGCCGGTTACGGCGTAAACCTGCCGCTGGATCGCGAGCACACCACCGCCGCGCTCGGCTTTGCGCGCATGCAGATTTCGCCGATCTACGCTCAGCTGTCGCGTGGAAAGTTCGAACTGGCCGCGCTGGAAGCGCTGGGCGGTGCCACCCTGGACCTGCGCCGCATTGCCTGGGACCTGTCGCTGTTCACCAGCGCCGAATTCGGTTTCGTCGCGTTGCCGGCGCAGTACACCACCGGCAGTTCGATCATGCCCAACAAGCGCAATCCGGACGTGATCGAGCTGATGCGGGCGACCCATGCCAGCGTCGCCGCTGCACGCACCGAAATCGAGCAGCTGCTGTCGCTGCCGTCGGGCTACCACCGCGACCTGCAGTCGTCCAAGGGTGCGATCTTCCACGGTTTCGGGCGCGGCCTGGCCGCGCTTGAACTGCTGCCGGCGCTGCTGGCCAACCTGGAATGGCGCGATGACAAGCTGCGTGCAGCGATCGATTCGGGCATGTATGCCACCGATGTCGCGGTGGAAGCTGCGGTAGCGGGCGTGCCGTTCCGCGAGGCCTACAAGGCCGCTGCTGCCGGTGCCGACAGTGCAGGGCAGGGGCGAACGCCAGAAGGCAGCCTGGCGGCGCGCGTATCGCCGGGTTCGGCGTCGGACCTGCGCCTGGATGAACTGCGCGCGCGCTGGCAGGCGCTGTCCTGATGGCCGGCACCGTCTACCTGGTGCTGGCGATGCGCCTGCCGGGCTTCAACGACGCCGTGGTGCAGCCGCACCGCGACTTCCTCGATGCGTTGCAGGCCGAGGGCCGGCTGCAGCTGACCGGCGGCTTTGCCGACGGCAGCGGTGGCGCCTATGTGCTGTGCAACCTCGACAGCCTCGCGCAGGCGCAGGCCATCGTCGCCACCGATCCGCTGGTGACGATGCAGGCATCGGCGCTGAGCGTCCATGAATGGAATACCCGCTGAGGCGCCCCTGATGACTGTCCACGCCGCCCACGTTGCATCGCCGTTCCCCGAACAAGCGCTGCCGTCGTGGCGGCGTGCCGTGCTCAAGGTCGGCAGCAGCCTGCTGGCCGCCGACGGTGGTGGCCTGTCGCCGCGCCACGCGCTGGGCCTGGCCCAGTTCGTTTCGGCCAACGTGCTGGCCGGGCGCGAGGTCGTCATCGTGTCCTCCGGCGCGGTCGCTGCCGGCCGCGCGATCCTGCCCCGGGCCGATGAACCCGGTGCCGCGATGGCGGCGCGGCAGGCGTTGGCGGCTCTGGGCCAGGCGCAGCTGATCGGTCTGTGGCAGCGCTTCTTCGAGCGCCCGGTGGCGCAGGTGCTGCTGACCCATGACGATCTGCGCAACCGCCGCCGCTATCTCAATGCGCGGGCAACGCTCAACGAGCTGCTGCGGCTGGGCGCGCTGCCGGTGGTCAACGAGAACGACACCGTTTCGGTGGATGAGCTCAAACTCGGTGACAACGACAACCTGGCCGCGACGGTGGCGGCGCTGGTCGATGCCGATGCACTGTTCATCGCTACCGACATCGACGGTCTCTACAGTGCCGACCCGCGCACGCATGCCAATGCCCGGCCACTGCATGAAGTAGTCGAGTTGAATGACGCCGTGCTGGCGATGGCTGGCGGCGCCGGTTCGGTCGCCGGCACCGGCGGCATGCGCACCAAGCTGGAGGCCGCAGCCAAGGCCGGCCGTGTCGGCATCGAAACCTATCTATTCAATGGCCGCAGCGGCGAGGTGGTACGCGCGCTGGCGCAGGATCGCCTGCACGGCACCCGCATCCATGCCGCGCGCAGCCGCGAGGCGGCCCGCAAGCACTGGCTGCGCCACGCTCCGCTCGCCGAAGGCGCGATCCTGATCGATGCCGGCGCCGCCCAGGCGATGCGCGAGAAGGGGGCATCGCTGTTGCCCGGTGGCATCACCGGTGCCGACGGCGCGTTCCGGCGCGGTGACATGGTGCAGGTATGCTGGAACACCGACGCCGGCCGGGTGTGCGTGGCCCGTGGTGTGAGCCAGTACGCCGCCGATGACGTGCGCCGCATTGCCGGCCGCCACACCCGCGACATCCAGACCGTGCTCGGCTACAACTACGGCGGTACCGTCGTCCATCGCGACGATCTGGTGCTGCCATGAACCCACTGCAGGATATGCCGATGAGTGAGATCGAATCGCAGGCCCGTGCCTGCCGCGAGGCGGCGCAGGTGGTTGCCGGCCTGGACAGCGATGCGCGCAGGGCACTGCTGCAGGCGATGGCGCAGGCGCTGGAGGTCAATGCCGGACAGATTCTTGCAGGCAATGCACGCGACCTGGCCGCCGCCCGCGACAAAGGCGTGGGCAACGCGATGCTCGACCGTCTGGCACTGGACCCGGCGCGCCTGCTGGCGATGGCCGACGCCGTGCGCGAGGTGGCCGGCCTTCCGGACCCGGTCGGGCAGGTGACCCGCGACGACGTGCGTCCGAACGGCATCCGCGTGCAGAAGGTGCGCGTGCCGCTGGGAGTGATCGCGATGATCTACGAAGCACGCCCGAACGTGACCGCCGAAGCCGCCGCGCTGTGCCTGAAGGCGGGCAACGGCGTGATCCTGCGTGGCGGCTCGGAGGCGATCCATTCCAATACCGCCATCGCCCAGGCGTTGGCGGGGGCATTGAAGGCCAACGGCGTGCCCCCTGCCGCTGTGACGGTGCTGACCGACCTGCGCCGCGAAGCGATGCTGGAACTGCTGCAACTGCACGAATTGATCGACCTGGCCATCCCGCGCGGTGGCGAAGGCCTGATCCGCTTCGTCGCCGAGCACGCGCGCGTGCCGGTCATCAAGCACTACAAGGGTGTCTGCCACCTGTTCGTCGATGCCAGCGCCGATGCAGCCAAAGCGCTCGATCTGCTGGTGGACGGCAAGTGCAGTCGCCCCTCCGCGTGCAATTCACTGGAGACCCTGCTGGTGCACCGGGACATTGCCGCAGCGTTCCTGCCGCGTGCTGCACTGGCGCTGGCCGAAGGTGGCGTGCAGCTGCGTGCAGACGAGCGCGCGCGGCCGTTGCTGCCGGGAAGCACCGCGGCCAGCGAGGACGACTATGCCGCCGAATTCCTCGATCTGATACTGGCGGTCCGCGTGGTCGACGATCTTGATGCAGCGATCGCGCACATCCGTACCTACACCTCCGACCACACCGAAGTGATCGCCACTGAAGACGTGGCCAGTGCCGCGCGTTTCGTCAGCGCATTGCGCTCGGCGGTGGTGATGGTCAACGCGTCTTCGCGTTTTTCCGATGGTGGCCAGCTTGGCCTCGGCAGCGAGATCGGCATCTCCACCACGCGCCTGCACGCCTATGGCCCGATGGGGCTGGAAGCGCTGACAGTCGAACGGTTCGTGGTACGGGGCGAAGGCCAGGTCCGAAGGTAGGGTCACAGCCGGGCTGCGCCCGGCACCCGCAGAGGCCACGGCAACAGCCGAAGCAACCGCCGAAGCAACCGCAAATGCAACGGCAACGGCAACAGCGGGGTTSCTGYGGGATGGCGGGGTGGGTCCGGTTGCGGGGGACGCTGCAAGTACGTCCCTGTAAGCT